>CAYYHI010000027.1:869-25784 GCA_964471745.1 uncultured bacterium | reverse complement strand
TTCAGGCATGGAAGTCCGGCTCGGGACAACTACCTGAATCAACGTCAGCTTCTTCCGCAGTTCCGGGTATCGTTCGAGTGCATTGCCGAAAGCATGAAGTCTTTCCGGTATGCCCTTGGTGTAATCGAGCCTGTCAATACCGAGTACGATGTGCTGGCTGTACATCGACCTATTTAGCCAACCCATGCGGGAAAACACATCCGGTGAAGCAGCGTCGTTCGCAAAGGCTTCATAGTCGATGCTGATCGGGAAGCTCCCCACACGAACCAAACGGTCACCGATGCCTACTGTCAAGACAGCGCCACGCCCGGATACAGATACATTTGGAATAAGATACTGGAGACACTGGATGAAGTTGCGTCGGTCGTGCAGTGTCTGAAAGCCGACAAGATCGTATTCGATTAATGCCTGGAGTATCTGAGCCCGCCAGGGCATCTTGATGAAGATATCTATGGAAGGGAAGGGGATATGCAGAAAAAATCCTGTCCTGCGCTTGACTCCATGCTCTCGAAGTATCTGAGCCAGGTGGATCAGATGGTAATCGTGTACCCAGATAAAATCGGATTCTTCGCTGTACTTTTCAACCGCATCGGCAAATTTGCCATTCACATTGAGATAGTAGTACCAGTAATTAGGTGTGAACTTGCAGCGCGTCTGAAGATCGTGGAACATCGGCCAGATGACGTCATTGGAAAAACCTTTATAGAAGCCATCAAGTTCCTCTTTTGACAGCGTAACCGTATGCAGCTGATATCCTATATCGTCTGAAGTATCTCCGAGTATATCCTGCCAGTCGACTTCTTCGGTGGTTCCCGACCAGCCTATCCATATCCCGCCTCGATTGCGCAAAGCCGGTGCCAGAGCGGTAACCAGACCACCACCACCGGCATGGATGCGCCACTCCTCTTTTTCACGTTCAATTTTAATAGGCAGGCGGTTCGATACCGCCACAAGGCGTGTTATACTGTTAACCTGTTCCGGTTGTTTAATATCTTTTTTCTTCATGATTATATACCTTGGATTCGGTTAAATAAATTCCCAGACTAATAGGTTACGCTGAACGAAGCGAAGTATCTCGTTCATGTATGATTGCAGACTCTTCACTTCGTTCAGAGTGACTGATTGTTCAGAGTGACTGATTGTTCAGGGTGACTGATTGTTTAGAGTGGCTGATCTGAAACTATCGAACATCTTTATTGGCAACAACATGCAACCATCTGTTGAGAAAATCAAGCAATTCACCCGGAGGTTGCAGCCAGACTTCGGCTTCTGTCTCTCTGTATTCCGGTCGAACCAGGATAGATAAGCCTCTTGCGGCTTTGACCGCCCTGAAGCCATCCTCATCAGTAAGATCGTCGCCCAGGTAGGCGGCTATAACTTGATCGTCCGCCTCAGTTATCACCTTGTGAACCGCGTAACCTTTATTCCTGCCGGGCACTCTCAGTTCCAAGCCGCCGTCGAAATTAAGTAACTCCAATTTATACAGACTGGCTATCTTTTGCCAGACAGGTTCAATATTGTTCTTTAGGTTAAAAACAATCGATTCCTTCACACCGCGCCAGTGCAACGCCACGCAGCCATGTTTTACTTCAACTCTTTCATCTTCTGTTTTTGATCTCGCCGCTAAAGCAGCTTCGTTAAGCGCGCGCTCAATTTTCGGATCAAGTGGGAATTCATCTATCTCGCTTCCTGAAAGTAACCTTTCGAGACCGTGTGCACCCCATATCTCAGGTAGGGGTGATATATTCAGCAAAATGACCAGCTCGTTTATCGGTCTACCGGTAATCACTACAACCCTGGTACCGACTGCCATGATTTCTTTAAGAACATTACTTACACCTGGATAAGGCGTCGCTCGGTTGCGTTCGACCCGAAATGGCGCCAGTGTGCCGTCATAATCGAGTAGCAGGATTGGCTTTTCAGTGATGCTCAGCAGCTTCCAGAACTGCTCCGGCACCGCTCCCGAAGCTATCGCCACATCCACACCTCCAACCGGTCTTTCTCTCTGCCTATCATGGTAGCAAGCATTACTGACAGATATTCCTTCAGGTGACGCGTCAGCAGAAAGTTCTCTTTAACAAGTCTGTGGGCTCTAATTCCCATCTCGTTTAGTCGATTTCTATCATGCAGCAGATACCTGACACGCAGTGCTGCACCTTCCGGTGTGCGAACCAGGAATCCCGTGTAGTGATTGATCACCTGCAGTCTGATCCCGCCAGTATCGCCTCCGACAACCGGTTTGTATTTCCAGAGCGCCTCTGTAACCGTCAAGCCGAAGCCCTCCTTGGTCGATTTCTGAACCACAATATCGGCGCCGCGCTGGAGGGCGTTGATGGTTCGGTGTGCATCGGCGGGAAGTTCAAGAATGTGGATATCCTTATCACCATTTGCAGCGAGATGGACCTCCTCTAAAACAGCAGCGCCTTCGGGATCGTCACTCGCGCCACCGCCGGCAAGTACGAGTTGCAGTGGTATCGATTTTCGCGCTATGCGATATGCTTCGATTACGCCGACCGGGTCCTTGAAGCGATCAAACCTCGATACCTGCAATATAATCGGTCTGTCGAGATCGAGATTATACTTCTTCAGAACGGATTTCACTTCCTTTTTAGGAAGGTCGATGTTCTTCTCAGCGAGCGGATCAATACTTGGCAGGATGAGGTATTGCGGGTGCGGCAGCGTCATGGCGAAGTCCGGCAGCGAGAAGATACTGGCATCGTAAGGTATGATCCACTGCTTGAGGTAGCGCCAGATAGAGCGATAAGGTTTACTCAGTTCTATGTGGCACCGCCATATCCATTTTCCCGTTCGACCTTCTATGAAGTGCAGCAGGGGGGCGGGCTGCGGGTCGTGAATGATAACGATATCGGCATCTTTCAGTTTCGGTCGTAGTTCCTCGGCGGCATTGGCATTGGTATCTTCATATATCTTAAGAAGTCGGTCGGAAATGCTGACTTGCTGCCCCTGCAGCGCATTGTGGAAACCCTTGGTGCATTTGTAGAAATCGGATTCGCCAGTAATTACTTCCCAGCTCACATCCAGATCCAATGCCTGCATCAGAGGAACGAGCTTGTGGAGGATTTCCGCAACACCTCCACCCTCCTTTGTGGAATTCAGGTGAATGACCTTCAGACCTTTCAACGGCACGGCAAGCTGGCGGAGTTGATCCAGAACTTCATCGCCGACAATACGACCGTAACTATCGAGTAGCTCACTCATTATCGCCTCCTGCTTTGTATTCTTTGAAGATGGCGATAAGCTTCTGCCTTATTGTTTCGAGGCAGGAGAAAAACGGGTCGATTGCGTCGATCTTTTGTATAAGATTACCATACTTATCCCCAATTCCTCTCAGCCATTCTGTGAAGTCGTCGCTACCGCTGCCAGTTCTGCGTCTGGCGTCTATAAGATGATAAAAGACACTGCCGATCGGGATTTTCCGGAGCGCCCTACCGAGCTGTTCGGGTGTCTGGACAGTGATGCCGGAATCGAGGATGATGAGTTTCGAACGCAGGAAATAGAACTGGTTTTCGGCTGATGACCAGGAGACATACTCGCCTTCATCCAGTCGCGATTCAACGGTTTCGATGATTTCTTCACGCAACTTTTCGATGTCGGGAAACTCGGTAGGATCGATAACACTCAACCTTTCGGCGAGTGCTCTTTCGCGCAGACCGTGTCTTGCCCAGGATGCAAAATCGTTGCTGTATTCCGGTTCGTCGAACGAAGGTTGAAGCAGCCTGCCCCAGAAGTGATGGTAGATGCTGTCCGGATGTACCTTTGTAATGCCGTATTTGAACTCACGCAGGTTTTGTGCGCGGTGCTCCGTTGCCATGGTTACAAGCGTGCAGTCCCTGATGTGAAGCGATGTTGATGATGGGTCTTTCACACAGCCTTCCATTGTAAATAGTTATACTATCGAATATATGGTTAAGGTAACTTCATTTACTCGTATTTACAATAGGAAAATCATAGACTTTTACGTAATTCTTTCAAAAACAACCATCCTATCAGACCACATAATGCGCCTCCTGCACCGATCACCAGAAAAACCAACCTGGCTCCCCATAATTCCAGCGCAACTCCGCTAACTCCTGCCGACAGGGCGGACATGCCGATAACAGACAGATTCACTAAAGCGAAGATGCGTCCCGTCAAGCGTTTCGGGACAAGCGACTGGATGAGTGATGCCCGAGAGATCGTTAGTAAGGGTATTGCCAGCGAATGGATCACAGTGATTAATGCCAGCGCTTCAATAGAGTTAACAAAATATACCGGGATAAATGTTATACCATCGAGAACCATCCCCGTCAGCAGTATTTGTCCTTTCTTGAAGCGCGCGCCCAAAGTCAATAAACCGGCAGTTCCCAATAACATCCCAACTGCATAACAGCCCTGGATAAAAGCGTATGCTGCAGCACCAAGATGCAACTCCTCCCTGACGAAAACCGGCGTACCTACGATAGCCGGTCCCATAATAAATAGATTATCAGCGATTGTAATCAGGATCAGTGGCAGTATAACCGGATGCCTGATTGCCCAACTCAGTCCTTCGCGTACTTCATAAAGTCCGGGCTTTCCGCTATTAGCTGGCTTTGAGGACGCCTTTGGATTAATCAACAGTATGAAGACGAACGAAGTGAAATAGGCTAATGAGTCAAAGGTGAAGAGGTGCACGTTACCGGCGAAATGCAGCAGTATTCCAGCTATTGCCGGTCCTATCAGCAAAGAGAACTGCCAGGATGTCTGAACAAGTGAATTGGCTCGCAATAAACCTTCGGGAGGAACGATCATGGGGATAAGCGAATCTCTCGCGGGATTGAAGTAGGTAGCGGCATTGGCGAGAGCGAAGGCGTTAATAGCAAGAAAAACAGGATTGAGTAGCCCAATAGTATAAGCCAGTGGTATCATCAGGACTATTACCACACGTAGAGCATCCGCATTCAGCATAATCCGTCGCCGGTTGTAACGGTCAGCAGCTACACCGGCAAAGAGAGACAGCAGTATCGCCGGCAGGTAGGAAGCCATCGCCACGAATCCGGTAATGCTCTCAGATCCGGACAGCTCTAACACAAGCCACATAAGTCCGATCAGGTAGATCGAATCGCCGCTCTGCGATGCCATCTGACCGAACCAGAGGAATGTGAGGTTCCTGTTCTGGAAGATATTACGGAGTTTCAAATACGGTTTCCCGATAAGTCAAGCGACAGGGTTGTTTAATTAGGGTATTAAAGATAGGAAATATAATAATATAGTACGACAGACATTCCTGTCTGATATTGGTATCCAATGCAAACAGTTTCAGTTATATCCAATCCTCCTGCTTATACCATTCAACCGTCTGTGCCCAACCGTCGACCAGGTTGTACTTTTCCTTGAATCCGGTGGCGATGCGGAACGGTTCATCGTCACAAGTCCAAGCCGGTTGTGTGAGTTCGGCTAACTTCGACCGACTGAGGAGTGGCGTGTCCCCCTTTATACCGGCGATTAATTCAATAAAACTCGAGATTGTCGGTGCAACCCATTTTGGGATACTGATCCAGCGTGCCTTCTTATCCATCGCCTGTTCAATCGCACCCAGAAGTGCAGGAATATCATGATCTACGCCATCGGTGGCAAACCAGATCGCGCCTGAAAGTTGATCGGCAGAAATGGCAAGCGTTAAAGCTCGTGCAAGGTCCTCGGCGTGTATGATAGAAATCGGCATACTGCCGTCACCCAACCGCAGTTTGAAGCCGTATTTAATCCATTTAACCAGCGTTAGGAAGGCAACGTCCCATGGTCCGTAAACCGCCGGTGGTCTAACGATGCAGTACCACATGTCACCGGCACGCTTCTGCAGAGCTTCCTCGCCGGACAGCTTGCTCTTGCCGTAATCCGTGACCGGCTGGGGCGGATCATCCCATTTCCGTCGAACGCCCGGCTTCGACGGTCCCGCTGCAGCCTGACTGCTGCAGAGCAGGAAACGTTCCACACCGATTTCACGTGCAGCCTTTATAAGGTTGGATGTGCCGTCACGGTTGATTTGATAGAAATCCCGCGCATTTTTAGCCCGGACAATTCCACCCACGTGCAACACAGCCCGACAGCCTCGGGCAGCAGCTTTCAGGCTCTCGAAATTAAGGAGATGCCCCTCGACCGTTTCAACGTTCTTAGGCAGGCGGCTGGTGTCACTGGTTTTCCGCACCAGGCAGCGAACCCGAAAACCTTGATCAACCAAGTGATGCACGGTATGTGTACCGACGAAGCCGGTCGAGCCGGTGAGTAGGACCGGTGAATTTTCAGATTGGTCGTTCATAGAGTCGATAAGTTTTATATTTACGTGCGCCCATCATCTCCACAGCACGGTTCATCAGCTTGTTGTCTTCAAGTATCCACGACATCTCGCCACTGTTGTAACCTTTCCTTGTGCAGATGCGGAATGTTTCGTAGTAAAGTGCAGTGTCAATCCCCCTGCCGCGATATTCCTTTATCACTCCAAGGATCGGGACGCGTACGCGGTTTATCTTGCGTGCGTACCAGAGCAGAATCGGTAGACCAAATGGAAAGAGGCGACCGTTGATATGCTTCAAAGCCATATTCAGATCGGGCAGTGTCAGCGAAAACGCCACCGGTTTGCCATCAACTTCCGCGATGATGACTAAATCCGGATCGATGACACGCTTCAACGATTTAGCGGTATGCTCAAACTCAGCCTGCGTCCATGGCACAAAACCCCAGTTCTCCGACCAGGCAGAGTTATAAACCTCTCGAAAAAGTTGGACTTCCTCATCAAATCTTTTCATGTTTACTCTACGGAAAGTTACCTTTGTTCGCTTGAGGATGGCTTGTCCGAGCCGTTTTAACCGGTCTGTTATCTCATCCACGTGCATCGTCCAGGCGAACAAATCCATTGCCTTATCGAAACCAGTACCTTCTAATAACTTTGGATAGTAGGGTGGATTCCACATCATCTTGATTGCCGGAGGGATGTCAAACGCATCGATCAGTACGCCCAGTTCATCGTTCATCGACGGATTGGTCGGACCCAACATCAGGCGCATACCATCGTTTTTAAGGCTTTCATTGGCGCGGGTAAACAGCTCATCAGCAACCTCCTGGTCATCAATACAGTCAAAGAAACCGAACAGTCCGATCCGGTCGTCCTGGACCTCGATGAAGTTCTTATCGATAATAGCGGCGATCCGTCCTACGGTATCTCCGTTTCGTCTGGCGAGGAACTGCTTTATCGTAGCGTGTCGGTAAAACGGATTCTTGCGTGTGTTTAGTGCGGACTTAACCTCGGAAACCAGCGGAGGCACCCAGGCATCGTAGCTGCGGTGCAAGTGGTAGGGAAGTTTAATAAATTCAGCGTGGTCTCGCGCTGTACTGACCATTCTGATTGTTAGACTCATGGACCCACAAAAGGTGATTTCCACTTAGCCCATTCGCCGGAATAGTGACGATCCCAATAATTGAATATAAGTGTATCATGACAATTCCCAGCCATATTCTCGGTGCTGACAGCGTAGATTGACTCAACATATGGCATTTGAACCTGTTGACTTAGTACTATCTGTAAGTCAAATGTCCACCATGTTATAGCAGGCTGCTCCAAGGTGAGATATTCTAATACGGTGAGTGAATCAATGTGTAATGGATATTCTCCAAAATCTTGCCAGTATATTCTTACAGCGTTCCTTACGTATCCAATCTGGTTTGCTACCCAGTTCACTTGTCTTACAGTATTTACTTTCTTCCACTGATCCTGGGAAATAGTCCCTTCGGTAGTGATCAGGTATATGTTTGGAGCCAAGAACTCACCTATAAGAAAGATATAGATATTCGGATCGACTCTGTCCAAGCCGTAACCTGAGAATTCTCCTGTGGAGACATTGTAAGAAATAATGTGATCAGCACCATCGATAAAGGACGACAGACTTTGCGCCTCAAACGAAATAACAACGTTCTGGTTCTTAGTAAAATCGAACCTCCACCAGGTATACATGTCATATCGTTCAGTAGAGATTAATGATGTATCAGTCTGATCAACCTCTAGAGGGCGCACGCCTGCTTGAACTGAATTAAGATATGGGATTAACTCTTCGATATTTTCCGGATCACGTTCATTATTCATTCGAAATATATTCAGTGCTTTGGTATAATTGTTGAGTTCTACAAACGCCGCTGTAACCTGTCTGCACAATTCAGCAGGATTCCGCTCGGCAGGGGATAACGGCGTATACATGTCGGTGCAACTGGATAGGAGGAGGATAGAAGTAAGGAGAATAATTGCACTTTGGTAGAGTAAATATTTTACTATCATGGCATCTCCAAGTATATTATGCGCTGGATAGAAGGTCTTTTCGCTTAATCAACTTTAACCTTTCGCTCCACTCCGCATTCATCCAGGACCTTATCAAGTGTTTCCACCGTGCGGTCGATCTGTTCAAAGGTGTGTGTGGACATAATTGAGAGCCTGATGAGTGCGCTGTCTGAGGATACAGCCGGGGAGACGACCGGGTTTACAAAAACACCTTCATCTTGAAGTCTACGGCAGACGCGGAATGTGTTCAGGTCGTTACCGATAAGAATCGGTACGACGGGAGTTTGTGATTTCCCGATATCAACATTTATTGACTTCAAACCGTCCCAGAGACGCCGGGTGTTGTTCCAAAGACGATCGATCCGTTCGGGTTCACGCTGCATTATCTTCAGTGCGGCGCGTGCCGATGCCACTGAAGCCGGCGGAGGACTTGCAGAGAAGATCAGTGCCCGGGAATGATGTTTCAGATAGTCGATCAGTACTGCATCTCCGGCAACGAAACCGCCGATGGAAGCCAGTGACTTTGAAAACGTTCCCATTATCAGTTCGATTTTATCCTCAACCCCGAAATGCGCTGCCGTTCCACGCCCACCGGGTCCCAGAACACCGATAGAATGCGCATCGTCTACCATAATATCGCAGTTATACTTCTCAGCGAGCCTGACTATATTAGGCAGATCAGCGATGTCGCCTTCCATCGAGAAAACGCCGTCGACAACAATAAGTCCATTTGTGTCATTGAGACCGGACAGAACCCGTTCCAGCGCCTGCATATCATTGTGTTCGAACTTTAAGGTTTTACCGAAAGACAGGCGGCAACCGTCAATGATACTCGCATGATCGGTGCGATCGATTACCACTACACCGTCCCTGCCGACAAGAACGGAGATCACACCCTGGTTAACCTGGAAACCGGTAGAGTAAAGGAGAGCCGCTTCTTTGCCGGTGAACTCTGCCAACTCTTCTTCAAGCTGCAAATGAATGCGCAGTGTGCCGTTTAGAAAGCGCGATCCGGCGCAGCCTGTGCCGTACCTGCGCACCGCTTCAATTGCAGCTTCCTTAACCTCAGGGTGGTTGGTTAGTCCAAGGTAGTTGTTCGAGCCCATCATCAGGACCTTCTTGCCCTCGATGATAACCTCAGTATCCTGATCGGATTCGATTGGGCGGAAGTATGGGTATAAGCCCATCTTACGAACTTCGTTCGCGACGGTGAAGCCTTGCGCCCGCTCTTTTATTCTCAAAAAGTCCTCCGGTTGGCTGGGATTAATCTCTATTTTTCAAGGAATTATGAAGTGAAATCCATTTCCGGTCTGCATTTATCAAGTATTTCCTCAACAATATCTTCAACTTCCTCTGGTTTCACGAAAAGTCTTTCCCCGTTCCAGCGATTCTTTATCTCAACTGTTCCATTAGACAGGTTGCGCGGTGAAACGATCACCTGCGCCGGAATCCCCAACAGGTCTGCATCCTTCATTTTTACACCGGGACGTGCGTCCCGGTCGTCGATTATCGTGGATATCCCTGATTGATTCAACTGCCGGTATATCTCTTCAGCCTGGTTCACAACGGTATTATCTGAAACATTCAGTGGAATAACCATCACGTCCATTGGCGCCAAGGCGCTGTTCCAGCGGATACCGTCTGCATCCTCGCCGTTCTCTAA
This sequence comes from uncultured bacterium, assembly GCA_964471745.1. Taxonomy (GTDB): domain Bacteria; phylum Electryoneota; class AABM5-125-24; order Hatepunaeales; family Hatepunaeaceae; genus CAYYHI01. Next base: position 15,819 of record CAYYHI010000027.1, on the reverse strand, counting down.
TGCCGCAGCAATGATTCGTTCGATACCGATGCCGTAACTGCCCATCACTATTGGATGTTCAGCGCCTTTTTCATCAAGGTAGGTCGCGCCCATGGCTTCCGAGTACTTCGTACCGAGCTTGAAGATATGACCGATCTCGATTGACTTTACGATACGCAGCGGTCTTCCGCATGTCGGGCAATCTTCACCTTCGTTAATTATACGCAGATCAACATACTCGTCAGGTACGATGTCGCGTCCGAATTCCAGACCGGTAACGTGATAGCCGTTGCGGTTTGCTCCGGTTACCAAACCCTTGCCGTCTTCGAGCCTGAGATCAGCGTAAATCGGCATTTTGTTATCACCATGAGGACCGAGAAACCCAATCTCAGCACCCATCCAGTCCAGGACTTCATCTGCGGCAGCCGGTCTGACAATACCTCCGGTAATCGACATCAGTTTATTCTCGCTAAGTTCATCTTCACCGGATATTAGCGCCATCAGCGGACCTGACGAGCTGACATAAATCAGAGTCTTAACCAACCTGTCAATTGGAATACTAAGGAATGTGGATACTTCCTCAACCGTTCGCTGGTCGGGAGTGGAAACCTCTGTTAAAGGTCCTGGATCACCACCCTTGACAGAATTCACCAGTGATGCCGCAACCTCCATATTGGCTGAATATCCGCAGCCGTCGCACCGGGCGACTTCGTCTTCACCGGATGCGGAATCGACCATAAATTCCTGCGATTGACTACCGCCCATCAACCCGGACGATGCGCCAACGATGAAGTAATCCAGCCCGCATCTATTGAAGATACGCTCATAAGCCTCGCGATGCAAACTGTAGCTGTGATCAAGCCCTTCAATATCCCGGTCAAGGCTGTATGAATCCTTCATTATAAACTGGCGCATGCGTAGTGCACCACCACGTGGTCTTGGTTCATCCCTGAATTTGGTCTGTATCTGGAACCAGATCTGTGGCAGATCCCGCCAACTGCGCAGGTGACCGCGTGCGATTGAACAGATTATCTCCTCGTGAGTGGGTGCCAGGCAGTGGAGATGACCCTTACGGTCTTTCAAGCGGAACATCTCCTCGCCGAAGCTTGCGCTGCGTCCGGTTTCCTCCCAGACCTCAATCGGGTTTAATCCCGGCAGTTGGAATTCCTGTGCACCGATGTTTTCCATCTCCTCACGAACGATATTCATGGCTTTACGCAGTGAACTCCAACCCAATGGTAAATATGAATATATCCCAGCCGACAGCATTTTTATCAAACCGGCGCGCAACATCAGCCGGTGCGATGCAGCGGTTGCGTCGGCAGGTGTTTCTCTAAGAGTAGGTGCGAAGTAGTGTGAAAGTCGCATTTCCATCCTGTTTATGGTTATCCTGGTCACCCAAAGATAAGATACAGTATTACAATATGCAAGCCTTAAGCTGGTCAAGTGATACTGGAACGTGTCATCATATGAATGTAATATACCTATCAGCCTTGACTCAGACATATAGTCTTGATATATTCCATGTTCATTAAGATATTATTCCAGCAACTTGAGAGGTCTCGACGAGATGCCCCAGACAATTGCAGAGAAGATTCTGGCTACGAAATCCGGATCGAAAGAAGTTCACCCAGGTGAATTGTTAACAGCACGTCCGGACAGAGTGATGTCTCACGATAATGCCGGCTTGGTTATTCGGCATTTCCGCTCTATCGGCGCTGCGAAGGTTTTCGATCCGTCGCGGATAGTTATACCGCTGGATCACCGTGCGCCTGCAGAATCTGAGCGTACCGCCGCGGCGCATAAATCGATTCGTGAGTTCGTTGCTGAACAGAATATCGAGTCTTTTTATGACATAAAAGAGGGTATCTGTCACCAGGTTATGGTCGAAAACGGGCATGTACGTCCCGGTGAGCTGATACTCGGAACCGACTCACACACAACCTCCTACGGCTGCCTGGCTGCCGCTTCAACAGGCATCGGCGCCACCGAAATGGCTGCGGTATGGGCAACCGGTGAACTTTGGCTTAGAGTGCCGGAGACGATTCGCATCGAAGTCAACGGTGCCTTCCAACCCGGTGTTGCACCCAAGGATCTGGCGCTGTTCCTGCTCGGCAGGTTGACAGCTCGCGGCGCGGATTATAAATCAGTTGAGTACTACGGCACCACAATTGACAGTATGCCGGTTTCCGGTCGCTTTACGCTCTGCAACATGTCAATGGAGATGGGCGCAAAATTCGGTATCGTGCCGTATGATCAGGAAACCATAAAATATCTTAAAGGGCGTGTCGATGATGATTATACCGTATTTACAACCGATCCGGACGCGGAATATGCGCAGCGATACACCTTCGATATTTCAGACATGCCTCCACAGATAGCCAAACCACATCGTGTAGACAACGTCGTGCCTCTTTCGCAGGCAGCGGGTATAAAGATCGATCAGGTAGTAATCGGATCATGCACCAACGGTCGGATGGATGACCTTGAAATCGTCGCTTCCATATTGAAGGACAAGAAAGTTTCATCGAAAGTCAGACTGTTGGTAATTCCAGGTTCGCGCACGATTTACATCCAGGCATTGCGGAAAGGATTTCTCGAAACGTTTATAGAAGCCGGCGCCGTAATACTTAATCCGGGCTGTGGTCCCTGTCTCGGCGCGCATCAGGGGATACTGGCAGCGGGTGAAAAATGCCTCGCCACAACCAACCGCAACTTTAAGGGCAGAATGGGATCTACGGAAGCGGAGGTCTATCTGTCAAGCCCGGCAGTGGCGGCGAAAGCAGCAATCATCGGGGAAATACCGGAGCGGGTCACTTAAGAATCCACCCCCGTTAACAGGTTATAAACTTTTACATAACTAAAACCAGGGGGATCTCATGATCCAATCAAAGCAGAGCATTAACCGGATGCTGATAATATCAGTTCTGGTATGCCTTTTAATACTGGTCACCTGCGATACTGCTCTCTTTGCTGCAACCAGTAGTCTTCAGCAGATACGATGCCACCGCTATGAGGAGGGTGGATTGCCGGTTAAGGTGCGTCTATCACTCGATTTTTCCGATACACCTGAACGGTTGACACTTAAAAAAGCAGATAATCCATTCGATGGAGTCCCGGCAGGATTTCTAAAGGATTTCATAATAGTCACCGTCAATCAACAAGCCACCCACACCCTCGCTCCTGCCAACATTAATTATGGCAATGCTGATGGAACAATTAACCTCTCGTTCGCTGGCAATGCAGTTAATGTGGCGGTACTGAAGGGTTACGAACTTAAGAAATCCGAATTCAAGTATCTCGATGATAGTAATGTTGCTTACGTCGACATGAGACTTGCCCCACGCACCGTAATGCCTACCAGACCGTCTGAGGTCATCCATGATACAATATTCGTTGAGAAAATCGTGCATGACACGGTCTACATCGATAAGGCAAGCGCAGGTGAGGTTGTTCACGACACGGTCTTTGTTGAGAATATAGTTTATGTCGAAAAAGGTGATGATGTTAACAAACTGATGGACATTACTTGTGAGAACTATCTTCACTGGTGGAGCGATCCGCATCTCAATATCGATTTCAAGTTCAAAAAGAACACTGAAAAATTGGCTGTCAAGGAATCCAAACAGAATCTTAAGGATACGCCGTCCGACTACCAGGTTCAATATGTGATCTATTCCGAGAACAGGAGTTTGCCGACGCTGTTTGATGACGTGCCCGTTAATTATATAAGATGCGGTGGGAAAGTACTGCTGAAGCCGACAAAGAATAAGTGTTATCTGTTAGCCAGGGAAGGTTTCAACTTCAAACCGCATCTGTTTACTGTTGACGACAGCAATCGTATATCATGTTTGCGTTTGAGTTATTAGTTCAGGAGGAGATGATTTCTATTATAACTGGAGACTGAATGAAGATCTTTAGTTACCTGACATCGCGCATCTCCGGTGTATTGGCAATGGCGTTTCTCTGCCTGTTTTATTCCAATAATACCGCCTATGGAGCTGCAAACAACTTAAAACTGATAAGGTGCCATCTTTCTGAGTACGTCGACAAACCCAGCCGCATCCGAATAGCGTTGGATTTCCAGGTGAAGCCGGAAAGATTGACTCTGCGACAACCGAAAAAAACATTCAGCGAGGCATCGCCGGGATACATAGAGGAATTCCTGATAATAACACAGACAGAAAGTTCAAAGAAGCTTATTAATCCAGTAGATATTCGATATGGCAGTGCGAAGGGGATAATCCATTTCGACATAGTTGACCATGAGATACATGTCGCGGTTAAAGAGGAATATGAACTCGTGGAATCCGAATTTAAATATATTCCCGAAACTGCGGTTTCATATATCGATCTGGAAGTGGTCAAACGGTCCTTGAAATCCATTCCTGAATTATCAGACAATAAGTTGAGCGTTAAAATACAGTTGCCAAAAGCAGAAATACCCGATACAGTTGTACTGGAGAGAAAAGTACAAGATACGGTGTATGTCAAGGAAATGATTCGAGATACAACATCCGTTAAGAAACTGGTCCAGGTTGAGAAAAAAGAATCTGCCAATCAATTGCTTGAGATCAGTTGCGAGCATTTCGTTCATTGGTGGAGTGATCCACATTTCAAGCTTGATTTCAAGTTCAGCAAGGTTACAGTGAAACTGGTCATCGAAAGATCGGACAGGAAGCTGGATGGTCTACCCGAAGGGTATAGCGTGCAGTACGTGGTTTATCCTGAGAATGGAGAGCTACGGATATTCAACGCTGACGTGAAGGTTAATTATATTCGCAGTAACGGCAAGATTATGTTGAAACTGGATCAGGACAGGTGTTATTTCCTTGCTGGAGATGACTACACGTTGAAGCCTCACAAGTTCGCCTATGATGATTATGCTCGTATTGCATATATTCGGGTAAGATACTGAACCAATAGTGAGTTAATCACAAAAAGACAAACTATTTAGTCCAAGTAGTCGGTAGTCCGTAGTCTAAGTAGTTTGACTACCGACTAATGAGAGTGATATGATTTCAGCACAAATACTGATGAGTGGGATTGTTCAAGGAGTTGGTTTTCGTTGGTTCGTTCGCCGGGAAGCTGATCGTCTGGGTCTTGCCGGTACGGTTAGAAATCTACCGGATGGTCGCGTCGAAATCCGTGTTGATGGTGAGCAGGAAATCATAGACGAACTTGTTGATGTTCTGAAGATTGGGAACGGCTTCAGTCGCATCGATTCGTGTGAGATTGATGTCAGCAACACCATAAACGATTATAAGGAATTTAAAATAATCCTGACAGGTTATTGAATGATATCTGATCCCGCACTGCTTATCTTTGATGTGGACGGTACGTTGACGTATTCCAACGGATTGACTCGTCTGGCGTTTGACTTGGCTGCTAAGGAAATATATTCAGTCGACAATTCAACGCGCGGTATTATACCTTTCGGTCGCACTGACCAGGGGATTTTCCGCGAGATTCTGAGAAACAACAACCTACCGGAGAACAATTTCATTGAGCAGTTCAAGGAGTTCAGTCTGCTGTCGGCGCAACATCTCGAGCGTGAACTTAACGCTTCCGATAAACCCAGACTGCACACGGGGGTCTTTGATCTCTTAAAATTACTCTCACTTTCTGAGAATATCTACCTTGCGCTCGGTACCGGTAATATCAAACAAAACGCTTATTTGAAATTAACGCGGCACAGCATCGACCATTTATTTCCAGTTGGTGGCTTCGGCAGCGACCATGAGGAACGCACTGAAATCCTTAATATCGCACACCAGCGGGCGGTCGAATTCTATAAGATCGAATTCACAAAACACAATACATGGGTGATTGGTGATACCCCTCTCGATATAATAAACGGCAGGAATATCGGCGCCGGGACAATTGCCGTTGCCACAGGAATTTTCAGTGAGCAGGAACTGTCGGCGCATAACCCGGATGCGGTGTTTTCTGACTTAAACGATTGTGATAGGTTTATTAAACTGATTCGGGATAATAATCTTCCCGAGTAACTCTCAAATAACGGTTTATTGCTATGAAATTTCACACGAAGTATAAGATATTCCACACAAAACAGAAGCGCGAATATCACAACATCACTGATTTTGTCGCTGAAGCGGTGGAGGAGAGTGGCGTCAGTGAAGGTATGGTGCTGGTTTCGGCGATGCACATAACCGCAGGTGTCTGGGTCAACGATGCCGAACAGGGTTTACTGCAGGATATTGATGAATGGCTCGAAAAACTGGCGCCTTTTAACAAGGATTATCGGCACCATCGCACTGGCGAGACTAATGGGGACGCTCACTTGAAGAACCTATTAGTTCACCACCAGGTTATACTACCCATTACAAATGGGATTCTGGATTTGGGTCCCTGGCAACAGGTTTATTATGCAGAGTTTGATGGAATGCGACCTAAGAAGTTGATTGTTAAAGTCATGGGTGAGTAAATGGTTATACGTTATCAGAGTCCGACATTCAGCGATTCCGGCTGGGAGGTTGAAGTACATGAAAACGGCGCCAAACCGATGGGACCAGCCTGGGACAAGGAATTCGCTACGCTGTTGCATAAGCTGGAGAGACCTGACAGTATAATCAAGCATGATCATCGTGGCGAGGTGGGTACTTTCAAGGTTGGAAATATCCGCTATGTAATTAAGAAGTTTACGTTTCAGAGCACGCGGTTCTGGTTTCGTCTGACTTCAGTTTTCTTTCCGACGTTGGGAGAAATCGCCTGCCAAAACGGTCTGGGATTGATTTCGGACGGAATAAACACGCCACACCCGGTTATCTTGATGCAGCAGAAACGCAACAATATGATAGTCAGCAGTTGGCTGGTGTATCGGTTTGTTGAAGGGGAGGTTTTAACCTGCGAGCATGCAAGAGAGATCGTCTCCTTTGTGAAGGATATGCACGAGTCCGGCTGGGTTCATCGCGATCCCCATCCCGCCAACTTCATCCGCACTACAGAGGGTGTCGCTACTATCGATCCGATCAAGGTTCGTCATAGCAACAGTCGTTATTTAAAAGCCTACGATGTTGTGCTTATGGAACATGATATGCCTGAAACACTTGATTTATATGGGAGGGAGGAACTTGGCGCTTGGTATTCCGCAGCCAAGGTAGGACACGCTTTTATCAGGATTTATCGTGCGGTTAAGAACGGCTTAAGAAGCCTGTTGGGTATTTCGAAAAGATGAAGATGAAATAGGGAAGAGGCGCAGAATGGAAGATATTACTATGTTGGGGGAGCTTTTACCGCGGTTTATAACCGAGATATTAGTGGCGATTATCTGTGGAGGGTTAATAGGGCTTGAAAGAAGCCTGCATCATAAATCTGCCGGTCTGCGGGACAACATCCTGATTTGCCTGGGTGCGGTGATTTATATGATCATCTCGGAGATTATAGCCTTAAACGCTCCTGAAGGTGTAGTCAGCGACCCGGCACGAATAGCAGCTCAGGTTGTTACAGGGATTGGTTTCATAGGCGCCGGTGTGATCATACACAAGGGCAGGGATATAGCCGGTCTGACTACCGCGGCGACGATCTGGGTGGTGGCTGCTATTGGGCTAACCATCGGAGCGGGATACCCATTGTTGGGAATGTTAATAACCGGTGTAACTCTCCTAACATTGACTCTGCTGCAGGGAGTAGATAGGTATCTGGTTAAAAAACCTCGAACGTTGCTGTTGAAGCTGACCTTGCGCGAGGACAATCCTGACATCAGGAAAAGACTTCAGGAAGTGTTGGAAAAGCACGGTGTGAAGCCTGAAGGTTACAGATCAGAGCGCGGACCGTTTGGTGTAAGAATGACTGTACGTTCGCCTGAAGAACCCCAGGACATCAGACTGATGGTTGCAGATTTATGGACATTGCCGGGTGTGACAGAAGTTGAGCATTGATTCTGCAAAGCGGATCAAGATTTACTATATTACTCCCAATGCTTTCTTCTTAATCCAGCCCTGACGATCATTTCCCGCCGAGATTTCGTACCAATCCTTTAACTCACGATAGATTCTGACCTTCGTGCCTTCGTGTAGCGAAAACAGCAGCTTGCCGCTGCCGTGTGCAGGAGCGCTGAATACTTCAGCATCGCTTACCAGCAGAATACCCTCTCTTTGTCGCAGGTCATCGCGTGCTTTCAGAGCCAGCAATGAAAGATCAAAGACCAGCAACACAATGATGATCCACACCGGAATAAGCAGTCTCCTCTTGGTCACCGGGTTTCTTGCCACCCACTTTCGCAGCGCCGTTACAGCGAAAATTATAAAACAGATAATTATTCCGACATAACCCAACACCGTAGCAGAAAAGCGTGTTCGAATCCAGTCAAACCAATCCCAGACCGGTAGCCGTACCGGTTCATCGATCTTGTCTACCAGTCTGGCTCTGGCGATCTCAAGATTTGCAGCAAGGTCGCTGTCTTCGCCAATCAGTTTAGCCGCTTTTTCCCAGTAAAGGATCGATTTTCCGAGTATGCCGGTCTTGAAATAGGCATTGCCCATATTATAGTAGAGAGCGCTGGAGTGGTAACCGGATGTTTCGATCTGTTCCCAATGTTCAAGCGCAGTTTGCCAATCGCCCTCTAGGTATGCTTTGCTGCCGGCTTCGAAGAGTAGCTCAGGCGTACCGGCAATTATGAAATCCGGCGTCGAGAGAAAGATGAACGTAATTAACAGTAAGCCTCTGATGATTTTATATTTATGTCTGTTAGGTGTCATCTTATCTTCTCCAACCGGTTTGCAGCTTGTTTGAAACGATTCAACAGACTCTCAATGGTTTCAGCATCCAACTCGATACCACTGAATCGGATCCGGTCTGTTTCCAGGATCAGCTCAACGACCTCGTCAACGAGTTCCGGATCAGCTTCTGCCTTGGTTAGAAGATCCCTGAGTGTGTCGGTAGTCAGACCTGCTGCCGGTGTATAGATAACGGCTCCGGCGAGATCGGTCAACCCCCGTCCGGCGATGTCAATTGCCAGAAGCAGATTGCCGCGCCTGGCAGCTTTCTTAGCACTATCTAAATCCTTGCGCATCTTCTCAGGTGCTTTGCGGCGTCGCAGAGCATCAGGATCGGAACTGCGCCTAATAATTACAGCTTCCGTTCCAAGACCCATTAGATATAAAAGCGGTGAAAAACCCAACGCAAGGAAAAACCAGATCGAATTATAAATTGGCTTCGTTGTTGCCGTAAGGGGTGTCTTTAACTCCTTAATAAATCGAATATCACTATCGAGTAAAGTTACTTCGGATTTCCCCATCCAGTTACCGGAGACGAGTTCACCTTCAGCAGGTGTAACCGTTACTCTTCGACCACCTTCACGCAGTTGATGATACCTGCCCGTGCTTGGATTAAAGTAACTGAACTGCACCGGTTCCAAATTAAACGTACCTGACCTGCGGGGAATAACCAGGTATGTGAAGGTCTTTCGTCCCTTCATATCGCTGCCGGTGAGGGTAATATTATCATCAATAGTGGGATCAAACTGCTCGAAGCCGGACGGCAGTTCAAGCATGGGCGGATCGATCGATTTCAGATAACCGTTGCCGCTGATGGTAACCTTGACGGTGAGTGCATCATGCTGACTCAGCTCATGCTTATCGTATTTTACCTTAAGCTGGAAATCACCGACATCACCTTTGAAGTTTGCGGGACGACCCTTCAAGGGCAGGTCGAGCACAGTTAATGACAGAGGTTCCGTCGAAATACTCCTAATCTCACTTCTCCGTCCGAAGGGTTCGTTAAAAAACCACTGGAAAGGATCTCTGCTTTGACGGCTCTGACGCTTTTGAGGCAGTTGTATCTGGCAGTCGATATATATCGGTTCTACTGTGAGTTGTCCGGTTCGTGTGGGGAACAGCGCTGTTTTACGCAGCACCGCCATCTTGTATGGTCGACCTCGCACGGTGACATCCTGCAGCGCGGGTCGTGATGGTACGTTGAATTCTTCCGTCCAGAAGCCCCGTGCAGTTGGCAGCTTGGTTATTTCATATCCGGTAACCGACACCCGCATATATAATCGATACTTTATTATCACCATTTCCTGCTTGTAAACTTTATCCTTGTCTGCTTCGGCGGTGATGAAGACCTCCGGTAAGTAACCATCTGAAGATCCGGGAATGACATCCTGGTCTTCATTCTGTTGTGCAGGTATATGAGGCGTGGTCGGTTTTCCGACAGTAAGCTCGATACTATTGCTGGTTGCGTATGTTTTACGTTTACGGATTGCCTTGGCGGGACCTATTACAACGCTGCCGGATCTGATGGCTCTTAGAACATAAGTTAATGATTTGGACTGTGTCATCCGACCGTTTACCATCTGGATGTTGGTGCTCGTCGATGGTCCCATTATTATTTCAAAGTCGTTGAAGTTCGGTGGGGTAATTTCCGGCAGAAGCGATCCTCCGGTCAGAGTTGCCGTATAGGTAACTCTTCCGCCGAATGAAGGATTAAGATCGTCGACCTCGGTGGTTAGTTCTATTGCTGCAAACGCTTCAGTTGATGGAATGAGAACCGTAAAGGCGAGAGAGAAGAGGATCGGTAGCAGCTTATACTGAGGCGGCTTTTTAATCACCAGTCCTTCTCCACTCGTTTGGGTTGACCGAATTGCCGCTCTAATTTCTCTTTTTGTGCTTCCTGTTCGTCATTCTCAAGCGCCTGCAGAAGCTGCAGCGCTTCTTCACGGCTCATTTCTGTTTCCTTTTTCGGTTGAGGTTGTTGTTGTTCCTCCTGTTGTTCTGACTGTTGTTCTGACTGTTGTTCCTCCGCGGCTTGTTGCTGTTCTTGTTCCTGCTCCTTTTCTTGCTGCTGCTGTTGTTGTTGCTGTTGTGTGGAATCACTGTCTTGTGATTGTTGTTGCTGTTGTTGCTGTTGCATCTGCTGCATCAGCAGCGCCAATTCCAGGTTATGCTTGGCGTCTTCATCGTTGTGATCGAGATAGAGAGAATTCTTATAAGATTGGACAGCTTTTTCCAGGTCGCCGGATTTAAACATGGCATTGCCGAGATTATACCAGGCATCCGCTGCAAGTTTGGGCTTATCTTCGTCAGTAGCCTGTGCGAATGCACCGATTGCTTTCTCGATATCATCCAGTTTGTAAAGCGCTGTGCCAAGGTCATACTTCAACTCCCGCTTATCCGGATCCGCTTCCATACCAGCCAAGAATTCAGCCAACGCCTTGTCGTATTCCTCGTTTGTATAGTGCTCAATACCCTTTTTCACCGTTTTGCGGGGACTTTCGGCACCGAATGCAAAATGGGAAATAAACAATGCAGTCAGCAGGAGTATTAATAGATTGCTAATGGTATTCTGTTTCATTTCTTTCTCCATCTTCCGGGGGGGATGATTTCGCCTATTACGATCAACAGGAAAGCTGCTGCGAGTAGCCACTGGAAGCGGTGTTCGAAGTCAGTAAATTCCTTGGTTTCAAATTGTTCCTTATCAAGTCCGGTGATCTGTTTGAAAATATCCCCGAACTCACTTCCGACTGCACTGGCGCGATAGAATTGACCTCCGGTAATACTGGCTATTTCGGTCAGCAATTTATCATCCAAACGTGAGATAACTGTTCCACCGTTCTTGTCTTTCTTGTAACCGGATACTCGACCTCTTTCATTTCTATCCGGTATGGGACCACCGGCGGGAGATGCCATGCCGACTGTATAGATTATAATACCTTCTTCAGCCGCTTCCTTGGCTGCTTCGATTGCTCCTTTTTCATGGTCCTCACCATCGCTGATGATGATAATGATCTTCTGCGCTTTACCTTCGAATCGGAAAGCTCTGCGAGCTTGATTGATAGCTGCTGAAATGGAGGTTCCGGGCTGCGGAATCATTCCAGGTTCCAGGGCGTGGAGTATTGAATTTACTGCGCCGTAGTCCAGCGTCAGTGGCACCTGAACAAAGGCAACGCCGGCGAAAGGCACCAGCGCAACACGGTCGCCGCGCAATCTGCCGAGAAACTTGACGATTTCATGCTGTGCCTTAAGCATCCGGTTGGGCGTTATATCTTCGGTCAGCATCGACTGGGAAACATCAACGGCGATGGCAATATCACTGCCCTCGCGTGTCACTTCAATCATCCGTGTTCCAACCTGCGGACCAGATAATGCTATCAATATAAGACCTATCGCCGCCACACTCATAAACCGTTTGGCGAGTTTCCGACCGGGAGCACGGTGCGGTAATGCTGTATCCCAGAGCGGTTCACCCGCCCATCTGTGCATGGTTTTTAATCTCCAGAGATATTCCAACCAGACAGCGAGAAGTAGAATGGGAACAATCCACAGCAGCATGAGGAATTCCGGGTGTGCGAACCTGATCATGCAATGCTCCGCAGGATAGTAATAGAGAAGATTAAACCCAACACAAGTACGGCTAATGCTCCCAGCGCCCAGGGATAAAACATCTCGGAATAACGTTTATACGCCCTGATTTCGATCTTTGTCTTTTCCATTCGGTTGATTTCGGAAAAGATATTCCTCAGCTTGTCGTTATTTGTAGCACGAAAATAAGTTCCACCGGTTGAAGCAGCGATGTCCTTGAGGAGCTCTTCGTCAATGGATACTTTCACGTTCTGCATTCTTGTGCGTCCGAACATGTCACGTGCCGGATAGGGAGCTGTACCGTGGCTGCCGACACCGATGGTGTAAATTCGCACTCCTAGGGCTTCAGCAGCTTCCGCGGCTGTGGTGGGAGGTAGTCCGTAATTGTTTTCGCCGTCCGTTAGCAGTATAACAACCTTCGATTTTGATTCACTTGATTTCAGGCGGTTCAGCGCTGCAGCTAACGCTTGACCGATTGCGGTGGCGTCGGGATCAGCCAGCCCGATTTCCACGCCTCTCAGCAGTTCGAGTAGAATGGAGTGGTCAATCGTTAATGGGCATTGCGTGAAGGCTTGCTTGGCGAAGAGAACGATCGCGATGCGGTCATCCGGACGTTCCTGAATGAATTCCGCAGCGACGGCTTTCGCTGCACCGACACGGTCAGGCTGGAAATCACGCGCCAGCATACTGGCTGAGATGTCAACAGCGAGGACGATATCGATGCCTTCGGTGTTTACGTCTTCACCCTCGCTGACGTCCTGCGGTCGTGCCAGTGCGATCGCCATCAGGATCAGCGCCGCGAGAGCAGCAGCGCCTGGCAGGAAACGAATCAATCGCTTGTAATTTGTTTTTGTCGCAGCACGCGCAACTTCGAGCGTAGTTGATGTAACTGCCGGATAGCGCACTCGCCGGCGCCTGATATAGATCCACAATATCGGTAAAATGACCAATGCAAGAGCAAAAAACAACGGATCAGCGAACTGGTACATCAGATATTCACCTCCTGCAGAGCCTCATTCTGTTTGCTGTTGCCTACCACCATTGAACCTTCGGACTCCCTGGTGGCTTCAACATAGGAAAAAGCGTGAGTCAGGTTCTGATCATTCTCACGTGGATCGGGTTTATAACGTGCGAACTTGACCAGATCGCCGCTGGAGAGTATCCGCTTGACATGCCTGAACCAATCATCGCTGTCTGCCCAACGGTTCCTGCTTTCCAGCACATCATAAGTCGTCATTTCCAGAGCGTTGATTGTGTATCTTCCTCCAATATATTCCTTGACGATTTCTGTCAGTTCGCTGTGATATTCCTTTATATAGCCGTTCTGCCATAATTTTTTCAGTCTCAACTCTTCGAGCCTGCGCAGTGCGGTTACGTGAGCAGGAGGAGGTGGTGGCGCATAGGGAACTATCTCACCCCTGCGGATCTTATAACTGCGCCACAGAAACCACGCCGCAACCGCGATTAATACTACCCCGGCACCCGCCAGGATAAAGGGCATCAATTCTGCAAGCGTCCAGGCAAGCTTCACTGGCGGGTGAATGTCGCGGATGTCTTGGCTGCTATCGGCGGGATTCAGGACGCTCTCGACTGCGATTAATCCCGGATTAACCAGTAAGGTATCCGTCTCATTCTGGTAGCTGATAACGACCGGTATATCTTTCAGTTCGAATTCACCAGGTTCGAAAATTGATAGGGTATACCTAACCGACTGTTCGGTCCTGCCGATGTCCAATGTGTCAACCTTGAGGATTTCTGCCGGTGCGAGTTCATCCGGTCCGGGCCAGATGACCGACGCACTGTCTGTCGCGGATACAGAGATAGAGAGCTCGACCGGATCACCTACGGTTATTTTTCGCGGTTGTAAGTCAACTTCAGCTTGAGCGAATAAACCGTTATAAAGAATGAGTATCAGTGCTAAGATTATAAACAACTTCAACAATAACCTAATTAATGGTTGAAATAATACTAAAGCTTTGAAGCGGTGTAAGGGCTGATCCACGATCGGTTTCGAGGATAAGTCTATCGAACCCTCCAATCCTCCATAATATGTAATTCCACGCCTCATCTGCGCCGCTCCCGGGACCTGAAAAACTTGATCAAAGGTAATAGGTAAGGTTGATCTATCGGCAATTCGATGCGGTCGATGCTGTTGGATTTGAAGAATAGATTGCGGTCTTTAGTGCGTTTGGATGCCTCAGTTGAAAATGCCCTGCGGAAGGACCTCGACGATGTGTCCACCCACAGGATATTATCCGTTTCCAGGTCCTTAAGCGGTACCAAGCCGGCAGGCGGGATTTCGCGCTCGCGAGGATCGAAAAGCTCTATTGCTATCAAATCATGTTTGCGTCCTGCTACGCGAATGGCTTTTTCGTAATCCTTATCTACAAAGTCGCTTACTAAGAAAAGCACAGACTTCTTTTTCAGGGCGTGAAGTGAGTATTCGACTGCTGTCGATATTGCGGTTCCCCGTGATTTCGGTTCGAAAGCCAGAACATCGCGGATCAGACGCAGCGCATGTCGTTGACCCTTTTTAGGCGCCACGAAGTGCTCAACCTGGTCAGTGAAAAGCAACAGTCCGACCTTATCGTTGTTTGTAAGCGCGCACAGAGCGAAGAGGGCGGTCAGTTCAGCCGCTACCTCACGCT
>CAYYHI010000027.1:0-859 GCA_964471745.1 uncultured bacterium | reverse complement strand
CGACATAACGGTTCCGTATTCGTTGGAAGCTGAAACATCCACAAGAAGCATTACGGTAAGTTCGCGCTCTTCCTTGTATATCTTTACATACGGATGTCCCATACGGGCGGAGACGTTCCAGTCGATGTTGCGTACGTCGTCGCCGGGGAAATACTGGCGCACCTCGGCGAAGTCCATACCCTGACCCTTGAAGACGGAATGATATTGCCCACCGAACATGTCGTGAACCTGCAGCCGGGTGCGCAGTTCAAGCAGTTTGACCTTGCGCAGCAGTTCACCCGAGATCAGCAGCGAGGATTGGTCTTCGGTTTTTTTCCTGGAAAGCAATCCCGAACGGCTCATGGCACCTCGATATGGTCGAATATTTCACGGACGATGTCGTCTGAAGTGATTTCGTCGGCTTCCGCCTCGAAGGTAACCATTACCCGATGACGCAGCACTTCATAGCCGATTGACCTAATATCCTCAGGTGTTACATAGCCGCGGCTGCGCAGGAAAGCATGAGCGCGGGAGGCTTTGGCGAGGTATATCGACGCTCGCGGTGATGCTCCATAGCGGATTTTATTCTGAAGCGTCGCCAGACCGAACCTGCCCGGTTGTCGTGTCGCAAAAACAACGTCCAGGATGTAGTTCTCGACCTTCTCATCAATATAGATCCGATCCACTAATTTCCGCGCATCCAGCAACTTATCCGGCTTCACAACCGGAGTGATTGCCGCAGCATCGGAGGTGTCCCCCTGTCGCATGATCTGCAGCTCTTCGTTTCGTTCCGGGTAGTCGATGACCACCTTGAACATAAAACGATCGACTTGGGCTTCCGGAAGCGGGTAGGTTCCCTCCTGTTCGATAGGATTCTGGG
>CAYYHI010000026.1:0-26143 GCA_964471745.1 uncultured bacterium | reverse complement strand
ATGAAAGTGGCTATCACAAGATACCACAGGTCGGGACAGTTATAATCGAGGACGACGTTGAGATCGGTGCGAACTGCTGCATTGACCGGGCAACCATCGGAGTAACCCGCATCGGTCACGGTAGTAAGCTCGATAACCTGATCCAGATCGCTCACGGCGTTCAGATCGGTGAGAACACTGTGATTGCTGCACAGACAGGTATTTCTGGATCTACGCGCATCGGCTCGAACGTGATGATGGGCGGTCAGGTCGGTATCGTTGGGCATATCGACATCGGTGACGGTATGATCATCGGCGCCCAAGCGGGTGTTTCCAAGTCGTACGATATCAAGGGAATGATTTCAGGTTACCCGGCGCGACCTCATTTCGAGGCGCTGAAGAGGGATGCCAGTATCGGGCAGGTTCCAAAATTGATGCAGCGCTTGAAAGAGCTCGAGAAAAGACTGGACAACTTAATGAAAAGATATGGAAAACAGGATGACGAGGACTCCTGATCCGGAGTTGGTTGTTTGGAAAAGTCTAAAAGAGCTTCATTGAAAGCAAGTGAGCCACTCCAATGATCGGTTATGAGATAATAAAACGAATGTTTGATATAACGGCTTCGGGTGTGGCTTTAATTATATTGTCTCCGTTCTTTCTTATTATCGGTTTGATCGTAAAACTTAGCTCACCTGGACCGGCTCTGTTTCGGCAGGTAAGGATCGGTCGTCACGGCAAACCATTTACCCTGGTTAAGTTTCGCACTATGGTCATCCACGACCAGAAAACCGGAACGTTGGTCACCGCGAGGGATGACCCGCGTATCACAACCATCGGCAGACTGCTTCGCCGCACAAAATTGGATGAGCTACCCGAGTTATGGAACGTGTTCATCGGTGACATGAGCTTGGTGGGGTACCGTCCTGAAGTGCCACAATACGTGAAGAAGTATCGAACGGAATGGCGCAGGATATTGGAGGCAAGGCCGGGGATCACCGATCCGGTTACGCTGCAGTTCATCGATGAAGAAGCGGTTCTTGCCGGCGTTGTCGACCGTGAACGGGCTTATACTGAGGTTATACTTCCGATAAAGATGGAGTTGATTCTGAAATACTTGGAGCGCCGGTCATTGAGGCTGGATTTCCAGATATTAGTAAAAACGGTGTGGGCTGTGACCTTCGGCAGATTTTTCAATAAACCCGATGATGAATATACTCAAATTGCCAGGCAGAGGATTGAGGAGTTGACCAAAAACAGGAATGATTCCCGGTAGGTTGGGCATTTCTATCCGAATCATCGAATGAGAAACAACAATACAATGAAGAGAGCAATCTTGTGACAGAAAAGGTTAGACAGCAGATTTTCGATGCCGTTGGGATGGAAAGAACACTTGCCCGTTTGGCTCACGAAATACTGGAAGCCAACGCCGGTCTTGCCGGTCTGGCGCTGATCGGGATTCGGACGCGCGGCGCGCCGCTTGCCGAACGGCTGGCTGCGTTAATTTCCGGTATAGAGCAAGCTGAAGAAGTGCCAGTCGGAATACTCGATATTACACTGCATCGCGATGATTACCTGATGGCAAGGAAGACGCCACAGGTGCGCGCCACGGAAATTCCCTTCGGGATTAACGACCGTAACGTCGTTCTTGTGGACGATGTGCTGTTCACCGGTCGAACCGCAAGGGCTGCGCTGGACGCGATACTTGCCTATGGTCGTCCGGCTACCATTCAACTGGCGGTGTTGATTGACCGCGGACACCGCGAAATGCCAATCCAGGGTGATTTTGTGGGTAAGAAGGTTGTAACTTTACCGGGGGAGGAAGTACTTGTCTGTCTGAAGGAGGTTGACGGACGGGATGAGGTTATCCTGGTGGAGACGAGCGATGATAACTGAAGGATACCCGAGATGAATGGGGTTCGCTTTAATCATCTACTCGGACTGGAAGGTTTAAGTCGTGAAGCCATAACGGAGATACTCGATTCTGCTGAGGTGTTCCTTGAAGTTCTGGAGCGACCTATTCCCAAGGTGCCATCGTTGCGCGGTGTGACTGTTGCCAACCTGTTTTTCGAGCCATCCACGCGCACACGCATATCGTTCGAACTTGCCGAAAAGCGTCTTTCGGCTGATGTTACGAATTTTTCAGCGAGCGATTCCAGCTTGTCGAAAGGCGAGACTATGCTCGACACCGCACGGAATATCGAAGCGATGAAAGTCGATGTCGTTGTTGTCCGGCACTTTGCCCAGGGCGCACCGCACTTCCTGGCGAACAGGATCAGCGCAGCGGTTATCAACGCCGGTGACGGCGCGCACGAACATCCAACCCAGGCTCTACTGGATATGCTTACCCTTAGACACCAGATTGGCGCATTGGATGATCTTAAAGTACTGATATTGGGCGATATTGCTCACAGTCGCGTCGCCAGATCCAATATCTGGGGACTACGGACGATGGGTGCAAATGTAAAGCTATGTGGTCCCCTGGCGCTTATGCCGCGCGAGGTTGAACAGATGGGCGTGGAGGTTACGTACGATCTGAACGAAGCGCTTGCCTGGTGTGATGTGGTTAATGTGCTACGTCTGCAATTGGAGCGGCAAAGGGAGGGACTGATACCGTCGCTGCGGGATTACCAGAGGTCCTTCGGTTTAACCCGCAGGCGATTGGAGCAGGCGGGTGGTGAGAAGGTCATCATGCACCCCGGACCCATTAACAGGGGCGTGGAAATTGATTCGGATGTCGCCGATGGTCCCGGTTCGGTGATCTTAAGGCAGGTAACTTACGGGGTGGCTGTCAGAATGGCTGTGTTATACTTGATTTCGGGAGGAGAACGCCTAATTGAATAGTAAATCCCATCCAATAGATCCACCGGCTGGATGGAAGGTTTATTCAACAGACAAGCTCGCCTTACGCGGTGTTAGGATTGTTGATCCTTCCATCGGATTGGACCAAAAGACTGATCTGGTGATTCGTGGCGGCATCATCAGGTTGCTTGGGAAAATACCTGATAACTGGACGGGCGTGGTAATTGATGCAAGCCGTTTTATAGCCTGTCCCGGGCTGTTTGATATGCATGTTCATCTGCGAGAACCCGGCTATGAATATAAGGAGACCGTTCAGACAGGTTGTACGGCAGCCGCAGTTGGCGGTTTCACCGGAGTTGCACCGATGCCCAACACGAAACCGGCTGTCGATAACGCCGGGCTGGTAAGGTTTGTACGCGAGAGGGCTATGGGACTGCCGGTGGATGTACACCCTGTGGCTGCAATTTCTCTCGGACGCAACGGTGAGGCTTTAACGGAGATTGCCGAGCTCATAGAAGCGGGTGTAACCATGTTTTCAGATGATGGTTCACCGGTGTCTTCAGCCGAGCTGATGCGTCACGCCCTGGAATATACGCGGATGTATGATGTTGTATTGAGCGAACACTGCGAGGAACTTTCACTAACCGCCGGCGGTGTGATGCACGAAGGAGCGGTATCGACCAGGCTTGGTCTGCCGGGATGGCCCGGTATTGGCGAAGAGATCGCAGTTGAGCGTAACGTTTCGTTGGCTGAGTTCACCGGTGGCAGGCTGCATATCGCGCATATCTCGACGGCAAGGTCGCTGGAGATCGTTAGACGCGCCAAGAGTGGGGGAATGAAGGTTACGGCAGAGGTCACTCCGCATCATCTGACCCTTGATTGCACAATTCTTGATGGATTCAACTCTGACTACAAGGTTAATCCTCCCCTCAGAACGAGGAGCGATGTCGAAGCTTTGATTGAAGGTCTGGCGGAGGGTGTTATCGATGCGGTTGCCACCGATCATGCGCCGCATGCCCCCGACGAAAAGGAAGTGGAATTCCTGAATGCACCCTTCGGCATGATAGGCTTGGAGACGGCTTTGGGGGTGGTATACAGCAAGCTGGTTTTACCCGGGAAGATTTCCCTGAACCGGATGATCGAAGTGATGTCGTCGGCGCCGCGGCGTATTGCCGGTCAGCCGGAAGCCATTATTAAAACAGGAAATCCTGCGAATATATCCATTTTCAATCCGGACGAGGAGTGGACGGTCGACCGCGAGCATCTTCATTCCAAAGGGAAAAATACGCCATTTCACGGCTGGAAACTGACAGGACGCGCCGTAGGTGTGGTGAACCGTGGTTTAGCCTGGATGCGCGAGGTCTGATTATGTCCGGGGTGAAGTCGGATCTTGTCCGAAATTTCTCCATTATCGCTCATATCGATCATGGCAAGTCAACTTTGGCTGACAGATTGCTTGAATATACCGGTCTGGTCAAAGCCGCCGATATTCGTCCCCAGCTTCTGGACGATATGGACCTCGAACGTGAACGCGGAATAACCATCAAGGCGCATGCCGTTACGATGAATTATCGGTGTCCAGATGGACGGGAATATATCCTTAACCTGATTGACACTCCCGGTCACGTTGATTTCAGTTACGAGGTGTCAAGATCGCTGGCGGCATGTGAAGGCGCTGTGCTGCTGGTCGATGCTTCGCAGGGTGTTGAGGCGCAGACAATAGCCAACGCTTATCAGGCTATCGACCACGATCTGACCCTAGTTCCGGTAATGAACAAGATCGATCTGCCGTCGGCGCGCCCCACCGAAGTCAGGCAGCAGATAGTCGATCTAATCGGCTGCCAACCGGATGAAGTACTCTCCGTCAGCGCCAAGGATGGAACCGGTGTGATGGAATTGATGGAAGCAATTGTGGACAGAGTACCATCACCCGAACCGCTTAGAGATCAACCACTTCAGGCGCTGATATTTGACTCGCTGTTTGACAACTACCGCGGCGCGATTGCTTATGTGAGGGTGGTCAGCGGCTTCCTCAAAGCCGGTATGAACATTTACTTTCACTCTACCGGCGGTCGCTATACGGTTGACGAAGTCGGTCTGCTTAAAATGACCAGATATCCGACGGACAAGCTTGCTGCCGGCGAAGTCGGTTATGTTATCCCGGGTTGTAAGGAAGTCAGCGAGACGAGGGTAGGGGATACAATTGGCGATGCTGCCGATCCACTTCCCAAGCCTTTGCCCGGATACCGCGAGCCAAAACCAATGGTGTATTCGGGTCTGTTTCCCGCTGATGCTGAGGATTATGAAGCGTTGCGGGACGCCATGGCGAGGCTCAAGTTGAACGACGCTTCGCTGCACTATGAACCGGAAACTTCCGGCGCACTTGGCTTCGGTTTTCGTTGTGGTTTTCTCGGACTACTGCACCTCGAGATCGTGCAGGAGCGGCTTGAGCGCGAGTATGATCTCAACCTGGTTTCCACCGTTCCGAACGTGAAATACAGAATTACACTGACCGACGGCGAAGTTGTGTTCATTGACAATCCGACTCATCTTCCACCTTATACGAACATCGAAAAGATGGAAGAACCGATAGTGAAAGCCCAGGTTGTAACACCGCCGGATTATATCGGTCCGGTGATGCAATTGGCGACCGAAAGACGTGGGTTGTACGAAAACACCGAGTATCTCGACGCCGGACGGGCGGTGCTTCATTACAAGATGCCACTGTCAGAAATTATCTATGATTTTTATGATCGTTTGAAGTCCATCTCGCGAGGTTATGCGTCGCTTGACTACGAGCACTCCGGATGGGAGGAAACCAGGATGGTCAAGCTTGACATTATGCTCAATGGTGAGGTGGTCGATGCGTTGTCGGTGCTGGTCAATGAGGATAAGGCTTATGCCTGGGGCAGACGGGTAGTGGATAAGCTCGCTGACATCATCCCGCGCCAGATGTTCGAGGTTGCGATACAGGCAGCGATAAGCTCGCGTATAATCGCTCGCGCCACCGTCCGTGCCCTAAGGAAAAACGTACTGGCAAAATGTTACGGCGGCGATGTAACCCGAAAACGCAAGCTACTGGAAAAACAAAAAGAGGGCAAGAAACGGATGAAGATGTTAGGACATGTCGAAGTTCCACAGGAGGCGTTCATGGCTATTCTTAAATCGGATTGATGGATGGAACAATATCTGTTGATGCTGGGTTATATTATAAATAATTCTTTTTAAAAAGTCATTGAAATCGTCACCAATCCGCTGGCAGACGCCCTCGTCTGCCAGATAAGTACTTGATATGCATTGATTTTACTGGCAGACGAGGGCGTCTGCCAGCGGACAATTCGGACTTTTTCAATAAGCACTAAATAGTTACAAGTCACAAGCAGGAAGAAGAATTGAACGAGAATAAATTCACAAAGTCCGGTTTAAATAATACACACGATGAGCCGAAATCGCGTAATCTTTATCAAAAAGTAGTATTCGCTCGTCAATCGTTGAGGCGGTCAAAATCCACCAATCCGGTCATTCGGATTGTCGGTATCGGTATGCTATACATAATTGAGGTGTTCTTAAGGGTCTTTTTCTACAGGGAGGAAAGACCCAAGAGTGCGCTACGTGAATGGATTGAGCTGATCGTCAGCATTGTTATCATCGTGTTCTTTATTCGTCTTACTGTTGTCGAAGCGTTCCGGATACCGACCAGCAGTATGGAAGATACTTTATTGGTCGGCGATTTTCTGCTTGTCAACAAGTTCGTATATGGCATACGTTCCCCAGACTGGATCGGCGTTCCCTTCACCAAACTCGGCTTTTTCGTACCATTTTTCCACTTGCCGAGTTTCAGCGAACCCAAGCAGGGCGACATTGTGGTTTTCCGATTTCCCCTTGATAAGAATCTCTCCTATATTAAAAGGTGTGTTGCTACGGAGGGGCAAACCGTCGAGATTCGGGACAAGGTGGTTTACGTCGATGGTGTGCCGTTTGAGAATCCATCCGAATCCAAGTTTACAAGTGGAATAATCTACCCGCGTAGTTACGTGGAGCGGGCGGTTGTCCCACGTAACCTTGAAATGCGTAACCGTGACAACTTCGGTCCGCTTACCGTCCCGACAAGTCATCTTTTCGTTATGGGTGACAACCGCGATAATTCTGCCGATAGCAGATATTGGGGTTTTCTGCCGCGTAATCTTATTATCGGTAAAGCGTTGATTATCTATTTCTCATGGGATAAGTTTCTACCTGTTAATAAGTTAAACAACAAGATCAGATGGGGGCGGATCGGCAATCTAATCCGATAACTGGAATTTATTATACATGACGTTTAGGGTTGCAAATCCGGTTGATACGTCTTAAATTGTGGTCTGTATTTGCCTGGGTGAAACAGTTGGATTTGGAACGGGGAAAAGTCAAGGCAGAGATAAATCGGCTGCGACGTGAGATAAATCATCACGACTATCTGTATTATGTATTGGACGAGCCGGAGATAGCCGATCATCAGTATGACGCGCTTATGCACCGGTTGATCGAACTCGAAACAGAATATCCTGATCTTTTAACAGACGACTCACCCACACAGCGGGTCGGCGGGCAGCCGGTTCCTAGCTTCAGACAGGTCAGCCATAGGGTGCCGATGCTCTCGCTGGCGAACAGCTATGACATTCACGAATTAGGGGAGTTTGATCGGCGGGTTCGTGAGATATATGAGAAAGCCCCAGAATATGTCTGCGAGCTGAAGATCGACGGCGTGGCGGTGGCTTTGTCATACCGGGATCGCACTTTGACACAGGGTGCAACCCGCGGCGACGGCAGGATTGGGGATGATATCACTACTAATATCCGCACCATCCGTTCGATTCCGTTAACGGTTTCTGATGATGTACCACCGAGTTTTGAGGTTCGCGGCGAGGTTTATTACCCGCGTGTTGAATTCACTGAGATGAACGAAAAGCGCGAGGAAGCCGGTCTGAAGCCGTTTATGAATCCGCGTAACGGCGCGGCAGGTACTTTAAAGATGCTCGACTCCAAAGAGGTTGCCCGCAGACCGCTTCGGTTCTTTGCGTATTCGTTTTTCGGCGAAGGTATCAACCTCGGATCGCAGGCGAAAACCCTTGATTTGTTGAAACGGAGTCGGTTTCCGACGAATCCGAATTGGAAGCTTTGCCGCAGTCTGGATGAGGTTGAAGATTTTCTGTCTCATTGGGATGAAGCCCGCTTCGATCTGCCCTATGATACCGACGGCGTCGTCGTCAAACTGGATGACATTTCAGCATGGGGAAAACTCGGTTCGACCGCCAAGAACCCCCGCTGGGCGACAGCTTACAAATTTTCGACCGAAAAGGCGATTACGCAGTTGGTCGACGTCACCTGGCAGGTAGGCAGAACCGGAGCCGTGACACCCGTAGCTGAGCTTGAGCCGGTTCTGCTCCTGGGCACAATCGTCAAGCGCGCTACTCTGCATAACGAGGATGAGATCAAACGGCTTGGCATCCTCAAACGCGATTGGGTCGAGATCGAAAAGGGCGGTGAGATCATTCCAAAGGTCAACCGTTTCATCGAGGAAAAACGACTCGCCGATGCTGAAGAGGTTATTATTCCTGCGGATTGCCCGGAGTGCGGTACTCCGCTTGTCAGGGATGAAGAGGAGGTTGCAATCCGCTGTCCGAACTGGGAATGCCCCGCGCAGGTAAGGGGACGTATCAGTCATTTTGCAGCGCGCGGAGCGATGGACATCGATGGTCTGGGATATAAGACAGTTGAAGCGGTTGTCTCATCTGGTCTGATCAGAGATGCTGGTGACTTATATTCAATGACCGTCGAAAAGATCGTGGAACTGCCCGGCATGGCTGAGCTTTCTGCCAATAATCTCGTGAAGGGTATACAGGCATCGAAAGACAGACCCTTCGACCGTTTACTTTTTGGTCTGGGTATCCGTCATGTCGGAATCGGAGCAGCTCGGTTGATTGCTCAGCAGTACGATAATCTTGACGCCTTACAACAGGCAAGCGAGGAGGAATTGCAGGCGATCCCGGAAATCGGAGCAATCATGGCGACATCGATCACACAGTTCTTTGCATCCGATAGAAGTATCCAGTTACTTGCCAAGCTGAAGGAAGCCGGTGTTGCAGGTGAGGTCGAAGAATCTGAAGCCAAGCCGCAGACACTTGACGGAAAGACATTTGTACTTACCGGCGCTCTGGAGAGGTTCAGCCGCGAACAAGCCGGCGAAGCTATTCGAGAACGGGGTGGGCGTGTAAGCTCATCGGTCAGCAGCAGGACGGATTTCATCGTTGCCGGTGAGAAAGCCGGGTCTAAATACACTAAGGCGCAAAGTCTGGGCGTAACCATACTGAACGAACAGGAATTTATCGGTCTACTTGAAGGTAGTTGAATACGGAGAAAAATAGTGGCAACCACTGCCGATATTAAGAACGGACTTGTTATAGAACTGGATAAACAGCTATTTACAATAGTTGAGTTTCTGCATGTGAAGCCGGGTAAGGGCGGTGCTTTCGTTCGCACAAAGCTGAAGAATGTCATAACCGGTCGCGTACTTGACAGAACTTTCCGGTCGGGCGAGAAGATCGAAGTTGTCAAGCTCGAAGACCGGGGAATGCAGTATCTTTACTCGGAAGAAGATTCATATATATTTATGGATCAGGAAACGTTCGATCAGATAAACATCCCGGGTGAAGTTCTGGGAGATGATGCGAAATTCATGAAGGAAGGTGAGATTATCAAGGTTTACCTGCATGAGGATAAACCTATTATAACAGAACTTCCTAATTTTATCAACTTAAAGATCGTTGAATGCGAGCCCGGGCTCAAGGGAGATACCGTTTCGAATGTAACCAAACCCGCCACTCTTGAGACCGGCGCTGTGGTACAGGTGCCGCTTTTTATCGAGGAAGGTGAAGTAATACGGGTCGATATTCGCACGGGTCAATACCTCGAACGTGCCAAAGAATAGACGTGAGGTCGCCGATGAAAATTGCCGAAATACGTCGTCTGATTAAACTTGTTGAATCGAGCGGGATCAACGAACTTGAAGTAGAGGAGGAAGGATCCCGTATCAGGGTGGTCAAGCAGGCTTCCGGAGACGGTTATATATCAGGTCAGTTTCCGCAGTCAGGTCAAGCAGCGCCGGTGGTCCAGGTCGATATGGCTGATGCAGCGACGCCAACCGATCAGTCTGCCGCACCTGTCGATAACCTGGTGACGATCGATTCCCCCATGGTGGGTACATTCTATCGTGCGTCTTCACCCGAAGCACCGTCCTATGTCGAAATTGGCGATCACGTGAAGGTCGGGCAGGTGCTTTGCATCATCGAGGCAATGAAGCTGATGAACGAGATCGAGGCTGAAGTGTCCGGTACAATCGTTGAAATCCCCGTCGAGAATGCTGAACCGGTCGAATTCGGACAGACCATTTTCGTCATTAAACCTGACTAAATGTTTAAAAAGATATTAGTTGCCAATCGGGGTGAGATCGCGCTGAGGGTCATCCGTGCCTGCAAAGAGTTGGGAATCAGTTCAGTTGCGGTATACAGCCAGGCGGATGCGGATGCACTTCATGTCAGGTTTGCCGATGAAGCTGTCTGTATTGGTCCACCTCGAAGCGCCGACAGTTATCTCAATATCCCCAGAATTATCAGCGCTGCCGAGATAACCAATGCCGATGCCATACATCCGGGTTACGGTTTTCTTGCCGAGAACGCCGAATTTGCCGAAATCACCAACGATTCAGGTATTGTATTTATAGGTCCTTCACCGGAAACCATCTCCATAATGGGCGATAAAGCTCTGGCGAGGAAAACCACCGCTAAAGCAAAAGCTCCGATACTCCCAGGAAGCGATGGGATTCTCAAGGATGATAAGGAAGCTTTTACGTTGGGAGAGGAAATCGGTTATCCCATTATACTCAAGGCTACCGCGGGAGGTGGTGGCAAGGGGATGCGGATTGTAAGATCACCGGAGGAACTAAGTTGCAGCTTTGCCATGGCGAGCGTCGAAGCTGAAATGGCTTTCGGCAACGGCGGGATGTACATGGAGCGATTCCTCGAAAAATCACACCACATTGAAGTGCAGGTGATGGGTTATCTTGACGGCAATATTGTTGCGTTTGGTGAGAGGGAGTGTTCAATCCAGCGTCGGCACCAGAAGTTGATCGAAGAGAGTCCTTCTCCGGTGGTCTCACTGAATTTTCGACGGGAGTTGACAAATACTGCCGTAAAAATCGCCAAGGCTGCAAAATACATTGGTGCTGGAACGATCGAGTTTCTGGTCGAAGACGAGGAGTTCTTCTTTATGGAGATGAACACCCGGATTCAGGTCGAGCATCCGATCAGTGAGATGGTTTATGGTGTTGACCTTGTTAAAGAGCAAATACTTGCTGTGGCAGGTGGTAAATCCAGGAATGATGGACTCCTGCCACGGGGGCACGCCATCGAATGCAGGATCAATGCGGAAGACACCGAACGCGGCTTCACACCGTCTCCTGGGAAGATTACCGATTGGCATATTCCGGGTGGGATGGGTATACGCGTAGATACGCACGCTTACACCGGCTATGAAGTTCCGCCCTTCTATGATTCGCTGATAGCGAAGCTTATCGCGTTTGGTAACACACGGCAGGAAGCGCTTCTGAGGATGAACCGAGCGCTCGATGAATTCGCTATCGAGGGTATAGATACTACGATCCCGTTACATAAGAAGATCATCGCCGACAAACGCTTTATCAGCGGCGATTACGATACAACATTCCTGGATGAATTCCTGGAACGACAGTCTTAGAC
Organism: uncultured bacterium; assembly: GCA_964471745.1. Classification (GTDB taxonomy): domain Bacteria; phylum Electryoneota; class AABM5-125-24; order Hatepunaeales; family Hatepunaeaceae; genus CAYYHI01. Next base: position 14,576 of record CAYYHI010000026.1, on the reverse strand, counting down.
GGATGTCTGGATATACTAAAATCAACGAGGAGGGGAAATGAACATTCCATCCGATTTACACTACACTAAAGACCATGAATGGGTTAGATTCAACGGCAAAGAAGCCACTGTTGGAATAACTGATTATGCACAGGGTGAGCTTGGTGATATAGTATTCCTTGATCTGCCGGAGATCGGGATAGTGGTTACGGGCGGGACTCCCTTCGGTACGATTGAGGCGGTTAAAGCCGCCGCAGATATGTATTCACCGGTAAGCGGCGAGGTGGTTGCGGTAAACGGATTGTTGGAGGATTCGCCCGAGCTTATCAACCAGGATCCTTACGGAGGTGGTTGGATTATTAAGGTACAAGTCAGGGATGTAGAAGAGGTTGAAACCTTACTGTCTCCCGATGATTATGCGAAATTGATTGAAGAAGCCGGCGAGAATTAACCGGTGGATTTTACCTCGCACAGCGACAGGGATCGTGAGCATATTCTAAACAGCGTCGGCGTTTCTTCCTTTGAAGAACTTCTAAATCGCGTGCTCCCCGAGAAGTTCCAACTGAAACGGGAGCTGGATCTTCCATCGGGCATATCTGAGTATCAGCTTTCAAGGGAGTTCGGGGAGCTGGCTGATTATAACCGACCGGCATCAGAAGGATTATGTTTGCTTGGCGGCGGCGCGTACGATCATTATATTCCTGCAGCACTAAGCCACATACTGAGTCGATCCGAATTTTATACCGCCTACACTCCGTACCAGGCTGAAGTTTCGCAGGGAACGCTTCAGACGATCTACGAATTCCAGACTGTGATCTGCCGGCTAATGGGTATGGACACCGCAAACGCTTCGCATTATGACGGCGCAACCGCACTGGCTGAGGCTGTGATGATAGCGGTTCGCAAGAACAAACGTCAGGCGGTGGTTGTTCCTGCGGGTCTTAATCCGTTATACAGGGAAGTCCTTGAAACGTATTGCCTTCCAGCAGGCATCGAAATCCGAACATTGAGCAGTGAGAACGGCAGAATTATCCCGAAGGAGTTGAAGGAGCTTGCCGATGGCGCCGGGGCGGTTGTAATTCAACATCCGAACTTCTTCGGGCTGCTTGAACCTGTCAGAGAGGCTGCACAGTTAGCGCATGATGCCGGAGCGTTGGTGATATCATCCACATATCCGGTTTCGCTGGCGTTACTGGAACCGCCGGGAGAATGGGGAGCGGACATTGCGACCGCGGAAGGGCAGCCGTTCGGTGCTGCGCTCAACCTGGGTGGTCCTTATGTTGGTCTGTTCGCGGTAAAAAAGCCGCTCATTCGCATGATGCCCGGCAGGCTGGTTGCTCGAACCAGGGATACTCAGGATAGAGAAGGCTATGTCCTGACTCTCCAAACCCGTGAACAGCATATCCGTCGGGAGAAAGCCACGTCCAACATCTGTACCAACGAAGCGCTGGTGGCGTTGGGCGCATTGGTTTACCTGAGCCTGGTCGGCGGGAACGGTTTGAAGCAGGTTGCTGAGAACTCGTATCGCTCCGCTCATTACCTTGCTGATAAGCTGAACAGCATGCCGAATGTAAGCCTGCATTTCAACGGTGATTTTTTTAACGAGTTCGTGGTTAATCTGCCTCGACCTGCTGAGGGCGTTTGTGAGAAGTTAGCCGAGCGTCATATTTTCGCCGGTCCGAGCTTGGGAAGGTGGTTTCCTGAGATGGAGAACAGCTTGCTGGTAGCGGTCACCGAAAAGCTCTCTTGCGCAGACCTTGATCGGTTTGTCGACAAATTACATGAGGTTGTTGGATAACAACAGATTGGCTCTTCTATTTTCAAGTGGGTGGATTACAACCGTCAGATCACACACCGCTTTTCAGATAAAGAAGATGTCATAATTGTAACAGCGGTGGCGCAACACCTTTCGCTTCCATAAACAGGAAATAGCTACACATTACTTGAGAACCATTACAAACAAAATATACAAGGAGTTATAAGTGTACAAATTAATCAAACTTTTGTTTGTCTTCCTGTTGACAGCAGGATTTTCCATAATCGGCTGCAGCAGCGATGACAATCCTGCCGGTACAAACGACGGAGGCAACGGCGATACACAACACGACCAAGCTCTGGTCGCAACCTGGAATCTGTCGGGATACATCGTCAACGGTGTTTCCCAGGATTTCACGGATGCCGCTGTAACCTTCAACGCTGATGGAACCGGATTATACATCGAATATAGTGCATCCGGAACATCCGGCAGCGATGACGAAACCAGTACTTTCCACTGGTCAACTGCCGGAGGAACTCAGCTCACGATCGTCCATGACGTTAATAACGAGACTGATATCTATGGATACGCTGTCCAGGGGGACGGTCTCTCGCTGTCGTGGATTGAAGATAACGTCAGCCATATCTATACTTTCGAGAAGGAGAATGGCGGTGGGGGAAGCGCTACTGTTGCCGGTAATGTTTATGATGTTCAAACAAGTAATGCTATCGAAGGCGCTAACATCGTTTCGAGCGACGGTCATTCCAATACAACCGATAGCAGCGGTCACTATTCGATAACTGTTGGTACGGGTTCGATAGAATTTACCGCCAGCAAGACCGGCTACCAATCCGCCAGTCATACGTTGGATCTGACGGATGGTGAACAGCGGGTACAGGATTTCCAACTTGCGCCCGAGACCGGCGGCGATACAGGTACTGTTTACGGCGATGTCACCGATTCGGATTCCAACCCGCTTGAGAACGTAATAATCACTGCCGATGACGCTAACTACACGATGACCGACCAGGATGGTCATTACAGCTTCAATGTTACGGAAGGTTCGCGTACATTAGTAGCGACTTTGCAGGATTACGAACGCGAGATACACTCAATCGAGGTTGTTGCCGATCAGAGCTACGAATGGAGCTTCACGATGACCGAGTCCGTAGCCGGTTCCGGAACAGTATACGGCGATGTTACTGATTCGGATTCCAATCCGCTTGAGAATGTAATAATCGCTACCGATGACGCCAACTACACGTTGACCGACCAGGATGGTCATTACAGCTTCAGCGTTACTGCAGGCAATCGAGGTTTCGGTGCAAGTCTTAACGGCTACAACACGGAAACAACCATGATTGACGTAGTTGCCGGTGGAAGCCACGAATGGAGCTTCACGATGACAGAGACCGGGGGCAGCAGTAACGCGATTTTCACCATCGAACTGCACTGGAACATGGTTGATAATGATCTGGATAACAACCTTCTGACGCCAGAGATCGAGGGCAATGATTATCATGTTTATTATAATGAAATGGGCAGTGAGGACAGTCCACCCTATGCCCGCCTGCTTGAGGATCACACCAGTGGACCCGGACCAGAGATAATCGAGGTTTATCAGCTCTTCGAGGGTACCTACCGCGTATATGCCTATGATAACAGTGCTTATTTCGGAGGAACGGATGCCAAGGTTCAGTTTAAGGATGCAGACGGAAACGTAGTTGAAACCGTCCTTGTTACAAATGCTACGAGACAAGGTGATAACAACGATTACTGGCATGTCGCCAACTTTGAAGGTTCCACAAGAGCGATTACTGTGGTTAACCAGCTAAGCGATAATGCTCCCGAATTCTATCAAGGGGAAACACCGAAGAAGCCGAAATAAAATTCAACAGACCGGCAACAGGTAAACCTTTAGAATTTTTTTCATTAGGAAGCCCGGCTGCCTTGACGGTCGGGCTTCCTTGTCGTATTTTAACAGCGAGATCTTAAAGCGAAATAGAACTCCCTGTTCTTCGACCGACATTTGTCCATTCGAAGAGACAAGGGAGATTGAGTAAACGGTCACTAAAAGGAGACCGATATGTCAATGCCATTAATACTCGTAATCATCATTGGCGTGTTCATTCTCGCCAGTGCAATTCGCATCCTGAACGAATACGAACGCGGCGTGATCTTTCGTTTGGGTCGGTTGATCGACACCAAGGGACCAGGGCTGATCATCCTGATTCCGATCATCGATAAGATGGTCAAGATCAGCCTGCGGCTCGAAACACGCGATGTACCGCCACAGGACGTCATCTCCAAGGATAACGTATCTGTCCAGGTGAACGCCGTCATCTATTTTCGGGTGATGGATCCGTCGAAGGCGGTTGTAGTGGTTGAGAATTACATATTTGCCACGCTTCAGTTCGCTCAGACTACGCTTCGCAGCGTTTTAGGGCAGGTTGAATTGGATGACCTTCTTTCTTCACGGGATAAGATCAACCTCCAACTGCAGCAGATCATCGACCGCCATACCGATCCGTGGGGCATCAAGGTATCGAACGTCGAGATCAAGCACGTCGATCTGCCGAAGGAGATGCAGCGTGCCTGGGCTAAGCAATCCGAAGCCGAGCGCGAACGACGCGCCAAGGTCATCCACGCCGATGGTGAGTACCAGGCTTCAATTAAGCTGGCTCAAGCAGCGGCAGTAATTGCCAAAGACCCGATTGCCCTTCAGCTCCGTTATCTTCAGACATTGAACGAGGTTGCGGTTGAAAACAACTCGACCGTGATATTCCCGGTGCCGATTGATCTGTTCAAACCGTTTTACAAGGAAGCTGGATTATTACCTGCGAGTGCTGAGAAATCAGAATCGTAAGTGCCTGATAAAGCTTGATTTCACTAAATAGTGCTACGTAGACCTGCTTATGGTGCACCATAAGGCGGTGGTAGTGTCAGCTATTCATTGTTCAACAGAACTTAGGACTATACCTGCCAGGTTACGCTGCGCTTGAAACCTGGCAGGAACACTGATAAAATGGTATTCTCGGACGCACTGTTTCGCGGGAATGACAACCATCAAGGGACACCATCTAAGGCGGTAGGGGTAGTGCGAAATCAATGCCTTTCCTTTCCTACCGAAAGAGGGGGGCGAGAAAATCATCAAATGAGATTAGCCAAGTTTCTGTCATCGGCTGGTGTAGCATCCCGACGAGCTGCTGAACGGCTCATAGCCGATGGCAGGGTGGTTGTCAATGGTCGGACTGTTACAGATCCGGCACTCGATGTCAGCGATCTTGATGTCGTCGAGTTCGACGGTAGGCTCATCGAACCGGTCGCGAAAGACAGGTTCATTTACATTATACTGCATAAACCGGCAGGAGTCGTCTGTACGATGTCAGTCGGTAAGGAAAAAGGTGCCTGCCTCTCAGACCTCGTTCAGCTTGATGCCCGGTTATACCCGATTGGCAGACTTGACCGCGACAGCAGCGGTCTCCTGCTTCTTACTAACGATGGCAAGCTTACTTATGGTCTCACTCACCCAAAACATAGCGTTGAGAAGGAATATATTGTCAGGCTTAACCGTCCGATAAGCCCACGAAAATTTGCTCGAATCAGAAAGGGTGTTGTAATAGACGACCGACTGGCGGAAGTTGACGACCTCAAGCCGATTAAGGGCGGCAGACTGTCGATTACAATCCATGAAGGACGCAAGCGGATAATCAGAAGGTTGTTCGAACAGGTTGGATGTAAAGTGACTGAACTCAAACGCGTTCGCATTGGGTCTGTAAATCTTGGAAAGCTCCCAGCTGGCAAGTGGCGTTATTTACGAAATGTGGAGATCGCTTCCTTTGATCGATCCTAACAAGGATAAACAGGATATACATGATATGTTAAAATCCTATTCATCATGTATATCCTTGTTAAACAATCTTTAGATTGATCCTAACAAGGATAAACAGGATATACAAGATATGTTAAAATCCTATTCATCTTGTACATCCTTGTTAAACAATCCTTAAGGGTGATGATTAAAAGAGATACCTGTTGCAGACAATAATTGATTTTGCCTTCAGGCTGGACGTCCTTCTGATGTATTTCATCAATGACACTCTCCGAAATCCGGTCTTCAACTGGTTGATGCCTCTGTTTGACAACGACCGAGCCTGGCTGCTGCCGATGATTGCCGCCTGGGCGGGATTGATGATTTTCGGGAATCGCAGGTCGCGCTGGGTGGGGATCGGCGCGCTGGTTATCGTGGCGTTGACCGATCCGCTGTCTTCACGCCTTATAAAACCGCTCGTGTCAAGGATCCGACCATGCAACCTGCTGGAATATCTTCATTTATGGTGGGATGGTGCCTGGATTGTACTACCTGATCCTGTGATAGAGATATACCGTGGTTCCTGGTCGTTCCCGTCCTCGCATGCAGTTAACACCGGCGCGCAGGCGTTATGGTTTGGCTGGGCTTACCCGCGGGCAAAATGGTTATGGTGGGGGATCGCCTGTATCATCGGTTTTTCGCGGATTTACATCGGTGTGCATTGGCCCAGCGACATAATTAGTGGCTGGATAGTTGGCGGTTTATGCTTCGGTGTAGTGTGGTTTATTAGCATAAGGTTAGTTCCGGATTTATCCGGTAAGACAGGAAATGGATAACTGTTTCAAGATATTTAGTAGTGACCACGGTTCGGCTGCCAGAACCGGATTGATAAAGACCGCCCATGGTGATATACAAACACCCGAATTCATTCCGGTGGGGACTGTGGCGACTGTGAAGACTCTGTCACCGGAGGAGTTAAGGTCTGCAGGTGCTCAGGTTCTTCTGGGCAATACGTATCATCTGTTCCAGCAACCGGGAATCGATGTTATCGTCGCAGGTGGTGGTCTGGCGAGATTCATGGGCTGGGATGGTCCGACAATGACGGATTCCGGTGGTTTCCAGGTTTTCTCATTATCTTCTACCCGTAGGGTCGATGAAGATGGTGTCAACTTCAAATCGGTCTACGACGGCACGATGCTGACTTTGACGCCGGAATCGGTCCTCCAAATCCAGCGAAAAATAGGCGCTGATTTCATATACGCGCTGGATGAATGTTCACCATATCCTGCTAAACGCTCTGAGGTGGAACGAGCCACTTCACTAACAAGCAGGTGGGCTGCACGCTTTATTGAAGAGTGGGAGCGTACTGAAGGAGATGCGAATGATTTCCAAGCTGCGGTCTTGGTTGTCCAGGGCGGTGTTTATGATGACCTGCGCCGCCAGTCAGTGGAGCAGCTTGTCGGACTATCTCCGACCGGTTTTGCCATAGGCGGATTATCTGTCGGTGAACCTCAGGAAGAGATGATACGAATTACCAGATTGTGTTGTGAATGGTTACCCGAAAACAAACCGCGGCATCTGATGGGTGTGGGTAAACCGTCCGATATGCTCGCAGCAATAGAAACAGGAGTGGATCTCTTCGACTGTGTGCTTCCCACCCGTAACGGACGAAACGGTCAGGCTTTTACTTCGCAGGGGATCGTTAACATCAGGAATAAGCGCTACAGATTGGATCAGGAACCGCTCGATACCTTATGCGATTGTTACGCTTGTCGTACATTTTCCCGTTCCTACCTTCATCACTTGACGACCGCCGGGGAGATACTGGGATTGAGATTATTAAGCCTGCATAACGTAACCTACTATCTGCGCTTGATGAGTGAAGTCAGGAAGGTTATAATTGAAAACAGGTTTAGTAAGTGGCGAGGCGAAATAGAAGACGGATGGGAAGAGGAAGCTTGACTTGAAGATTATTTCAAGGTAACTTACATGATCTGACAGCTTAAGACTACGTGGAGTCTATAACGTGAGGAATCATCATGGATTTGCCTCGAGGCGGATTATCTCTTTTTTGCCTCTGTAGTTTATTGACGATTGCGGTTTTGTACTTCGCCTGTGACAGCGGCAGGTCGATTAGTCAGCCGCCGGTAATTGTGCCGGCGAATGTTGTAATGCGGATCAATAACGGGTCCGATGCGACTAATGATACATGTCTCAATGTAAATATACAGGCTGATAACAGCGACAGGATGCTGGTTGGGCTCGATTCACTGTTAGAGGATGCTGATTGGGAAGACTTTAATACCTTAAAAATACTGTATGTGCTGCACCGTGAGGGTCCAGTGTTTGCGTATGGTCGCTTTGCAACATCAGGGAGCGGTACTACCGGTATCTTCCAGGATGATATAAATCTTGATTTTACGGCGCATATCAATTCTATTCAGGTATACTCCGAGTTGGATACCCTCCGAACCGGTTCAGTTGTAGAATTCACGATGGAAACCGGAGAGGATGGACAGGCGCGTGTATCCTTTTCCAGTATCAGAATAAACTATTCCCTGGAGCGGATCGCTGAAGGATTATTCAGAAGGTCGCTGATTATTCCGTCCGGGATAAATGAAGATGATGTTGAAACCGTTGGTTATTTCACCGATGCTGTTGGCAATGAAGCTGAACCGCTGACGGCGCAAAGGAGATTTTCGGTGAGGGGACCTGAATTTGATCCGCAGGTAATAACCCGTTATCCACTCGATAATGTTCTCGGTTCCGATATTTGGTTTCACGGAGGAGCCTGTTTTGTCTGTGATACGCATTCTGTGTATATCTTTGATGTCACCGATCCTCTGGCACCGTCGCGTATGGGGAGTGTCAGTTCCGGCTTATGGAGCAAGGGATTTGCGGGCGATGATTCGCGCCTGTTCGTACCATATCGATACGGTCTTGCTGTAATGTACATACAGCCTCCGGATCAATCCTACATAATCTCACGTGAGTTGTTGAACGAAATAGCTACCGATGTAGTTTTAGGTGATCTCTATGCTTACGTTTCGTGTAAATCATGTGGGATGGTTATACTTGACATCCTCGATCGGAACGAACCGTTGTATCTCAGTCGTTTAACAGTTAATCCGGGCGGTGAATATGTATGCCTGGAAGGTGATGTGGTTTATCTTATAGGCGGTACTTTTGGCTTTGCAATCGATGTTTCTGATCCGGAGAATCCCAATCCAATCGGTACATTCGAGATTTCAGGCGAGCCTCAAGACATTATTGTTTATGAGGGTTATCTGTTTGTTGCATCGATGCATCATGGGGTATATGCTTTTGATGTTCGCATTCCGGAGGATCCTGTGTTGATTGCCCGGCTAACCAATCTTACTCCGGTATATTCGTTTGAGCTCTCTCCTCCATTCTTATATATCGGTGGGAATAATGACATCCTGATAGTTAATATAACTCAACCGCAGGAGCTCAACGAGGTGGCACGCATTGAAGATGTTGGGACTATAAATGGCATATTTGTGAAGGAGGATTATTTGTACGCTTGCGGTCCGTCAATGATGATTATCGCCAAGCTGTTTTCAGCAGATTCAGATTGAAGTTAAAATAAACCTGAAAGGAATATAAATGACGCTCTTATTCTTGGCAATGGCTCAACCACAAGGTGGTGGGCAGGGTGGAGGAGGTATTGGTGCCTTCCTACCGATGATTCTGATTATCGTGGTTCTCTATTTCCTACTGCTACGTCCACAGGCAAAAAAGCAGAAGGAACACCAGAGAATGCTTGAAGCGCTAAACAAGGGCGATAAGATCGTCACCACGGGTGGAATACACGGCACTATACTGAAGGTGAGTGAAAACGATAAGACGATTTTAGTCAAGGTCGCAGACGATCTTAAGCTGACTCTTGACCGTGGTGCGATTGCTCGTAAGAAGAGTCCGATAGAATAGGTTTCGGGAGGCAGTTATGCGCGTGGCTTTCATGGGTACGCCCCAGTTCGCGGTGCCCAGTTTGGAGGCGCTGCTGGGGAGTCGTCATGAGGTTATTGTTGTTGTAACCGGTGAGGACAAACCGGCGGGCAGATCGCTGAGGATTACCGAGACACCGGTTAAACTGGTTGCTAAACAGCATGGTTTACCAATACTGCAGCCGGTGGAGCTGAAGGATCCCTTCTTTGCGAGAGCCTTCGCCGGATTTAATCCCGATGTATGCCTGGTTGTGGCTTTCAGAATACTTCCACCGAGAATCTTCAGCACTCCGGCAATGGGCAGTGTCAACCTGCACCCCTCGCTGCTGCCACAATTGAGAGGTGCAGCACCGATAAACTGGGCTCTTATGCGGGGTTTAACCAGGACCGGTGTGACCACATTCAAGATTGAACGTAAAGTCGATACTGGTAACATTCTGTTGCAGGAGTCTGTGGATATCCATCCGGAAGATGATGCAGGCAATCTTGCTGTCCGCCTTGCCGAAGTCGGTGCTAAGTTATCTGTTAGAACAATGGATGAACTGGAGGAGGGAACTTTAGAGCCGAGATCCCAGGCAGGTGAAGTTACGACTGCTCCCAGGATAACCCGAGAGATGTGTCTAATCGATTGGAATAGAAAGGCTGATGAAATTCACTACCTGGTTCGTGGTTTGGCGCCGTCACCAGCGGCATTCAGCAGAATGAGTGACAAGATGCTAAAAGTTTTCAAAACCGCCTTACTGCCTGAGAGTACAGGCAACTCTCCTGGTATAATTACAATCAGAGATGAAAACAGGCTATTTGTGTCGACCGGCGAGGGCAGCCTTGAGATAATAGAGCTTCAGCTCGAGGGTAAGCGAAGGATGAAGGTTGAGGATTTTCTGCGTGGCGCTAAGCTTTCGTCAGGAACTGAACTGGGATGATAGCGTATTATAATTAGGAATTACGAATTACAAATTGCGAATTACTGATGATATACCCTTTTTTCGATCCCACGATGGTGCTTTTAATTCCTGCGGTAATTCTCGCCGTCTGGACACAGAACAAGGTAAAGAGTGCCTACTGTAAATACAGTCGAATCAGGTCTGCCAGCGGGTTAACCGGTGCGAACGTCGCAAGACGTATACTGGACGTGAATGGTCTGAACGATGTGGAAGTGGAGCCCATCGCAGGTGAATTGTCCGACCGTTACGATCCCAGGTCGTGGATAGTCAGGTTATCGGAAGGCATTTACAATAAAGGTACCATAGCTGCGTTGGGTATTGCTGCTCATGAAAAGTCGACCAGGCGCGCAAGGTGTTGAACGCTGCTGCCTGGACATACGTAGCCGCGGCGACTATGTCGTTGATGCACCTGGTCAGGATGTTCATTCTGCGCAGCGCACGTGATTGAAAGCGCCAAGACACCGCGCCAAGCGGTTGTCGAGACTTATGCAAGATGGCTGAAACACAAATTCCGTGTCGATTATGAAGCTGGTGCGCTGTTGCAGAAGTGGAATTGGCTACCCCGTGACAAGGCTCTTTTTCAGGAGTTATTGTATGGCGTGGTTCGTCGGCATGGCACCCTCGATTACTTAATCAAGTGGCTGAGCGACAGAAATGTCAAGGTTGATCCCTATGTATACGCCGCAACTGCAATAGCACTGTATCAACTGTTATATCTTGACCGCATTCCCGACCATGCCGCGGTTAATACATCGGTCGAACTGGCTAAAGAGCATTCGGGGAAGAAGTCAGCCGGCTGGGTCAATGCTATACTTAGACGAGCAATCCGAGAGAAAAACCATCTGCTTGATTTCGAATCTCAATTACTCAAACTACTCGATAGACAGGCAACTGAATACTCACATCCACGCTGGATGCTTTCACGTTGGTCAAAGCATCTGTCTACGAAGGAATTACAAGGTTTTTTAGCCTGGAACAACCGTCGTCCTTCCGTCTGCTTAAGAATTAACCGGCGCCTGACTGATCCTCAGACTGTTGCTGATGAGTTGAGAGACACCGGTGTGGAGTCTGAGCAGCATCATCTTGATAGATTTTATCTATTGATTAGGAACTCGGGCGATCCCGCCGATCTGGCGATTGTCAAGGATGGGCGGGCTACTCCACAGGATATATCGCAGGGATTGGTCGGTGGGCTGGTCGATCCACAGCCGGGTGAGGTTATCCTTGATCTTTGTGCGGCACCCGGTGGAAAGACCGGTCACCTTGCTGAAATCTGTCCTGACTGTAAAATAATCGCCACCGATAAATCACACGAACGCCTGCAGTTGTTGCAAAATAACATCTCCCGAAACCGATTGAATAATGTGGAAATCTTATCGTATGATGAAGTAATTTCATCCGGACAGAAATTTGATGTTATATTAGTGGACGCGCCATGTACCGGTACCGGCGTGCTGGCTCGCAGACCCGATCTAAGGTGGCGAAGGATCCCCGATGATATAGAGCTAATGGCTGAGATACAACACGCACTGCTGGAATTCTCCGCTGAACGATTGAACGAGCAAGGACGTATTATCTATAGTACATGTTCGATTGAACCGGAGGAAAATGATGGGATTATTCACAGTTTTCTCACTGAACATACTGAGTTTGAAATCAAATCCACTTCTCAATATCTTGCATCGGAACTGGTTGATAGGGAAGGATTTTTGAGGGTCTTGGGTCCTGAAATAAAAGGCGATGGTGTTTTCGCTGCTCGACTGGAGAAGAAGATCGCATGATGAACAGCGAAATGAAACCAAAGATCAATCCTGGTGTGGATACTAAAAAAACGCTCTGTCAGAAGCGACTTGAACTTATTGCCGGGTTGGTGGCGGTTATTATCGCCGTGTTTTGGTTTGTTATATTCGTTGACCGGGTTCTTATGCCGCTGATTGTGTCAGCCGGTGTTGAACATGGAGTTCCGGATTTTCACTACATGCAGCTTGCTGAAGCGGACAGCATCTGCAGTTTGCTTGATATCGAGCTTGTTCTGGAACGAACCAGGATTGACGACCGGGTTTCCCCGGGCACAATTCTGGATCAGTACCCGGTTGCGGGTGTCAAGGTTAAACCCGGGCGGAGGCTGGAGATCGTTGTAAGCACCGTGGAAGGTCTGGTGATCTGCCCGGACATAATCGGCAGATCACCCAGGGAAGCGGCGATTACGGCTGATTCAGTTGGTTTGATTGTCGATTCCAAGCATACACGATATCGGCATACTATAAAGTACCCGGAAGGGGTGGTTATATTTCAGACACCGGAGCCAATGACAGAGATGAATCGGGGCGATGAACTCGTTCTGACCGTCAGTCTGGGAAAGAGACCAACTGAGATCGTAGCGCCGGATCTGGTCGGTAGACAGTTTGAGAATGTCGGTATCATGCTGGCGAAATATAATCTGCGGTTGGGCAGAGTAAAGCGGTTTCCGGACAGATCCGTTCCATCTGGTATGGTTCTATCGCAGGATCCTCTCCCCGGAACACCCATGAAAGCAAGAGGGAAAGTACACTTGGACGTGGCAGTTAAACCTGCTTCATTTTCAACGCCGGACACTACTCGTGATACAACGGTAATTCAGAAGACGGAGGTCGATTGATAAGCATTTCACCGAGTTTGTTGTCGGCTGACATGGCAAGGTTGGCTGAGGCTGTGGCGATAGTCGAACACGATGCGGAATACATCCACTGCGACGTGATGGACGGGCATTTCGTTCCCAACCTGACCTTTGGTGCGCCAATCGTGGCTGCACTTAAGAAAGTCTCATCATTACCGCTGGACGTTCATCTGATGATTGAATCACCGGGCAGATGGATCGACGATTATTTGGCGACAGGTCTGGACGATAACGACTTCCTGCTCTTTCACTATGAAGCGGAAACAGATCCGAGGAAACCGATTGAACATATCCGGAAAGCCGGTGTGCGTCCGGGTATTGCAATAAAACCCATGACAGGCTTCGATGAGTTTAAAGAACTGATTGAACTTGTTGATCAGGTTCTGATAATGACCGTTGAGCCGGGTTTCGGCGGGCAGGATTTCATGCGGGAAAACCTTGTCAAGGTCCGCAGAACGCGCGAGCTGTTTCCTGAAGTGGTTATTGGTATCGATGGTGGTATAGATACAACCACGGCTCCTGAAGCTGTGGAAGCTGGTGCCAACCTGTTGGTTGCGGGAAGTGCGGTTTTCGGACAGCCGGATCCTGCTGAAGCAATTAGAAATATAAGGAAGTCGATACGAATGTCATTCTGAACGCAGTGAAGAATCTAAAACTGGCAGTTGAAGAAATGCTTCACTTCGTTCGGTGGTGTCCCTTGGTGATTGTTATTCCCGCGAAACAGTGTGTCTGAGAATAAGAGTGTCCGCTGCTGTCACCTCTCCGCAGGTGACAGCAACACTATGATAGGGTTATAATTAGGCTGTCACCTGCGGAGAGGTGACAGCGGCTTTGAATCATTTTTGGACACACTGCTTCGTGGGAATGACGAGAGGAAACCAACTACGAAACATAAGTTGTTACTATACTCTTTCCATTCCAGGGAACCGCATATCAATTCATATCAGAATAATATATCCATAACCACTGATTCATTATGAAAGGTTGACTTCACACAAACATTTTCCTAAACTTTAAGATTAAACCAAATCCTCATTTCGGAGCGGTACTTTGCTTAGGCACTGTTACTCATACAGCCTTTTCAGTTTGTTGATTATTAGTCTTTTAGTCGCTGATGTCGGGGCTTCTGAGAGGAGAACCATGCGCATCCTGGAGAAGGGAAAGCCTCTGGCAGAACTTGAAGGATTGGGTGCCTGGTCGTCGAGTGATGAGGATTATCGCTTGAATCTGAATGATGCCTGGAAAGCGGTTCGCTCGGATGGCAGGGAGTTGGGCGAGATAGACATCCCCTTCTGCTGGGACGATTGGAAGGGTGAATTGACTCTCTCGCGCAGCTTTATCCTGTCTGATGAATTTAAAAATCGCAGTAATCGTCTGGTTGTGGAAGGGTTTGCCGAATACATTGCTGTTAAGCTGAACGGTGCCCACCTGGATGCCCGCCGAGGAGATGGACTTTCCTTTC
>CAYYHI010000025.1:22688-26379 GCA_964471745.1 uncultured bacterium | reverse complement strand
GGCGCATGGACAACCACAACTCCCGGCAAGGACTTCAAGCAAGAACCGAAGAAGAACCTGCTCGAGATCATGGCTGCGCACCGCGTTCCTTATGCAGCATCTACTACAGTTGCCTACCCGGATGATCTTGTGTATAAGTTCAGGAAAGCCATGTCGATAGAGGGTTTCAGGATCATCCATATCTTCAGTCCCTGCCCGCCTGGACACAAAGCCCTCGAAAAGGATTCTATCCTTGAATCCCGTTACGCAGTGGAATCACGCGTCTTTCCGCTGTATGAGGTGGAGAACGGCGCACATTATATCCTGTCGAAAGATCCACCGCAGCGACCGGTTAACGATTATCTCTCGCTGCAGGGACGCTTCCGGCACCTCAACGCAGAACAGCGCGATTACATCCAGAAGACCGTCGACGAGGAGTGGGCGCGCCTTATGCACCAAATGAAGGTCGGTGAAGCGATTGGCTGAGCAGGACTCCCCTATCTGGTCAGTATACAAGGAGTGTTTCACAATTTAATTAAAACATCTATCTTCTTACAATACAATCTTTTGTGGAGCGGGGACGCCCTCGTCCCCGCCTTTGATGACAGACTTTTCACAACGGGACGAGGGCGTCCCGCTGCCACGAATGGTCGGTTCGCAATGACATTTGATTAATTTGACAGTCCACAGGGAGTGTTTCACAATCCAGTTAAAGTATCTATCCTCTTACAATACAATCTTTAGAGCCATCCTTCATTTCTCAATCTTCTATTGCTCATCGTTGATTACATTTTAAGAATCGTCATGAAATCAAGATTTAGCAAAAAAAAATGATTTTTCTCTTGACAAAACACGAATGAGTATATATATTCTCTCCAAATGTACTCTATAACCATAGAGTACATATTGAAACCTTAGTTATTAAAGGAGGAAATCGTTTACCTTGGAAAACGATAACTTACGAAAAATAATCGATGCGATAACCAGGGAAAACGAGGAAAACCTATATCAGATGTCGATAGTCCGCCTGGTGGCGGAGTCGGTGGTAAATGGTCTCCAGGATCCAGATTACTTTTCGAGGCTGTGTTCTGATTTCGTGGAGATATTTGAGGCATCGATCTGCGCTCTGTTTCGGTTTCGGCACAGACGACCGCCAGGCTGGTGGCTGGATTCCTGGGCTGGCGGTTCAAGCGGTTTGTATCCTGTCACTGATATAATCCTCCAGGAGGATGAAGGTCTGCTTGAATGGATGAGGGAACGTGACAAACCACTTTACCTGGAGAACGTCGAGGATGATGCGGCTATCCGCTTCTGGGGACCGAACGCACCTGAAAAAGCCAGGATAGCCATAATACCTGTCAGTTTCGATGAACTCACAATGGGTGCTATCGTTCTTATTGACCCCATCATGCACATGTCGAGCAGGAACATTATCCGATTCATACACATACTGAGTAGTCTGATCAAGTCAGGCTTCAATAATCGCTTCCTTTACAAAGGTTTACACGATACGAAAGAAGCATTCTATGACCTGTTTGAAAATTCATCCGACATGGCTATGGTCGCATTTCCAGACGGCATAATCAGGGATTGCAACCGAACGTTCCGTGAGAAATTAGGGCTTGATTTTGATCCTTGCGGCAGTATTCTAACCGACGTCATCAAGGAGAAGTCAGACGGTATCTTTAATAAATGCTGGTCGAAGCTGGTCAAAGGTCAGGAAGTAGAAAACGTCGATGTGCTTCTAAGAAATAATGATGGAACAACCATCGAGACCGAATTGTCCGGTAATGTACGCTTTAAGAGTGATGGTAGTGTCGGATTTATAAGACTCTATCTACGAGATGTGACGGAGAAACGCCACACAGAACGCCTGAGCCGCGAGCTGGATATAAAAGTCAAGTTGATGCGCCAGCGTGAGCTTGCTCAGGTGGGTCTCTATGTCACAGGTATTGCGCACAATTTAAGGAACCCGACACATGTGATTCGGGGATACCTTTCCATACTCAAGGAAAAGGAAATAGAGCTTCCGGAAGTTGATATCATCGAGGAATATACCGAGAACATAACCGAAATCGTTGAGAATCTGCTTGATAAGATTCATCGGGAGAGAAGCACCGAACCGACAGAGGTTGACCTTAACTGGCTTCTGCAAAGTGAGATGAAGTTCCTGGATGCGAATATGTTCTTTAAACATGATGTCGACAAGGAGTTTCATTACGATGAAAACCTTCCGAAAGTCAAGGGACTGTATGGTGATTTCTCCCAGGCGATTATGAATATCATCTATAATGCCCTTGATGCCTTGAAAGAAAGCAAACAAAAGCGCCTCACTGTCAGGACCGAGTATGATGATGAAAAGAGTGAGGTAAGAATCTCCGTATCGGATACCGGACCGGGTATTCCGAAGGAAATTGGTGCGAGGATATTCGAGCCGTTCTTTTCAACCAAGGAAAGTGGCAAAGCGCTCGAACATGGATTGTCTGCGGGAAGTGGCTTGGGATTATCCAACGCCAGAAGCATGCTGGAACCTTATCAAGGCTCAATAAACTTTGAATCAACGTCCGGAAAAGGTTCGACGTTCTATATCACCTTCAAAGTAAACTCAGGTGATCAGGTTACGTCATGAGTGAGAAATGCGACAATAAGTTAGATGTTCTCCTGATTAGCGGATCAGCTCTGTTCGCGAACCAGATTCGTCAGATGTCTGGGCGTATTCGTAACTGTGATATGCAACATAAGACAAGTATTCACACAGCATTACAATTCATTATTCAGAATAAGCCTAACCTTATAATAACCGATTGGCGGATTGGTACTCACACAGCATCCGAGCTGTTGCAGGCGATGAGAACGAATAGCGATTGGAAGAGAATCCCGGTTATTGTCGCACTCGATGAACCATCGGAGGATTTGTTCAGGAAAGCGAAAACTCTTGGTGCAGCCCAGATATTCACCAAGCCGTTCAATCAGAATGCTCTGAGCAGAGTGCTGGCTGAGCTTTTTCCGATTACAAAGGATCAAGAAAGAAGTAATGACTCAATAAACTACAATGAAATACGGCTGAAGCTTGAATCAATAGGCACGTTGGCTCCCCTCCCGGCGCTTGCCAAAAAGATCATGGAAATACTTAGGGATCCGAACTCGTCTGCACAAGACCTGGCTGAGGAAATAAAAAAAGATCAATCTATTACAGTAAAGATTCTAAAGATAGTCAACAGCGCTTATTATGGGTTTCACCGGGAGATCGGGAATGTCGATCATGCCATCGTGGTTTTAGGTTTCGATGAGGTTATGAATATCGCTCAGGCGGTATGTCTAATGAGGGCTTTTGAAACTGAGAGCAGCGACGTATTCGACAGAGAAAAATTCTGGGTGCATTCTCTGGGCACGGCTTATGTCGCCCGCGCCTTAAGTCGGCGCACGAAGGATGTAGCTTCCAAGGATGCATTTGTGATCGGCTTATTGCACGACTTTGGTAAAGTTATCCTTAACCAGCACTTCAGGGAAGCCTTTCAAGAGATGATCGTAACGGCGGCGAGTCAACAACGCCCGCTACACCAGGTCTGTCGAGAGTTTGCCGGCATAGATCATAGCGAAATCGGGGGAATGGTTGCAGAGGACTGGAATCTACCAGTTCCATTGGTCAGGGCTATCAGATATCACCACTATCCGGGAAAGGTGGATAAAAATGAAACAGGGATACACTTAG
>CAYYHI010000025.1:0-22678 GCA_964471745.1 uncultured bacterium | reverse complement strand
CGCACATGGCAAACGTCTTCTGCCATCAGTATGGAATCGGCAGCAGTGGTAACACTATTCCGGATGAACCAGATTACATCTCACTGATGTCGCTTGGCATCGAGGATGAGAAACTTGATGAAGTCTGGGATTCATTGGAAATTGATCCGCAACAGATGAGAAGTATCTTAAAATAACTGTCAATCTTAATGAGGAATTTTATAAAAGTTCATTTTTCTCTTGACAAAGTTAAGATAAAACTATATATTTCAGATTAAGATAACTCTATAACCATAGAGTATACTTAAAGACTTAACATTCATAAAAATAACATCAACCTTTTGAGAAAGGTAATTTTTTAGCGTAAAATTAAAGTTCACTCTATGGTTATAGAGTAGTTAAGCTGAAATCCCGATATAAACAACAAACCCTTACCAAAAGGGAGAATTGTGCTCAATTATGGAATCACTCTATGGTAGTGGAGTAGACGTAGATCATAAACGAGTTAATCAGATTCATCTCAAGTTCAGGATATGGTGATGTGTTTACAAACATTCGGTGACTAATGAGTTTCAAGGGAGACTCGAATTTTGGATAATTCGAACTATCGCGAGTTGATTGAATCTCTCACTAGGGATAACGAAGAGAAAACCTATCAGATGTCCGTTGTTCGTCTGGTGGCTGAGGCAACAGTCAGAAACCTGAACGAACCGGATTATTTCGCGCAGGTCTGTTCGAGCTTTACCAACATCTTCAAGGCATCGATTTGTGCTTTTTTCTGGCTTCGTCGTCGTGAACCGACCGGCTGGGTGCTTGATTCATGGGCAAATCGTTTCGGTAGTTTCGCTCCGACTACCGATCTGATACCGCGTTGCAACGCAGGAATTCTGGATTGGGTAGAGGAGCATTCAAAGCCGTTTTATGTTGAAGAGATCAAGGATGAGGCGATTATCGGGATGTGGGGTTCCGATATGCTGCAGAAATCGAGAATCGCTTTGCTGCCGATCAGTTACAATGGCGATCATACCGGAGCCATTGTCCTGATCGATCCTGTGTTCCGCCTGCCACATAAAAAGACCAACCGGCTTCTTGAAACAGTAGACGAGCTTGTCCTTGCCGGCGTACGTAATCGTCTGCTCTACACGAGACTTCAGACCTCGGAAGAGGAGTTCCGTGATCTTTTCGAGAACTCTTCCGATATGGTGGTATCTGTATTTCCAGAGGGTGAGATAAAAGACTGTAACCACGCATTCAGAGAAAAGTTGCAATTGAAATCTGACCCGCGTGGCGGGCGCATTGAGGATTTTCTGAAAGAGGAAGATGTCAATATATTCAAGAGGAACTGGACGCAGTTGGTCAGCGGACATGCAGTGGACAACATCGACGTCCAAGTGAAAGCAGAGGATAACAGCATCCTTGAGCTGGAGATGTCCGGCAATGTACGGCTGCAGCGGGATGGTAAAATAGCCTTGATCAGGTTGTATCTGCATGATGTTACTGAGAAGCATCGTAGTGAACGAGAAAAGCGTGAAATGGAAATGCGTATGAAGCTCATGCGTCAGAGGGAACTGGCTCAGCTTGGGCTTTATGTGTCCGGGATTATCCACAATCTGCAGAATCCGATTCATGTCGTTAAGGGACATCTTGAAATACTGAAACTGAAGGGTATGGAATTTCCGGGATTGACGGCGATTGAACGATCTACGCAGAATATTACGGATATTATCAATAATCTTTTAGATAAGGTGCGTCGCGAACGTAATACAGAGAGGACGGACGTTGAAATTAATGAACTGTTAAAGTGTGAATTAACGTTTCTAAATGCTAATGCATACTTTAAGAACCAGGTGGAGAAGGAATTTGAATTTGACGAAAATCTACCCGCTGTAATGGGTGTTTATAGTGATTTTTCGCAGGCGATTATGAACATTGTGTACAACGCGTTGGATGCCATGCGAGATAGTTCACATAAACTGCTCGGGATAAGAACGGGATTTCATTCGGACAGCGGTGAGGTTGTCATCGTCATTTCAGACAGCGGAGGCGGAATACCGGATGATGTTCGCGAAAGAATTTTTATGCCGTTTTTCACCACTAAAAAGAAGGGGGACAGCGAACATCCCGAGCTGATTTCAGGAAGCGGGCTCGGCCTTGCATCTTCCCTGGCGCTGCTTGAACCGTATGGCGGAAAGATCCAGTTTGATTCCAGTCCCGGTGAGGGCACGATCTTTTACATCACTGTCCCAGTTAATCAAGTAGAGCAGCATTCATGAACTCCGACGGTAAATTACGATTGAAGGTACTGCTGACAGGCAAATCCGAATATAAACTGCAGCAGATGAGCCGAATGCTTTTACGGATCAAGGATTGCGTTATCAGTTCGGTGGTTAGTGTGCGAGCCGCTCTACAGCAGATATCACAGGATCAGCCGGACCTGATATTGACTGATTGGCATTTGGAGGATCACACTGCTGCAGAACTGCTGCAGGCAGTTAATACACGCGATAAATGGAAGGAAATCCCTGTTATTGTCTGTCTGGATGAAATGTCTGCGAAGTTGACAGTGCAGTCCAAGAATCTCGGTGCGGCAACTGTATTAACGCGTCCCATCAGTCAGATTACGCTCAGCAAAACGATTGTGGAGTTGTTTCCCGGCTCGAAATCTCAAGGAAAGGACAATCTAATAGCCGATCCTACCGATATTCGAGACAAACTCAGCAGAATCGGGACACTCGCGCCACTCTCAGCCCTCGCCAAGTCCATTATGGACATCAGCAACGATCCGCGTTCATCGGCGCGGAACTTGGCAGATGAGATCAAGAAGGACCAGTCGATCACAGCAAAGATACTCCAGATAGTGAACAGCGCCTTTTACGGTTTTCATCGAGAGATCGGTAATGTCGATCATGCCATCGTGGTGATGGGTTTCGACGAGGTTGTGAATATTGCGCTGGCGGCGAGCTTGCTACAGTTTTACGAAAACGGACGGAATTTCCTGTTCGACAGGGACAAGTTCTGGCTGCACTCCCTGGGCTCAGCGTACATTGCCCGCGGTCTCAGCCGTTTTGCGAATGAGGTGTTATCCAAGGACGCTTTTGTAGTTGGACTTCTACACGATTTCGGCAAGGTTGCGATGCGCCAGCATTTCAGGGATATCTTTTACAAGATCATAGCTGAAGCTGCACGGCGGAAACAGCCGCTGCATCATGTCAGTCTCGAGCTTGCCGACATCGAACATGGAGAAGTCGGAGCCCTGGTGGCAGACAGTTGGGACCTGCCTGTGCCTTTAGTCAAAGCAATCAGATACCATCACACACCTGAGAGCGCTGGTCTTGACGAAAAAGAGGTTCATATTGCGCATTTAGCCAATATATTATGTCATAGAAACGACATCGGTAAAAGCGGTAACACGGTTCCGGATGACCCCAGCCCGATTTCGTTGCGCGCCCTGGGCATCGCTGAGGAAGATTTGGATGAGGTCTGGAAATCTTTGAAGATAGATGCAAACCTTGTAAGGAGTACACTCGGATAGTTACTAATCGTTGGCATATGAAACATTTAAATATAATGAATATGCAACGATCCTAAAACCCGGTCAAATTGTTGACCGGGTTTTTTGTTTGCCTGTTTATCCCATAAGGTAGGCTGGTCGCAGGGAAAGGTTGTAAATAGGGCTCTGTATATTTATATTGCTGATTAATATAATAACCATAATCCAGCGATACCTTTCAGTAGTCATTCTGAACGAAGTGAAGAATCTGCAACTGGATATACATTTTGATTTCAATTTTGAGATTCTTCACTTCGTTCAGAATGACGTCGATAGAGAATCACAATTATTACATCGACAGAGAATCGCAATTATTTTAATTTAAAATGCTTATTAGATTGTCGCTGGATTAGGGATAATAACTGGTACAGCAAACTTCTCACCAATCTTTACATACACCATGCGACTCCCTCAATTCGACTATTACTCACCGAGAGACCTACCGGAAGCGCTCGACTGGCTCGCCGAGCACCAAGCGCAAGGCGTCAGGGTGCTTGCCGGCGGAACCGATCTGCTGGTCGACATCCGCGGCAAGGTCATTCCGGACGGTCACCGCCCTCGTTGTCAGCAGCATCGCAGCGGTCCGTGGAGTGCGCGTATTGTATCATCTGAACCGACCGATTGCTTGATAGCGCTTTCCCGTATCCCGGAGTTGCGAGGCATTTCGCTGGACGGTCATCATCTGCGTATCGGAGCGATGGTCACCATCGCTGAGCTTGAGCGATCGCCGGTTATTCGAGAGCTGCTGTCCGGGTTAAGTGACGGCGCAGCGCAGCTTGGATCGCCGCTGGTGCGAAACCGCGGCACTTACGGAGGCAATCTTTGTAACGCCCGTCCGGCGGCTGACACAGCCATACCGACGCTGTCGCTCGCCGGAAAACTTGTCCTGGCGTCTAAGCGGGGAGAGCGTACAGTTGACCATGATGATTTCGTCACCGGACCCGGCGAGACCGTGCTTGAAGCCGACGAGTTGCTCAAGGAGATCATCTTCGATCTGCCTGATAACACGCACGGCAGCGCTTATATCAAGTTAGCGAATCGCAAGGCGTTGGAAATATCGGTCGTCGGCGCGGCTGCTGCGTTGACGTTTGAGCCGATGAAACCCAATGCCGGAGGTCGAGGCAGCGGGAAGACGATGATGATAGAGGAAGCCTGGATCGCGCTTGGATCCGTGGCGCCCAAGCCGCTGTTGATCACCGAAGCCGGCGAATACCTTAAGGGTAAAGAATTTAACAGGCAGACCGCTGCTGAAGCCGCGCGCATAGCCGCCGAGACAGCCAGACCGATCACTGACCATCGCGGGGGCTTGGAATACAGGAAGATGATGGTTGAGGTTCTGGTAAGACGGGCGCTGAACCGGTGTCGGGATCGAGCGCTGTCGGGTGTCGACCATGAGGTCGGATCATGAAGCGAATCGTGAATTTGAGGATCAACGGGCTGAACTATGAAATCGCGCTTGAACCTCGCCGCACACTGGCGGAAGCGCTGCGTTACGACCTGGGGCTGACCGGCACGAAGATCGGCTGCAGCATCGGGGACTGCGGCGCTTGTACGGTGTTGATCGACGGCGTACCGTCGTTTTCCTGCTTAGTGTTGGCGGTCGAAGCTGAAGGTCACGAGATCATGACCATCGAGGGCGTCGCGGAAGGCGGCAAACTGCATCCGGTTCAGCAGTCGTTCGTCGAAATTGGCGCGATCCAGTGCGGTTTCTGCACACCGGGGATGGTTCTGACGGCGCTGGCGTTCTTGAAGGATAATCCCGATCCATCCGATGCTCAGATCCGCCGCGCCATTTCGGGCAACCTCTGCCGCTGCACCGGATACCAGAAGATCGTTGACGCCATAAAGGACGCGGCGAAGAGGATGAGAGAAAAGCAGGGAGTGTTGTGATATTCCCCTCTCGAAGTAGGATGGGATAAAGGGGGGTGTTTCAAAGGATGAAGGATGAAGGATGAAACGATGTTTAGAAATCCCCCTTTGATGGTTTTAAATTAAATAAATTGATAGACTTAACTGATTACTGATATTATATGAGAGTCCTCATTTCGTCATTCTGAACGAAGTGAAGAATCTCGTTTGTCCATCCTGAGACCCTTCACTGCGTTCAGGGTTACATTGAGAGAGTCATTCAGGGTGACATTGAGAGAGTCATTCAGGGTGACACTTCGCACTTTACAGTCCATTTGATAACGACTTATTATTAACACACAGAGCAAAAAGCCGGCTGGGATGAAAATCCCAACCGGCTTTTTAATGTCCAAAGCGTCTGAAAACCAGTTCTACTTCAGAAGGATCATCTTCTGTGTATCGGTAAAGTTACCGGCGTTCAGGCGATAGAGATAGATCCCCGCCGGCAGGTCGGAAGCATCGATCTGAGCGTTGTGGTAACCGGCGCTCAGACGACCGTTGACCACCTCCCTGACCATACGACCGCTCATATCATAGACATTGAGTTCTACGTTCCCGGCGGTTTTAAGCGCAAAGCCCACGCTTGTAGTCGGGTTGAACGGATTGGGATGATTCTGGAACAGGGCATACTCAGCGGGAACACCCGTCAGGTCATCATCGACTGCTGCGGGATAGGTTGAAGCGTGGACATCCCAAGTATACAGGCGGGACATGTTTTCCGAGTCGTTAATGACTCTCATGCGTGTTTCGAGGTCGATATCTTCGCTGGTCTGGAAGGTAACCCTGACAGTTATTTCAGTTTGGGCGTCAATGACGAATGGTTCCTGATGATCGCATGTCAGGTAATCGACGCCGGCGTCGGCAATAATGATCGTATCGATCGTTACAGGCTCGTCACCGTACGAAGTGAAAATCGCGTCGATGGCGTATTCCGTGTCGAGCTCGAGGTTACAACCGAATTCGACCGGATCAGGCTCGATCCGCAAGTAATGACCGGGAGGCGCTACATTGGAAATACCTAACTTAGCCCGGCACATAAAGTCGCCAGTGTTTGCAGGACCATAACGACTCCAGCCCTCATTTGAGTACATAGCAATAGGCATATTAGTGTTAGTGCCGGCGACAGGGGGATTACCATCAATCTGAATAGGTAAACCTGAGTTTAAATACATGACCCATAACTCATATCCCTCACCGTAACTGGTTGCCTCGATCTCTTCTTCGTTGAGTTCAACATCAATCCAGCCATTATAATTGGCGGGAACTTCGGCTGTGCCCTGCCAGACCCATTGCCCCCCGCCGGCTTGCACATCAAAGATAAGTATGCCAAATTGGGCATCAACAGCCTGGTTTCCGCCCTCGAAGTATTGGCTGAAAGAGGTGATCCATAATTGGTCCACCCCTCCGGGATGCCCAAATGAAGTAGTCCAGCCGGTCGAATCCTGACCGTTCGATGCGCCTGTAGGTTGATCCCCGCAATAACCAATATCCATTAGCTCTTCGGCTCTCGGATCAAAGACGATCTGCTCCATGGACATATAATCATTCTCTTCATTGGCATCATCCTGAACTATCAGGTTCACTATGATCTCGTAGTAACCGGTTGCCTCGGGTATCCAAACGCTTTCGCATTCGACCTCTAAGATATCACCGGGCTCCATTCCATCGAAAGGATCCTCAAGAATTTGTTCAACAGGATCTTCCCAGTACGAATTGCCTTCACTGTCGAAAACATTGAATGAGATCACAACAAATCCAGCAGGCTGCCCCTCGTAATAAAGATTGGCAATGGGTCGTTGCTCTGTTTCGGAGTACATCAGCCACGTCTCGGTGTCGTTGTAAACACATTCGATTCCCACGTCGATGAAATCAGCTATATATTCACCGTTAGCACGGATCAAAAGGTCACCATCATCTTGTATCCAATCACGGTGTCTTGTGGGGGGCTGATTCTGATTGGATTGTGTATGATAGCTCCGATTGACCTCAGTGGCACCATCCAATAAGTTCCACCAGCCGTCACCATCCTGCATATTGTTCGGATCATAGTTACCACCAGGAGCAGGACCATAGAGGATGCTGAAGTGCTCTCTCCCATCGAAGACAGGCTGATCGTCCTCGTCGATCTCGATCCATTCCCAGGTCAGGTCGGGTCCCTGCAGCTCATCGATTACCCCCTCCCAGAGCATATCATCGAGATCGTGGGAGTCCTGGTCTTCGCTATACACTCGAACGCGACATTCATCATCTGTGTTCGGACCTTGATTCAACGGCTTGAAACGAACTCCAATTAGCCGAAACTCACTGTTAGGAGTAAATCTTACTCTAGACCAGTAATTGACTAATGGCCATAGGCTTGTTGGTTGATCATTGTCGTAGAAGATCCAGTCAGGACCGGGATCATCCCGTTGAGGTGCGGGTACACCATCATCATAGTTGAGTTCGACGGGATAATTGACCACCTGGGTCTTGTTTGAGGCAGGATTGGCTGCGCTCTGTAACGGTACAAGGCTAAGAGCAAATAATCCTGCCAGAAGAAATAGAAAACCGCTTTTCATTTACAACTCCTGTTACTTGATAAAACTTGTGTTTGCGGTCATAGGAAAGTTTTTAACTTATCTCCTATGGATTGCCGCTTTATTTTTTTGTTTTTACTGATTAATTTATACTGCTGTCAATCGCGGTGGATTGACAAAGGTGTCATATAGAACGGCAAGTATTTAAACGCATTCAAATCATTGTCATTTCAGTGAAACAGTGTGTCCGAGAATGTAAAAACGTACCGAACCTCATCATTCCATCGAAAGATGGAATCCAGTATACTCCACGATAGCATTAAGTTCTCTGGATTCCAACTTCCGTTGGAATGATGAATCCCAAGACAATCTGTCATTAACGGATACGCCACCGACTACCGACTATTGACTACCGACTAAACTCTATCAACCGATCAAAATAATCCTGAAACCGCTGGTCGGTTCGTGAACTCCTGAAGGCGAGGTGAATCTCGTCGTTCCCATCCGGTTTTCTTATAACTACAGCCCACGCCTGGCGATGGTTTATGGTGCAAATCAGGATGAGACCGAGCGTGACGAATATAAATCCCGTCCAGATGATCCACCTGCCGCTTTCACGCTTGACATCCAGGATCGTTATAAAACCGGTCGGTGTCGTTCCGACACCCGTCAGGTCGACTATCCTGAAACTGACCGGTAAGTCCGCATTCCCCATGTCGTCGAAGTCGTGAGTGAAAACCCACTTTCCGCCGATTTCATCGTCTCCGTCGAATACGGTTATCCGTACCGCAGGATTGGCAAGTCTTCCTGACGCTGAAAAGGGCTGCATGTTCCGGTCAAGCCTGAAGTCGGGATAAAACTCGCCAGCCTGGAGCCTTAAGTTGCCCCAGGGTAGTTTTTCAGATCCTCCCTGTACCGCCATTAAAATCCGAGCTTCGCCGTAATCTCCGCTTGTAACGAGGATTAAAACGCTGTCGACTTTCACGTTATCACCACCAGGTTCAAAGCTCGTCTGGTAGAAGCGATAGCCTGCGAAACGAAGCGGATGGTTGACCTCGATATTCCTTTGAAAGAGCTGTTGTCCATCCACAATCAGCGCTGCACTGGTGACATAACTGCGGATATTACCCTCGTAAGGCATCGACCGACCATTCTGGATGATGCTGAAATCGTTCTTCAGCGAATCCTTGGGCAGCCAGCGATCAGCGTTCAGCTCCGCATGACTTGTGAACACCACACGAGCGCTGTCGCCTTGCATATCCGCCACCCTACCCCGATGACCGTCGGGCGCCTCAACCCACTGATTCAGCGATATCGGATAATAAACCAGTCTGAAATCATCGATGAGCAGATCAAAGTTCCATTCCGGGCGGGAGATTATATCGCCTGCCGAGCCCGATACACGCGCATGATAACCGCTGGCAACCGCAACAAGTCCTCCGATAATCAACAGCAGCATTCCGGTATGGTTCAGCAGCGGACCGAGGCGAGAAATCGCACCGGATCGACCAGCCAAAGCAAACCCTTCCCGCATCTCCAGGCGTCGAACCGATAGCCCTAAACGTTTGAAATGACCGCTTATCCGGTCGTCGCTTTCCGGCAACTCGTAATACCTGTATCCGGAAAATGACTTAAGAGCTTGCAGATTGTCAATGATCCTCCGGTCGAAAGACTGCCGGATCAGACGCGGTCCATTTCTGATTATGCAGATCGTAAGGCTGATGGCAAGTATGCCCAACAGCAGTCGGAACCACAAGGCTCTGAACGGGTCCTGGAGCCCGAAAAACCTTATCAAAGATGATGCGCTTGAGCCGGGTGGCAGGAACTCCACAACAAGCATCGAGAACAGTGAAAGAACCGCGGTTATAACAAGTATCCAGATGGCAAATTTCATCGAAGCGAGCAGTCGCCAAACCTGTTCTACTATGCCTCGCTTCACAGCATGGGAAGAGCTTGGGTTAATCTTTTCCGACTCCGGGATTCAATATTCAATCTGACAATTTACGACTATTTTATAAACAAGTCAAGTTTCACGCCGCTTCTAATCCTTCTAAGTTAAGCATAGTTGGTCGGTAGTCTGATTAGTCCAATTAGTCTGTAGTCCGACTACCGACTACAAACTACCGACTACCGACTAATTCCGATACAGCCGGTGTTGTTTTATTATGTCATCAACAGCCGCGCCGACGATAGATCTTACCGGCAAACCGGCTGCAATCCGTTGACGTATGTATGTCGATGAGATTTCAAGACGGGGAATATCAACCTTGTCCACACGTTCTGTCCAGCGGTTTTGTATCTCCTTCAATTCATTACCAGGTCGGGTCATTACAGCCAACCTAGCGAGTGAGGAAATAGTCTCGGTGTCGCGCCAGGTGTCGATCTGTGCCAGGGCATCGGAGCCGATCAGACAGTAGATTATATGATGAGGCGATGGATACAATTCGGCAAGGGCTTTAAGCGTATCGACCGTATAACTGACGCCGCCGCGGTTGATTTCAATTCGGGACAGTTCGAAGAGAGGATCATCCCCGATCAAAGCCTGCACCATATCACAACGAACCGCATCCGGAGCCGAAGCACCATCCAACTTGTGAGGCTGCCGAGCTGTCGGAATAATCAGAAGTCGGTCAAGTTCCAGTTGCTCGGCAGCGACGCGAGCGCAGAAGATATGACCGACGTGGGGGGGGTCGAAACTGCCGCCGAACATCCCGATGCGTTTAGGAGCTTCAGTCATCCTGGTACAACACCTCGATCTTCCTGTGGATGTCTTTAAGCGACGATTCCGCCTTTGAACGCAATGGATGGTCCGGATACTTGACGATAAATATTCGATATGCCTCCTCCGCCTCCTCAAACATCTCATTGCTGGCGTAACTGACACCGAGATTATATGCGGCTCGGGGCGCCCAGTCAGTGTCATAATACATATCCACAACACTCTGGAAATAGATGACAGCTGCCCCGTAATCTTTCATCTTAAGATAAATAACGCCGTTGGCATATTCCTTGTGAGCCAGCTTTTCCCGACAGCCTCCGATCAGATCCAGAGCTTCCCGGACTCGCTCGGTGTAATCAGGGAAATAGTCGATGAAAGCCTGAAGCGCATCCAGCGCTTTGTTTGTATACTCCTGGTCGAGAGAATATTTGGGCGACAGTCTCCAGTAGCAATCACCGATCATATACATGGCATCCGGAACCAGGTGACTTCTGGGGAAACGACGATACAACTCCTCGAACGCATTAGCCGCCAGCAGGTACTCCTTCAGCTTTAAGTGCGACATACCGAGCATGAACTGGGCGCTGTCAACAAGCGAAGATCCAGAATAGTTCAATGTATAGAAATCGAACCCGTTCGCCGCATTAATGTAATCGTCCTTGTCATAAACCCCTTTAAGATATCGGAAAGCTTCATCTGGATTCATCTCTTCGATACGTACTTTCTTACTGCAGCCCATCATCATAATCAGCGAAGTGAGTATTACTATAGGGAGAAGCAAGTAATAGCTGGATTTCATTAGCGTCCTCGGACACTGTAAATTGTGTAGACGACCGCACCCGCGCCTATTGAGATGATGCAGGGAATAATCCAACGGTGGAGGACACCACAGTTGTTTTTATTTTTTGAGTTCATAGTTGGATATTTTTCATTTTGTAAATACTTATAATCCAATATACCGGATCTGTAAAATGGATCGGCAGTCTGTTTGTGCATCCCTGTTGCTGCGGTATAAACCACGGTAAGAGTAGATTTTGAATTTTGAATTTTGAATGTTGAATTCAAAATCCAAAATTCAAAATTCAAAATTGGTATTTTGATATCGCTGCAACCTTGCGATGATTCCATCGGTTGTGCAGCAGACAGACATGAAATCAGCAAAACAGAAACAAACGTCATACTTTTTCTCCGGTTGCCGCTGCGACCAGCAGGAAAATGCCGTAAACCGCGGTGATGATTGCCGTAAACAGATCGCCATGAACAACGTAGAAGGTTGCCGCCTCGCAGATTGGTAGTTCGGCAGCGACAAATGACTTCTCAAACTGTCTGGTTCGAGCGATCTCTCTACCAAGGGGATCGATCAGCAGCGAGATGCCGGTGTTGGACGCACGTGCCATGGATCGCCTGGTTTCGATGCAGCGGAATCGGCTGAGCGCTGCTATCTGTTCGGCTTCCGGAGAACGACCGTACCAGGCGTCGTTGGACATGGTTACCAACAGGTTTGCGCCTCGTCTGACCGCTGACCGTGCAATCCAGGGAAATATCGACTCGTAGCAGATCATAACCGGGAAGCGAATATCCATATCATTCCTTGATATCCTGAAAACGGTAGGTCGAAGTCCCGGTAGGAATTCCGCCTGCCCCAAGTTTAGCTTGCCGAGTTGTGGAATGATCCATTGAAAGGGAACTCGTTCGCCAAACGGAACGAGGAATCTCTTCGCACAACGGTCTATAATTCCCCTGTCCGGTGCGGCGAGGAATGCCGCATTGAGCGGTCGCTGCTCGTCGTCCCGACGCTGGTAATCCGACGCTCCGGTCACTATGAAAAGATCTAACTCGCTTGATAGTCTCGCAAACTTCTCAGCATAAATACTCTGGTGCATTAAGTGAGCTGGCAGTCCCGTTTCGGGACAGACGACCAGGTCGATGCCGGATGAAGCCGCTGCATTTGTCAGCGAATCGTAAATAGCCCAACTGAATTGAGGTCCCTTGATCCACTTCTCGTAAGCGGCAACGTTTGCTTGGGCGACCATGGTTTTCAATGAGTCGCTGTTTCTTTCAATGTACTCTCGTGCGTGCAGGTGAGCCGCCAGCGGTACTGCGATTAATGCGATAATTCCACCAAGTGCCAGACGGCTGACCCTGACATCACGTTTTTTCCAGAGTGCGAAGAGCACGATGTTAAATGATGCGACCCAGAAGGTCACTCCCGATGCACCGGTGAATTCCATAACCTGAAGCAGCGGGCTGAAACCTGTCTGGGTCAATGCCAGCAACGGCCAGGGGAAAGCCAGCTCACCCATGTGGGTCAACCATCCCTCCCATGCCGCCCAGGAGAACGGAACCAGCAGCCAGGCTTTAAAACCGAACCTGGCGCGGATCTTCAGGAACAACCAGGCTACCGCACCCCAAACAGGCGCCAATACTGCAACGGCGAGAATCAGGGTAATTGCGGCGACAATGAGATGCGTGCCGTTATTGAATGCCAGCCAGTAAAGGACACCGGTGTTGAAGACCACGCCGGCTGTAAATCCTTCGATAAAACCGTTGCCTTTTGAGTGTTCGAGAGCGATAAAAAACGGGATCAGCCCCACCCAGGCAAGTATGAACAGCTCGTAAGGCGGGCAGGCTGCCGCTAAGAGCAGACCGGACAAAGCCGCCAATAACCGTGGTTTGGGTGGAAGAAATCTGATCACTGACCCGATGATTGATACAATTGTTCCACAACCTCGAGCGCAGCGAGCGCCTCCGGTCCACTCGAAAGCGGCTTGGCATGATGCCGGACGCAGTCGATGAAATGAGCGATCTCAAGCTTGAATGAGCGATGATAGAGCTCGACCGAGTCGCCGAGACCCGGGGGGGATATTTCTATGACCCGGTTGCCCTGCCGACGCGTCAGATGCAGAGGATCAAGGCTTGCACCGCCCTGGGAACCGGATATGAAAGTGTAGGCAACGTCACCCCGTTCACAGTTAGCCCAGCTGACTTCAAGCACAAATGTCACTTCGTTGGCAAAGCGGATGAAGGCTGTTGCGCTGTCCTCGACTTCGAGTTCAAGCATTTTATGACTGACGCTACCGACAGCCTGAACTACGGTCGGGAATCCCAGAATGTAACAAATCAGATCGATCATCTGAATGCCCAGATCGATCATAACCCCGCCACCGGAAAGATTCGGGTCTGTGAACCAGTAGGGTCTTCCCCAGACGCCGATTCGCTTCAGCCATCCGGCGCGTACTGTCATGATTTCTCCAAGTTCACCGGTATCGAGCAGTCGCTTCAGATGATCGGTATCTTCACGGAATCGATGATTCATACCGACCATCAGAATCTGACCTGTGTGCCTGGCTATCTCGACAATCCTGCGCGCTTCGTCAGCGTTGCGTGCAAACGGCTTCTCGACCATTACATCAATGCCACTCTCAAGTGCTAATTGACAGAGCGGGAGGTGGCTGATGGTCGGAGTGGCGATTATCACGCAGTCCATGCTTTCGTTGTGAAACATCTTCTCAGGCAGATCATACCAGTTTGGGATTTCAAACCGATCGGCAAGTATCGCGGCACGTCCGGGATCGGAATCGCACAAAGCGACCAGCTTTGCCGCCGGTTCAGCCAATAAGTTCGGTATGTGCGCCACCTGGGATATTCCGCCGGCTCCAATTACTCCGACCCTGATCTTCTTCTTGGATGCCATTACCCTTATCCGAAGCTCCTTTGTCCTGACTTAGTTATACCGTTACGGATGTTGATTTCAACATATCAATATAGCTCTGCAAGATCAATATCGCTGCAGCCTCGTCGATCCATCCTCTGGGTTTGGAAGATTTTCCCCCATATTTTTTCCTTTCTGCCAGAACCGTCGATGTTGTATAACTTTCATCGTGCCGTTTGGTTTCAAGCCCCATTTTTTCAAGGGCAGCGGCGAGTTCATCAGCTCCAGCAACAACCCTGTCTGAATCTCTGACACCCTCCGGCGGTTGACCGATAACGACCAACTTTGCATTGCGCTTATCGGCTTCAGCCTTGATGCGCCGCGCCAGCGACCTGCCGGATAAGCCTTCCAGCCATCCGGCGCCCACTGCCAATCGTCCATTTTCATCGCTGACAGCCAGACCCACTCTCTTCAAGCCGTAATCAATCCCGAGTATTGTGCCCGGATTTGCGTTGGATTTATCAATCAACATCCGCACTTTCAGTAAGTTGGCTCTCGGCTTCGATATCCTTTCGTTCGGCTTTCAGGATGCCGCGGATCTGATTTATCTTGCCGATAATTCTGGTCAAGTGGGGGAGATTCCTGACTTCAACCGTCAGGTCACCAACCGCTAACTTATCCTCCATGCGCATCCTGATGTAAATAATGTTTATCTTGAGGGATGAAAGAGTTTGGGTTACATCACGCAAAAGGTTGGGTCTATCATCGGCGATCATCCGAATATGCACCTTAAAACGTACTTCACGTTCGACGTCCCATGTGACCGCAACTACTTTACGTTCATTGTCAAGGAGTTCGGCAACCTGGTCGCAGTCAGTACGATGAATACGAACGCCTTCGCCGGGAATCTGGAAGCCGATTATCGGGTCACCCGGCAAGGGATTGCAGCAGTCTGAGATGGAAACGACGAGATTATCCAAACCACTCACCTTGATGCCGTGGCTGCTCCTGCTGACTTTTTGTATTATTCTGCCGATCAGGGTTTCTTTGTCGGGCGCAATCCTGGGGACAAGCCTCTTCATAACCTGTCCCAGAGTTATCTCGCCGGAACCCACCTCGGCGAAAAAATCAGGAAGAGCCGCGTATCCGAAACTTGTGGCAACCTCCTGGAGTTCATTCTCATCGTAATGTAGTTTCAAACGCTCAAGTTCTGCGACAATCATCTCGTACCCCAGGCTTCTTGCTTCATCCTGGCGTGTCTCACGAATCCATCTTTTTATCAGACTCCGGGCACGTGACGTTCGTGCGGATTTCAACCATTCGACCGAAGGACGCTGCTTGGGGGAAGTCAATATGGTTACGGTATTACCCGATTCCAGTTTATAATTGAGCGGGATCATCTTTCCGCCGACCTTTGCGCCGATCGCGTGAAGACCGACATCCGAATGTATTGCAAAGGCGAAATCTATCGGAGTCGCACCGCGTGGTAACTGTACCAGTTTACCTTTGGGTGTAAAGACAAAAATTTCATCGTGAAACAGATCCACTTTGAGCGATTCAAGGAATTCCCCCGTCTCCGCGCCCTCCTGGTGAACATCCATCAGGGTACGAATCCAGTTGAAATGCTCATCCAACTCATCGGGTTGGAGGTGTCCCTCCTTATATCGCCAGTGAGCTGCAATGCCATTCTCGGCAATAGCATCCATTTCCTCGGAACGGATTTGAAACTCAAATATCCGATTCTGCCGGTCGCGAACCTTGGTATGCAGCGCCTGATACAGGTTCGTTTTCGGTATGGCTATAAAATCTCTGAAATGTTCCGGTAAAGGTGTGAAGAGATCGTGAACCAGACCGAGAACGCGGTAACATTCCGACTTCTGCTGAACTATGATGCGAATTGCGAGCAGATCGAGGATCTCGTCGAATTTCTTGCCCCGCTTATGTATCTTATTATAGATGCTTGAGATAGATTTAATGCGCCCGTACACTTCAGCGGGGATGGATAAACGGTTCAATTCCCGCTTAATCGGAGCGATGATCTCGTCGATGATCTCCTGACGCGCCTCTATGGATCCTGAGATCCAGGCTTCGATTTCATCATAGGCTTCGCGGTCGGCAACCTTGAGCGACAGGTCTTCCAGTTCGCGGGCTATCTTTGCCACACCAAGGCGATGCGCCAGAGGTGCATAAACCTCGCTGGTTTCGCGGGCGATCCTGGTCTGTAATTTCGGGGATAGAGCGTCGATGGTCCGCATGTTGTGAAGTCTGTCGGCGAACTTGATCAGGATAACCCGTAGATCCTTCAACGTAGTGAGCAGCATCTTACGGATGGTCTCGGATTGCCGCTCTTCGTAACTGTGGAGCCGGTAACTGGATATCTTGGTAACGCCATCCACCAGGAGAGCGACCTGCTCACCGAATCGCTCCCTTATATCATCTATGGTAACGCTTCCCTCTTCGCTGTCCTCGACAGAGTCGTGAAGCAGACCCGCAACAACGCCGATATAATCTGTTTTAAGTTCGGTCAGAATCTGCGCCACAGCCAGGGGATGTGTGAAGTACGGTTCTCCCGACTCGCGCCATTGCGTTTTATGCGCATCAACCGCAAAATCGAAAGCCTGCTCAACCAAAGTCCGGTTCCAGTGTCTATGGTAGGAAGCAAGCGTCGCCAGCAGATCCTGCCTTTCCTTAGCAAATGTATTTACAACTGTTTCCGTTGCCATATAAAATCAGATTTTCTATTAACTTTGACAATGCGCTTTAATCGTTAAAACGGCGCTTCTTCATCGTCCCTGTCATACGAAGGGAGCGATGGCTGTATTGCTGCCATTTTGGCATCCCGTTCGAGGGCTTGTTCTTCAAAGGTGGCGAATTCCCTCAGGAATGTAAACTTTATGGTGCCGGTTGGTCCGTTTCGTTGTTTACGGATGATGATTTCGGCGGTATTGTCCTCCACTTCATCCCCCTCTTCGTCCTCGGTTTTCCCCTTCCTTGCCAGGTTTCGGTGGATGAATATCACCACGTCGGCATCCTGTTCGATTGCTCCGGAATCACGCAGGTCCGACAACTGCGGTCGGGCTTCTTCGCCTCTCTGCTCAACAGCGCGCGAAAGCTGCGACATTGCGACCACCGGCACATTGAGTTCCCTCGCCAGACCTTTTAGAGCACGGGAGATCTTTGCCACCTCCTGTTCCCGGCTGTTGGCAGTAGGCGGTCGCATCAGTTGCAGATAGTCGATAAAGACGATGCCGATGTTGTGCTGTTGCTTGAGCATACGTACGCGGGCGCGCAGATCCATAATGCCAAGATTGCCGGTGTCGTCGATGAAAAACGGCATCTCAGTCAACCTGCTGGTGGCACGGGATAGTTTTTCCCAGTCGCGGTCTTTAGTAAGTCTGCCCGAACGCAGCTTATGTAAGTCGAGACGTGCTTCGGCGGCAATGAGGCGCATGGCTATAGCCATCGATGCCATCTCCAATGAAAAGAAGGCAACCGGAATCTCTCTGGTCAGGCAGGCGTGACGCGCCAGATCGAGGCTAAGCGAAGTCTTACCCATCGATGGACGAGCCGCGATTACAATCAGGTCGCCGTTCTGGAATCCCGATGTAATCTCATCAAGTTGTTTAAATCCGGTGCCGACGCCGGTTACGGTGTCGTCGGTTCTGAGATGAAGTTTATCCAGGTGCTCGAGCATAATGTTCAGCACCGGCTGCAATCGCTTAAATCCGCCCTCCTGCTGACCGGAAGCGATCTCAAACAGGTCCTGCATGGCGTGATCGAGGAGCTCGGCGACGTCGGCTGCTTCGTAAGCAATTTTATTAACTAAGGATGTGGCTGTAATCAGGGCGCGTAGCGTGGCGCGTTCCCGGACGATGCGGGCGTAGTGCTCAACATGTGCCGATGTCGCGACTTCGGTAGTCAGGCTCGCCAGATACGGATCGCTGCCGGCTGCTTCGAGATCCTTTGATTTACGGAGCTCATCGCTGACGGTTAGTATATCAATCGCCGATGAAGATGAGAAGAGTCGGGTCATTGCCGCGAAGATTAACTGGTGCCGTCGGTCATAGAAACTCTTGTCACTGACGATTTCAACGACGCGCGTGAAGCCCAGGGAATCGATCAGTGCTGAACAGAGCAGCGCCCTTTCCATCTCGAGGTTATGCGGCGGTACCCTGAAAGACTGGTCTATCCCAGTCTTTTCGTCCGCTGATCGGCTTTTCTGTTTTTGTTTTTTCCCTTCAGCCATTGTTAATTAAGGATTTTTGTTATTTAGTAGACAGGAGCAGTCTGTCAGAGAATACTAAATTGTCTCGGGATTCATCATTCCAACGAAAGTTGGAATCCAGAGAATCTGTTGATATTGCAGGATTTACTGGATTCCATCTTCCGATGGAATGATGAAGAATCCGTAAAAACCTCATTTCTCGGATACACTGGGAGTGTCCACCCTACCAGTGATTCCTTTATAAAAGCCGGGCTTCCTCGACAGGTTCCCGTTTGATCTCTCCCGACAGCATTTTCATGACAAACTGCAGGTCCTCCCAAGTCGGAACACTATATGCCGACGTTCTCAGGAGAGCTGCCGGATGGTAGGTTACGACCAGTGGATGCCCCTGGAAGTTGAACACTCTACCACGCAGCGATTTCAGCGACACTGTCGGTGAAAGATCCAGCATCTTGACTGCAGCGACTTTTCCCAAAGCGACCAGTAAATCGGGTTTTATCAGTTCGATCTGCCGTTTCAGATGAGGGAAACAGGCAGTCATCTCCTCCGGCAGCGGATCACGGTTGCCTGGTGGTCGACATTTCAGAATATTCGCAATATAAACCTGTGACCGCTCCATCTTCATCCCCTTTATAAACCTGGTCAGGAGCTTTCCGGCGCGACCCACAAAAGGCTCACCCTGGCGGTCTTCATCCGCCCCGGGAGCTTCACCGACGAACATCAGGCGTGCATGGGGGTCACCTGTTCCGAAAACCACGTTACGCCGCGTCCTGGCAAGTTCGCAGAGAGTACAGGTTGAGACCTCTCGCTCGAGGTCTTTGAGCCTGCTGTCGTCAGCAACCTTCTCACCGGTTTTTCCAGGTGAAACCGTCCGGTTAAGTACCAGAACGGGCTCAATCTCGGAAAGCTGTCGCAAGTAACTAAGAAGTTCTGGGGTAATATCGCTCATCTCTTTGGCAGGTAGGGTTCGACTGCATCCAGCAGTCGATTTGCGGCAACCGGTTTGGACAACACCGGCAGCTCGATGATCTTATCGTCTCGTGTCAGGATTGTCAACCGGATGCTCTCTCCGCCGAACACGGAATCTGCACGCGTGGGATCGTTCATGGTGATTAGATCGGCGCCTTTCTCGGTGAGTTTGCGCTTTGCTTCCTCGATGTGGTTCTCTGTTTCGAGTGCAAATCCGATAACCGCCTGGTTCCTACGATGACTGCAAGCCCAGGAAAGAATATCCTCAGTCCTCGTCAGGGTTATCACCGGCACGCCGTCGCGCTTCTTCAACTTCGATGAGGAGGGCTCTTCCACCGTCCAGTCAGCCACAGCGGCGGTCATAACCAGCAAGTCACACCGGTCGAAATATGCCTTGACCTTCTCGGACATCTCACGCGCCGTTTCGACCTCCACCAGTTCAACCGATCCCGGTGATTCACCAACAGCACCTCGTCCACGTATAAGGATCACATCAGCGCCCCTAAGCGCCGCCTGCCGTGCGACAGCGTCACCCATCCGACCGCTTGAACGGTTGCCGATGAAACGAACCGGATCGAGTGGTTCACGGGTCGGACCGGAGGTTACGATGACAGTTCTTCCCTTCCACGGTTGATCGGACAAGAGTTCCTCGATACGGTCGAAGATGACGGATGGTTCAACCATGCGTCCGATCCCGGGTAACTCCTTTATCCCTGCCATTTCACCCTCGACCGGTCCGATAAATTCGATGCCGCGATCCTTAAGCAGGCTGACATTGTGCTGAACCGCGGGATTGCTCCACATCCGTCGGTTCATGGCGGGAGCGATCAGGATCGGTTTGTCGAAGGCTTGTGCAATAGCAGTTGCCAGGTCGTCAGCCAGTCCCGTGGTGAACTTCCCGATATAATTTGCTGTGGCGGGAGCGGTTACCAGTAAATCACCCCAATCAACCGGCTGCAGGTGCAATGGTTCAGCGGGAGGCGGTTCAGGAAATAGATCCTTTAGAACCGCTCTGCCTGAAAGGGTGGAGAATGTCAACGGATTAACGAACTTGGTGGCTGATTCTGTCATTACCACCTGAACCTGGCATCCTGCACTGACCAGGATCCTGACGAGATAACAGCTTTTATAAGCCGCGATCCCCCCTGTAACTGTCAGCACTATATGCCGGTTGTTAAGAACACTTGACATCGCAGAGACGGGATTGGCATCGAAGCTATTTTTACTCTGGTAAGTCACTTATCCTCTTCATCAGGATATCTGAATGTCAACTTCTTCGTGCTGAGTTCATCAAGTGCTTTGACCGTTGGCTTGGGATGATGGAAATGATCGACTCCCGGCTCTGTCTCTTCCTCTTCGCCGGCGCCGTCCACTGGTTCGTGAGATTTATACCAGACATCAATATCCTGTTTTTGCATGCGTCCGATCTGCCGAGCCCTCGTCGAAGCGACCATTACACCCTCGTACACATTTTCGGTTACACCTTCGAAATCATTTATCAGCCAGGGAAGTTTGCTTCCAGGCATTTTTTCATCCTGATCAGACCCTTCGTCTGCGTTCTCATCGAAACCGGCAGCCTGTTCGTCGCTTTCAATCGTTTCTATTTCTGCACCGGGTGCAGCGGTCTCCTGTTCCAATTCTTTGGTTTTTTTCATCAATTAGAGATCCTCTAATATTCCGTTACTGTTGATGATTCTCAGCACCTCATCCGTGGCGCGTTCGACTTCGTCGTTCATGATTCTGTAAGTGTATTTTTTACCCTTCTCGCTCTCCATTGGATACCTTTCGAGGCGGCGTCTGAGCGAATCTTCGGTCTCTGTGTCGCGGGTTATCAAGCGATGGCGTAGCTCCTCGCGTGAAGGCGGGTAGAGAAATATCAGGATCGTTTCGGGATAACCCGCTTTCAACCGTTCGCCGCCGTTGACATCCAGGTCAAGCAGCACATGCTCTCCGGTTTCAAGCGTCTCATTAAGCATTGACCGGTTGGTTCCGTAGAACTCTCCGTGTACTTCCTCCCATTCGGCAAAGAGACCTTCTTTGATGCCGCGCTGGAATTCTTCGCGTGAAATGAAGTTGTAATGAACACCCTGAACCTCACCCTTGCGAGGCTTTCTGGTCGTGGACGATACGCTGAATACCAGGTCCGGTTTGCGGCTCATCAGTTCCTTGATGATAGTGGTTTTACCGGTCCCGGAAGCGGCGGAGAGCACAATCGGTCGCCCGCGCCTATTCAATATTCTGAACCTGTTCGCGCACCTGTTCCATCAATTCCTTTATCCTGATGGCAGCCTGTGAGATCTCCAGCGCCCAGCACTTGGAGGCAATCGTGTTGGCTTCACGTCCCATCTCCTGCAGGATGAACCCGAGCGTTTTACCGATCGGTCCGTCCTTGTTCACCTTATCGGAAAACATCTGCAGGTGG
The DNA here is from genome assembly GCA_964471745.1 of uncultured bacterium. Taxonomy (GTDB): domain Bacteria; phylum Electryoneota; class AABM5-125-24; order Hatepunaeales; family Hatepunaeaceae; genus CAYYHI01. The sequence continues at coordinate 738 of CAYYHI010000025.1, read as the reverse complement.
CTGTCTAATCGGACTATTTCCTCGCTGATATCGAGTCGGTCGGCAGCCAGGGCGATTTCGGTCTCGATTCTATTCCGGTCGATGCGGTCGTCGCTGATGATTTCCTCAAGCCGCGCCATTAGCCGCCGGTGATATTCCTCCACCTGCGTGTCAGACTGGGCTTTGATGAGTTCAAGCTGTTCGCTGATGCTGTCGATCCGCTTCCTGATATCGCTACAGAGGACTTCGGCTTCAGTTCTACCCGCTTCGATCAACCCATCCAGCGCCTCTCGCAGGGCTGATCGGCACAATTTCCAGAGTCGCTCACGATAGGATTCGTCGTCGCTTGGAACAAAAATATCTTCAGCAGTCAGCAGATGTTCCAACCTAAGTTCACCTTTAATGTTCAGCTCCTGCCGCAGTTCTTCCAACTGTTTTGCGTACGTCAGTAGTTTCGGACGGTCGATGCGGATATTGGGTGCCTGTTCATCGATATATTCTACACCGGCAACGAGCGTAATTCGACCGCGCTCGATACGCTTCCGAATTAATTCTCGAATCTCCGGATCGCGGTGGTACAAGGCGTGCGGGAGTCTGAGATTGACATCGAGGAATCGATTATTTACACTGCGCAGCTCGACAGTAATGCTGATACCCTCGTCAGCCACACTGCCGTGACCATAACCCGTCATGCTGCGGGGCATGGTGGAACTCCTTTATTGACAATCACTTATAAATATCTTCCTTATTTAGTTCCTG
>CAYYHI010000024.1:11096-26532 GCA_964471745.1 uncultured bacterium | reverse complement strand
AGATTGAAATCCAGCCTTAAGTACCAGAAGGGTTTGAAAACATCGTTGTCAAATCCTTCCGCAGTCCGCCCCAACCAGAATATAACACCCGGAGTCAGTTCTGCTCCAAGATTCAGGAAACGGGTCTGAATTAAATGAAGTCCTGCGCCGGTATATAGTTCAAGTCCATCGAGGGCGTCGTCCTGGATTATATCGGAACCTACTACTACATCGTTTGCATAATGCCATTGCATATAGGTGTAACCAATTCCGAAAATAAAATATTGCCCTATAAATGTGTGCGGTGGAGTTGTATAGAAGTTGATATCCGATTTCAGACCCAACAGGAGCACTCCTCCATCGAGCGCTTCAGAAAGGGAGCTTGTTTCCTGAACAGGCGCTATACGAAAACTTCCGTGGATGTCGATGCGAACACGTTCTTTTGTATAATGACGCCACAGTGCCAACGACATACCTGAAACACCGTAAAAATCCTTATTTTGTAGTAATCCCTGTGTCACCGATAGATCGAAGCCACTCGTTATTCCCCGAGTCGCACCATCCATCCGTATGAATGTAACCTCCGGTTCCTGTCGGCATCTGCGGAATCTGTTGTATGATGTCCGATACGGGTGAACTGTTCTGAGTGAATCATTATAACGTCTGGCTGCCCTGTGTCTTTCACGCGCTTCTTCGGAATCATCGGCTGCCTGCTTGGTTGCTCCGCTTAGCTTTCCCCGGCTTCTACCTGAATTTCTCGTGTGAGCACATCCCTGGATAAAGCAAACCACTAAGACAAATAGCAACGCGTACTGAACTAATAGTTGTTGTCGTTTCATGGTTCCTTATACGAAACAAATTCGAAATTCTAAATCCTAAATACGAAACAAATTCAAAACTCAAAATTCAAAATTTCTATTAAAGTAATCTTCAAGCGTCATGTGGGGACACATGACGCCACGATAATCCCCTAATCCGGCGGTAAGTGTGCTGCCACGTGTCCTCACGTGGCGGTAGAGTGATGCTTCAACCTTAATTACCGGTCATCGGCGATTATCCAGATCAATGACCACTCGAAGAAAGACCTCCAGAGTAGCTATTACACTGCCGCTTCGCGCTTCTATCACAACTTCACCAGACCGCTCGATAACTACAGTATATAACGCTTCCAGCTCTCCATTTTCATCCGTTATCTCCCCTTCCGGAGAGATAGTTCCCTTCCAGGAGGCTGGGTCCTGAATTCCAAATACTATTACAGCGCCCGGAACCGGTACACCATTTGAATCACGCGCTGTCGCGGTTACCGTTTCGCTACGTTCTTCTCCAATGAAGCCAGTTATTATATCATGGGTTATTCGCAATTCAAGTGATGCGACCGGAGGATTGAGAATTAAGTTAATCAACTCCGTAGCAGTAACCTGACCACCTCCTGCTTCAATAACAACCTCTCCCGACCGTTCCAATGTTACGACATACCGGGCTCTTAGTTCACCATTTTCGTCGGTAACACTGTCTCCAGGTAACGGTTCAATGTGTCCCATCCAGGTCTGAGAATCCGGGATGCTGAAAGAGATCTCCAACCCGGATACCGGCTCACCTTCTTCATTTCTTGCAGTAGCGGTTATTTCTGCTGAGCATTCCTCGCCAAACGAACCCACTATTTGACTGTTTGATACACACAGTTCGATTGATGAAGCTACATCAAGACTAATCCCAATGGTTTTAAGGATTCTCCCTCCGACACCGACTCCGATTACCACAATACCTGATCGCATTAGAAGCACTGAATAGATCGTTCGCATCGAATCTCCCTTTGCCGGTGATATATTCCCCTTCCATTCTTCAGGATCAAGTATGGATAACTCGATCTCTACACCAGGCATACCGACACCTCTTGCATCCAAGCATACCACACAAAATTCCGCGCTGCGATGATCGCCGATGAAACCTTTGATAATTGGGGAATCGACGCTTATTTCGATATATGCGGGATCAGGAGGACCTTCTATTGGTTGGATGTGATTCTCGGTACAACTGATTGTGATAAACACAAAGAGAACCATCGGTATTACGATGTGCCGGATTAACATGATGTTCACCTCATAATAAACTTAAATAGTGACTTACTGCTCGAATCCCGAAGGGATTAATCCGTGAATAGCCACCGGCGTCAGCCGGTGGGAAATAATGCAAACCCAACGAATCCCGAAGGGATTAATCCGTGAATAGCCATCGGTGTCAGCCGGTGGGAAACAAAGCAAACCCAACGAATCCCGAAGGGATTAATCCGTGAATAACCACCGGCGTCAGCCGGTGGGAAACAATGCAAACCCAGTCACAACCCCGAAGGGGTTGAATAAACAGGAATTAAAAGCTATGTTTTATTCGACCCCTTTAGTGTCGTGAATTTACCTTATATCCATCTCCGTGGGCTTACCAGTGTGTCCGAGAATGTATTTCAGTGTGCCGTCACATGTCCTCATGTGACGGATAAACAAGAACATAACTGTCACGTGGGGACACGTGACAGCACTTCCAACATGACCGATACAACATTACCTCCTACCTGATCAGCACCGCCTTGGTTACCAGCCTCCTGCCACCCGCTTCAAGATTGATGAAGTAAATCCCGGTTGGCAGATTGTCCGCCTGCCAGGTAGCCGTATGCCGTCCCGCAGTCAGCCGACCGGATGCAATCACATCGATCAGCCGACCGGAAGTTGTCCATACCGATAGTACGACGTCTGATTCCACCGGCAGTCCGAAATCGATGTGCGTGGACGGGTTGAACGGGTTTGGATAGTTCTGAGACAGGTAATACTCTTCAGGTACTTCAGCTTCGGTCGTCACATCCAGCGCTACGAAACCGTCCTTCGCATAAACCAGACCAGTGCCTTTGTAGTACCTGTTTGGACGCAACTCCACTTCGGTTTTACTATCGTCATCCCACAGCTTGAGCGTAAACCGTTCGCCTTCCGATATTCCATCTATCATTTCAGAATAGCTGTCATCACCCCAGACCGCCAGACCGCAAACGTCCTCTTTGACCATGCCGACACCCACCAAGCGTCCGGACGACTTCATAAAAGCAGCAACCTGGTCGCCGTTAGCAACTTCGATACCGTTGAACACCGTGATAAGAACGCTCATATTCTCACCAGTTGATGCCGGCGGGATCCAGTGGTCTGCCGATGTAACCTCAGCCACTTCGACAGCCGCTGCATTAGATGGTTGTGGGTATTCCAAGATTACATTCTGACTGGCGTTAACATGAAATCCCATGCCCGGAGCGCAGGGTCTCATGTTCGAGAAGCCGAATTCCGGAGCAATGAATTCACCGTATCCGTTCTTGATCCGCTCGACGTGTTCGATAATCGATGAGAACGCATAGTAATCGCTCGCATAGTCCGCCGGAAGCTGGTACATCGGGTAGTAAGGGATCGAATTCCAGCCCTCAACTATACTGATCGGTTCGTCGGGCGCAATCGGTTCTCCGAGCCAGTGAGCATCCCATGCGTTGACTGTCTTGATACAGTAACCTTCCTGCAGATTCCAGAAACGTATACCGTAATAATTCCAGCGATTCGAACAGAAATCACCCCAGTTGTCCTTCATGGTGATGAACAACTGTTCGTCCTCGTCGTTTCGCAGCGCTTCGAGCATCAACCTGCAGTCCGGTCCGCGATCCTCGCCCTCACGGTAATACTCCTCGCCGGGTGAAACGTTGATCGACACGAGGTTCCAGCCTTCAACAAAATGAACAACCTGATTCCTCTCATTGCCGATGAAGAGTGTCCGTTCAAGCTCGACGACCGCTTCACCGTCCGATACCGAGAAGATCGGATTATATTCATCCATGTCGTCGATGGTGGGCATCCAGGTAAATACGGCGACGCCATCACCGCGATCCTCTAATCCAGCGGCTTCCGGCAGACCGCCGCGATCAGCCAACTCAATTGTCAGCTCGTCGCCCTCATCGACATCGCTTGCCGTAAAATCGAAGGTGACATCATCGTAAATAGCATAGATCAGGCTGTCCTCGGGAACCTCCTCCCAGACCGGTTCGTCGTTGACGGGCAGGATGGTGACCGTGAACCGGACTTCCGCCGTAAGGTCACGCCGGGGTGATGGTTTGGATAATGGATCACTTATCACTCTCAGGAAACGATAAACAGGATGCTCATCGGTTGCGTTACTATCGTCGTCCTCAAACCGTCTCGCCATCGACGACATCAACTCGTTGTCCTCGTCGCCCTGACCGTCATCGGCAGCGACTACAACTTCAGATTCGCCGTTGTAGTTCAGCGCCGGTTCGAGCGTCAGTAGGTGGGTTTCCTCGTCGATATTAAGATTCAACTCCTCGATCCCTTCAACGAGCTCGAAGCTCAACTCGTCGCCGTCCGGATCCTCGAACACAGTGTCCAGATCCGCAACCTCCAACGTTCCCGAATCCTCGTCAATCTCAACGTCATCAATCGGTTTGACGACAACCGGTGGTCGATTGACGTGGATGACTGTTATAACTACATCTTCCTGAACGTCGTACTGGTAATCGGACAGAGTCAGCATCAAGCTGTATTCGCCCGAATCCTCGTATCCCGGTGTCCAGGTGAACGTTCCCATGCCGTCGCCGTGGTCTTCGAATTCCCAACCTTCGGGCAGATCTTCGGATGCGGCTTGCAGGGAAATGTCGTCCTCGTCCGGATCCGATCCGATGACGGTGAACGAAAGTTCCTCAGCTTCGTCACCTTCCACCCGGTCAGGAATATCATCCCAGGCAGGGGATCGGTTCACATTGGTAATGGTAATTACGACGTCGTGATCGACATCGTACTCACCATCAGAGAGATAGAACGTAACCGTATATTCTCCGGCAGCATCGTAATCCGGATACCAATGGAAAGTACCCGTGCCGTCGCCATGATCTTCAAACTCAGGCAGGTTGTCACCGTTAAATCTGCCGCCAAGATCGCTGGTGAATATCTCGAGAGTATCCTCGTCGATGTCCTCACCTCTGACCGTAAACTCGATTTCTTCGCCTTCGGCTGCCGAAGCTTCATCCGGGATGTCAATCCAGTATGGCGGGCAGTTGACCTGATTGACAATGATAACCACGTCTTCATCCACGTCATACTCCCCGTCGCTGATTGTGAATTGAATCGTGTAAACACCTGAATCATAATAGGTAGGAGTCCAGGTAAATCCACCAGTACCGTAGCCGTGGTCATCGAACTCCCAACCCTCGGGAAGGTCGTCCTCGCTCGCTTCAATGGTTACATCATCACCATCCGGGTCAGAGCCCGCAATGGTAAACACGAGCTCTTCGACTTCATCCACCTCCACCGTATCAGGGATGTCATCATAGAGTGGCGCGCGGTTTACATTGTGAATCACGATCTCAGCCGTCATCCGGTCGGTAGCACCCGCCAGATCCTCCACCTCGAAAACGGGATGATAGGTTCCTGCGTCATCGTAACCGGTTTCCCAGATCAACGTGAATGCATTGTCACCAACGGGCATAAATTCAGCGCCTCGATCGAACAATCCGTCATCGTCGATCACTGAAGCTGTCAACTCATCACCCTCGAAGTACAGGTCTATATCGTCAGCAGCAACAGTTAGCTGGCAAAGTTGTACTTCATCTATCACCGGACCTTCCCATTCGAGCCAGTACGGCGGATCGTTGACCGCGGTGATTGTCAGCACGAACGAGGCTTCTTCTGTATCGTCACGGCGCGGCACGTCAAAGAACGATCCAACAGATTGTCTGTTCTGCGCCGACTGCGACCAGCCGCTTATAGAACGCAACTGTCTCACCGCCTCGTTGTCCCTATTTGCTTTTTCTTCAGGTTTGATCGATCGCAACTGACGCACCGGACCGGCGTCGTGCGCTGCTGTTTTAGGTGCAACACTTCTAACTGTACGGAACCCTGCTAACCTCTCACCGCCGTGACCGTCGTCGGCGTAAACCGTAATCTCCATACCGTCCGGGATATTGTAGTTATCCTCCGGTTCGATGTACAGCATATTGTCTTCTTCGTCGACAGCTATATTGAGCATTTCCGGCGCTTCCACAATGCCGTATGAAAGCTCCTCGTCATCGACATCGGAGAATATGTTATCGAGATCGATAATATCCGTTCGGCGCGGATCGGCATCCTCCTCTGATTCGAAGTCGTCAATCTGCTCAACCACCTCCGGTGGGTCGTTAACTGCAGCCACCTGGAAGGCAAGCGTCAATCCGACCTCCTCATCTTCATAATCCCGGCATACGATCGGGTAGTCGAAATCACCGTTGAAGTTCTCCTCGACGATGGTGGCAATGATATGCTCTTCAGCTTCATCTAACGAAAGCTGGATCGGTCCTTCAAGAATATCCCAAGTAATCTCAAGAATTTCATCCGGATCGGAATCGGAGAACATCTCATCCAGCGGCGGTTCGATGACCAGCGGTTCCTGATCCTCCTCCATGTTAACGATATAGGGATCATCGACTTCAGCAATCGGTGGGTGGTTTATTCGCCTGACCTCGACGGTGATCTCTATCTGGGTAGCTTCATCCCGACGAGGTTGATGCGCTCCTTGATCGTTATTGGGATTAAACCGCCAGCCTTCGAAAGCGATCCGCCGGAGATTACGTCCTTCAGGCTCGATGCCGTCTTCCACAATTAGTGTGAACGTCTCCTCGCCCATCCAGCCTTCATCGGGAGTTATGCTTAACTCGAGGTCTCCGTTTATATCGACGCCGAGGTGTTCGCCACCTTCCCAATCGTACTCGATCTCACCTTCATCGACGTCGATAAAGACCGTATCCAGACCGGCAATAACCACCCTGCCCAAGTTCTCACGTGTTACTACCTCGTAGGGCAGCAGTCCCACCTGGCGTGGCGGATCATTCACCGGCAGGACATCGACCGTAAATGTATCCGCGACCTGCGAACCGGCAAGGTCGTCAGCGATTACGATTACTTCAACCTCGCCGAAGAAGTCAGGGTCGAGCCGTATTTCAGCTTCGTTGGTTTCCCGGTCGATGTCAATCATAATTCCATCGCCGTATTCAACGGAATAGTTAATATCCGCACCTTCAGGATCGTTGAACACCTCGTTAAGACCCGCGAACACGAACGGATCGGAATCTTCGTCCACCGCAACGTCGTCGATCGGTTCGATCAGTTCGACCGGTTCGTTCTCCATGGCGACATAGAGGTAGAATACGGCTGTATCACCGGCGCCGCCGTTGTCAGTAACGTATATCTCGATAACGTGCTGTCCCAGCTCCTCTTCCGACGGCGTAAATGAAATCTCACCTCCAACCTCGCTGATCTCAAACAGGTCGGTATTATCGCCAAACGTCAACTCGTCATCCTGATCGATATCCTCAGCTTCGATCCGCATGGTGAATTCCTGGTCGACAAAGATGGTTGTATCTGCAGGAATATCACCAAGAACAGGGGGATCGTTGCCGCCCAGCACTTCGACCATCGCGGTGTCGGCGTCGGACAGCTCATCGGGATCGGTCGCTTGAATCCCAAACTGCAGATCTCCGAACCAGTTCTCGTTGGCTGATAGATGGAGAAAGCCCTCCTCCTCGTCATATTCCAGTTCGGCATTTCCAACCTCACCCTGGAGAAGCTCTTCGATCAACTCCAGTTCGTCGAATGAGTTATCCTCATCAACGACGAAATCGTGCAGATCGAGCGTCAGTTGTTCATCCTCGTTGAAGCTCGTGTCAGGCAGTGTGACTACCGGTGGATGGCTGACAGATGTAACAAACTCCCAGGCTGTCTGACTGGTGTTGGGCGGTATCGACCGATCATAAGCTTCAATACTGACTTCAACCGCTTCGTCGTCTTCAAATTCGATCCCGCTCACGTCAACCGTCAACCAGTAACCGCTGTCGGTTTCAACCACATCAAACAAAGACGGTTCACCGCAAAGACGCAAAGATAGGCTGTCCGGTTCAACACCGGAAATAAGGTCGAAGACAAACACGCTGACCTCTTCCAACGTCTCTGCATCGACTGTAACGCCGTTGCCTGGATGGGCATCGCTGAAGGCGGGTGGATCATTATCGACAACCAGCATCTCCGCGTCGGTGTGCTCGCTTTCGGTTCCTGCCGGATTGCATGCCATCAGATCGACATAAGACGTGTCGGGAAGGTTTTGAGCCGTGTACTCAAAGGCGAAGTTGGCAGAATCAGTGAGACTGATCTCGCCGATCTCTTCGTCGTTCAGGAAGACGAGGACGTCGGTGCCGACCTCACCTTCACCAGTCAGCGATACCCGGCTGATACATGTGAAGCTGGCGAAAGTCAGGATTTGCGGGGGATCGACCGGATCGAGGTCGATGTCGAAATCACAGTGTGACGTGTCCGAATTGCCCGCCAGGTCAAAGACGATAAGCTGCGCTGTGTATTCGCCGTTCTCCAACGCATTGTCCTCTTCGACTTGCGCTGTCATCAGGTTCTCCTCTTCGTTGAATTCAGCAGGTACTTCGAGCTCGTCTATCGTAAAATGGATGCTTTCGGGATCGATCCCGCTGTCGAGATCGATCAGCGTGGCGGTGAATTCAGGGATTCCGGTCGCCAGGTGAGGTCCATCGGTCGCTTCAAAGTCCTCGATTTCCGGTTCGGTTAAATCGAGGTACACCTCAATCTGGTTGCTGAGGTCGGACTCGTTGTCGGCGGCATCGACAACAGTTGCTTCGATGATGTTCTCGCCCTCGGCAAGCGGAACTTCCTCGACAGTATACTCGGAATCGTAATCCACATCGGTTTCAACAACCATTTCGCCGTTGACATAAACCCGCAAGATCGGATTGTTTTCGTAACCCTCTTCATATTCAGGATCATCTGAAGCTGTTGTTCCTGTAATGGTTACTTCCGCCTCAGTCACGTACTCGGACTCTGGTTCATCGATCTCGGGCGGATCGGGGTCATGAATATCGTAGAAAAATTCCCATTCTTCTTCACCATCGTTACCTTCCTCGTCTGCTCCGAATACGTTGACCTGGTTGATGCCTTCCTCCAGCCCCGGCATCTCGGTCGGTGCAAGCTCCACGCCCGGCTGACGGCGCGGCATGGGAGCCATTACACGCCCCGGCGGTACCCGGGCGACCATATCCTCCCAATATATTTCCGTGGTGTCGTTGTCCCCCGGATCATCCGGATCGTTGATGGCTATGATCTGCATACGCACCGTCTCCCAATCCACACCGACATCGAGGTCGCCTATGACAAACGACACCGTATCGCCGGTAACATCCGATCCATCCATTACAGCATCGCCGCCTTCATCTCCTCCCCAACCTGCAATACCGAACGGCGGCGGGAAGAAGTTATCAAAGAACGGTGCGTCCCCGTCATCCACATCCGCGACGATGAACTCACCCGAAGCCTCGAAACTGTTCCCGGCGTGATCAGATACCGCAAAGTACAAATCATGCTCACCGAGTTCGAGGGAATCATCCTCAGGGAACACATATGTCACCGCCTTGTCAACCTCGTACCAGTCGAAGTCGAGCTCTTCATCATCCAGGATCAACAGGATTGAGTCGGACTCAATTCCACTTGTAGGAAGCGGGTCGTAGACGGGAATGGTCAGCGTGGGTTTCCGATCACTGATAGCATAAATCTCTTCGCCGAGGAACGGATGTTCGGTCGAAGGCGGCTCGGTGTCAACCCCGAAGATATGCCAGTAAGGTTCATCCCGCATGTTTCCGAGTTTATCGACGGCAACCACGGCGATGATATGCTCGCCCTCGTCAAGAGCTTCCTCAACCTGGTAATGAAGGTAACCATCTTCGTATTCCCAATCAAAGATCCTTTCGTTGTCCAGAAACAGGACAATTCCCTGACGCTGGAACCCTCCACCCTCGATTTCGATACCGATACCATAATCCTCAACACGGACGATGATCTCCGGCGTGGTGGATGCGCTCCATTCGAGCGGCGATATCATCTCTATCTCAGGTGGGAAAATATCGAGCATTATACTAACCCAGTCCGGTGTGGCAACATTGCTCATTAAATCATAACCGGTCACCGTGAACGTATTCATTGTATTCAGTGGAACATCGCGGAACAGGAACCTTCCCGCCGGGTTGGCTCTGCCCTCCTGTATCATATCGTTATCCCGCCATAACTGGACAAACAGCAGCGATTCACATGATCCTTCGATGTATATGGGCGAGCGCCTCGTATACTCCGGAAGCTCATCGATATCGATTTCACCGGCGTGACTGTCCACGACGTACCGGACGGCGAGGACAGCCGTGTTGCAATAGGTATCAATAGCGCGGATCATAAACCGATGCTCGCCTTGAGCTACACGACCGTCGTACCACCAGCGGAACTCACCGGTCTCATCATCGTATTCCCAGTCATCATAATCTTCATTATCATAGGAGAACTGAATCGTTTCCACTTCGCTTAAGTAATCGAGAATACGTGCCTGAATATAGGGCATATTCGACTGAACCGTATCTTCATTATCCGGATAGACATCAGTGATGAGCGGTGGGTCATTGTCGACCACACTTGCTGTTAGCACAAACTCTTCGCGGTCGCTTGTACCATTTGGATCAGTCGCCGTGATTATCACTTCCGGATAAACACCCCGTTCGCCAAAGGACGGTATCCAGTAGAGCCTGCCCTCGCCTGCTCCCAGATCTTCGAACTGGGCGCTTTCCGGTAGATTTCCTGCGGCAAGCACCAATTCTTCCTGATCACCCGGGTCGCTGTCGGTGGCGGAGATCGGCAAGTCAAGTGTATCGCCTATCATAACCGTCTGGTCTTCGATATGCTCCAATATGGGCGGTCGATTTGAATTGGTGATCGTAATATCAACAACCAGGGTATCCCGTAATTCGCCGTCAAACGCCACGAAGTACGGATGATATACACCGGCGGATCGACGATCTGTTTGCCACGTAAACGAACCTATACCACCTCCGAGGTCTCTAAACTGGGCGCCTTCCGGCAGGTTACCAGACGTGAGTTCCAGATCACCTTCACCTTGACCTTCTCTTTCATCCCGGTCGTACGCCTGAAGTGGAAACAATACTCGCATTACTTCACGCGCTGTGATCGGCAAAACCGGACGCCAGTATGGCGGATTATTACTGTTTTCTACAGAGATGGTGACAGTTTCCTCATCCGAAAGCGGCGGTTGACCGAAATCGGTAACGCGGAAGGTTATCTCCTCGTACTCACCTGCCTGGTCATTGTTGGGCGTCCAGTGGAACAGGTTTTCCTCCATCGACGCGCCGTAGGGTATGTTTTCTGCCGAGAACGCCACGCGATCACCGTCCGGCTCCTCCTCCGCCAACTCCAGTATAAGGGAGAACGGTTCACCTTCCATGATTTCAATGTCACCGATCTCCGCAAGGGTTGGCGGACGGTTGACATTCTGAATGAATATCCGCACAACGAGTTGCGAATAATCCCAGCCGTCATAAGCCTCAAACTGAGCGCTGTACTGTCCTGCTTCCTCGAAGTCGGGCGTCCATGTGAATTGACCGCTGCCGTCACCGATTTCCACGAAGCTTATATCGGGTGGCAGATCCGTCTCAGTCAGCCGAAGACTGACCGGGTCTTCGTTGGGATCGATCGCAACGATAGAAAATGCGAGTTCCTCGTTCTCACGACCGGTTACTCGTCCGACGGGTCTCCAGGTCGGCGCTCTGTTGCCGGCAGCTACATGCAGAGTGAGCCGATCTTCACCGCCCGATGTCCAGGTGCCGTCACCGTTCTGCCATTCAGCCCGAGCCAGGTATTCGGTTGCATCCTCACCTCTCCAGATCCGGAAATACATCGGTTCACCTTCGAGGAATCCCTCGACGATGTATTCGGTTTCCGGGTCATCACCGTAAGCATCGAACTCGTAGGGTCCTTCATGTTCCTCGACGTGGAAACCACCGGCAATCAGCCCACGCCGCGTAACAACTGCAATCTCGTCGCCCTCGTCCAGCCATTCGGCTTCACGATCCCCGATCTCGCGCAGTTCAACGCAATCAACTTGTAGATGGTGTGTATACTCGGTCTCAATCCAGTCAAAGTGTCTCTCGCTGACTTGGAGGATAACCATCGAAGTCGCATTCTCCTGCCATGTTTCCGGTCCGCTTAAGAACATCGCCGATGCAGTATATTCCCGGTCAGCATCCGAATCCCAGAACTTGAAACTGAACTCCTCACCAGCGCCGAAACCGTCCACCGGTCCGGTCTCCGGGTCATCCCCCCAAGCGGATAGCATGTATGGACCATCGCCGCTGACAACCGCCGCACCTGCGCATAAGTCGTCAGGTGTATAGACGCCGATTTCATCGCCGTCCGCGAGCGGTTCACCATCCAGGTTTGCCTGCAGCACTTCGATCTGATGACGATGTCCTGTAACATCAAACTCGAAATGATCGACATGAATGCCAACCCCGCTCAGATCTATCGTCAGGAACTCCAGCTCTCCGCTAAGGGCGCGCAGGATTGCGGTGTGTTCCCCAACGCTCTCAGGTGCAAACGTAACCGTAACCGGCAACTCCTCGCCAACTTCCAGATCGACCGGGTCGTAATCATCGATTCTGAAGCCGTCACCTTCGAAATCAAGCTCAATATTCTCCACAGTTTGCGAACCGGTCGAAGTGAAAGTGACATCCCAGCTAACTTCCTGACCGACGAACGCCTGACCGAAGTCGTGCTGGTAGGCATCTGCATCCAGGTCCGGTCCGATGAACAGTTGCATGATTGTGAAGCCGTTCCAGCGCCATCTCGTCGCTCCGGCACGGATCTCGTACCGCACCGGATACTCGACGTCCAAGTCGTGATCCCAGTAAAGGAACGTGAATTCATCCCGGTACTGGAACCCCTCGACCTCATCAGTGTAACGTATGTCACCCCAGGCGACCATAATCCCGGGCTGGTCAGGGTCGTTGAACCGGTAAACGCCGGCGACAACTTCGTCAGGCGTCAATACTCCGATCTCGTCACAACTGGGCTCCCCTTCCAACTCACCTTCCCCGCCGTTCCCTTCTCCCATCAAGTCGTAACCGAAATAAACCACGCGGTCAAGGCGGATGGTGTGCGCGCTGCCGGTGTTCATGTAGAGAAAATGATAGGGGTAAACCTGAACCCCGATATCGATAATCGATTCGACAGCGCCGTCCGATGCGGTAAACCGCACGAAGTAATCGCCATGTTCAAACCTGTCCGGCGTCATCACAAATTGTGCCCTTCCACCGTCCAGGATCACTTCAACCTCAGGCTCGCCTGGCGGTTCTCCGGCATACTCCCAACTAAGCTCAACATCTCCACCCTCGGGATCTTCAGCGATCAGGCTGAAGGCTACTTCTTGATCAATATAGCCGACGACACGATTATCCCGCGGATAGCTTGTCCACACCGGCGCGCGGTTACTCTCGCTGACAACGATCCCTACTTCTGCATCAACCTCATGCTCGCCATCTGATATGGTGAAGAGCGCTGAGTATTCACCCTCGTCATCATAGCCCGGTTTCCAGTACAATGCGGCTCTGCCGTATCCGAAATCGGAAAAGTCAACATCTCTGGGCAGGTCGTCGGAGCTATACCTGATGCGCACCCGGTCGCGGTCGGGATCCATACCGACGACAAACAGCGCGAGTCGATCGCCTTCGATAACCTCAACAACTTCCGGTGGGTCGACCCACACCGGAGGATGGTTGACGTCGTTCACTTGGATATATCTATAGGTTACAACTTCCATGTCACCGTCCGTCAGCGCGAAACGGGCTGTGTATCTGTCGGATATGTTATATGGCGTCTGCCACACGAATGTCCCGCTGCCGTCGCCGTTGTCGGTGAATTCAACGTTATTCGGCAGGTCATGGGAATAGTATCTTATCTCAAGTTCGTCATCCTCATCTGGATCGCTACCGGCAACCGTGAACTGGATCCGGTCGCCGTCTTCGACGATGACAGGGTAGTAAATGTAGTTCCATTCGGGCGGATTGTTGGGCTCGGTATAGAGGAATTCACCACCGGCGCGTATGAACAGATCGCCGTTCAATTGACCTTCCTCCCAGCGTCGGTGGTCGCTTACCAGCGCTGTGGATACGAAACTCCTGCCAGACCTGGATTCCGCATCGAATAGGTTCCACCAGCCGTAACCTTGTTCCTGGCGGTATGGACCACCGGGAGCCATCCCGTAAATAATGCTGAAATGCTCGCCCTGACCGAACCTGGTCCACCGTTCCTCCGGCAGGCGGAGTTCGATCCAGTTTGCCTCAAAGTCCCTATCATCCCAAGGTTCCAACTGGTTGATCCTGGTTGCCCATACCACATCGTCCAGGTTGTTGTACTCATCTTCACTGAAGATATAGATATAGCATGGTGCGTTGGGATTCGGTCCGTCGTTGAACGGCATAATGCGTACCGACCGCAGCTCGAACGTTCCCATTGATGTGAACGTCGTCCGCGAATAGTAATTGCGCAGGTTTTCCGTGATGCCGTGTTGTTGACCATCGTCGTATATGAACCAGCCTTCGCCAAGACCGACACCAAGCAGACCGACATACACTTCCTCCTCATTCGGGTCATCTGACAGGATCACAACTGTCGCTTCGAGTTCGCCGATGCCTTCCGGCTCGAATGTAACCATTATATCGTGATCCTCGTCGGGTCTGACGATGAACTCGCCGTCGAACTCAACCCTATAATAATCGCCCTCGACATATATACTCGAAACCGTCAGGTCTTCATCACCGGTGTTGCCGATGGTGAAATCCAAACGGGCTTGTCTGCCGGTCTCAACCTCGCCGAAGTCGAGCAGCTCGGGGACGACCTCGATATTGGGCATGTTACCCACGCGCACAGTAATATCAACCACGTAGTCATCATTACTTATGTCGTTCGACAGGATATGCAGTTCGGCGGCATAATCACCCTCGCTCATGTTTCCGGCATCCATGATTACTTCGACCTCCTGTTCATCATGGGGTTCGATCAGACCACCTGCCGGATCCAGAGATATCCAGCTTTCCGCCCTTCCACCCGACGGGATAACCGCAATCGCCAATCCTTCCTGAATGCGACCTGCTTCGTGGTAGATTATACTCGAACCGTATCTGCCGTCATGGCTTTCATAGCCGACGTTGCTGCGCCCACCGTTCAAGTTTAGCTGTGGACCGAACTGGTACTTGACGATCCCGCTGCCGTTCAATATTACCTGGAATGTAGTTCGGTCGCGGTCATTCCGGTACCTGGGAACGTCGATCCAACTGACAACCGCCATATCCTCTCGGTCTGTCCAGAAATATATCTCGCCTTCGCGTGACGGGTCGAGGTCGAGATTGTTAACCAACAGCGTCGGATTCGGCTCGCCCTCGTTGGGTGGACGCGGTAGAATGGAAGGACTCTCATCGTAGTCCCGGTCGAAAGTGAGCCAGCCGTCGGAGCCGACTCTGACTGTTCCGTACTCCTGACCATAC
>CAYYHI010000024.1:6060-11086 GCA_964471745.1 uncultured bacterium | reverse complement strand
CAGGAGAAGTTCCACCTCAGCCACAGGATTTCACTGATCCAGTCGTCATCGGGATCGAGGCGTTGACCGGTTTCAGTGATGTCGATCCATTCATAATCAGGATCGCCGTATTCGTCGCTGTCGATCCAGAAGTAGCCGTAATCATCCGGCGCACCTCGCCGATCACGGCGCGGTCGGCTGCCGTCATTTTCAATCCTGGTCAAATAGCTGTTCCACTTCATCAGGTCCAGAGCCGAAGCCGAACCGGACTTGACCGCTCGTTGAACTGCGACGCTTGGACTCACAATTGCCCGCGCCGGTCCGATGCGACGCAACACGCGCGCACCCAAGTCCCGCCCCATCAGACGCCCGGGCTCTTCGGTAACCTCAAATTCGGTTGCCCAGATCAGGTTCGAGCCACCCTCGTTGGCAAGAGTTATCAGGTAATCATGCCGTTCGTCGAAAGTCAGGAACGTCTCAATTGCGTCGGGATCAACAACGAGGCGAGGCGGTTCGACGCCGACACCCAACAGTCCAACCTCGTAGTCACGCTCCAGGAACGGATCGTTGGTGACAATGGTTACAAGCCCCCGCATGTCACCTTCTTCTTCTGGTGCAAAAATCACCGCCACATCCTGGCTGTCTCCAGGCGCAACGCTGAAACCATGATCGAAATCAACGCTGAAATAATCCCCAGCAGCCGTGATATCGGACACGATTAGGTCGATGTTGCCCATGTTGTATATATGGAATGGTAACTCTTCCTCCTCGCCGATGAAAGCCTCTCTGAAGTTTACTATTTCCGGCGATACGTCAATAACCGCGCCCAATCCCTCACCTGTCATGGGAACCATCGCCTGATCTTCGTTCGGATCGTTGGAATAAACTGTCAGAGTGTCCATTATCTCGCCCAGCAACAACGGGGAGAACGTCACAGTAACCTCCTCACTGTCTTCGGGGGCTATCTCGAGTTCCCATTCAAAATCAACGGAGAAATCATCACTTCCAACGGTGATGTCGGATACAGTTAAAGTACCGCCGCCGTCGTTGTAAATAGTCAATATCATATCGTCGCTCTCTCCAACTTCAACACCTCCGAAGTCAAGCGACTCATACGACAGGGCAATATCAGGCACTTCACTGACATTCAGCCGGATGTAAATCGTCTGGTCGGGATTTTCAGGATCGTTGGACAGGAAATGCAGGTTTGCATCGTAGGATCCCTCTTCCAGGTTTTCAGCGCTCAGCGTAACGACTATTTCCACATCCGTATCCGGTTCGAGTTCACCTTCCTGTGGCTCCCACAACACCCAGTCTCTGCCTTCAGTAACCTCCCTGATTATCTCAAGCTCCGTTTCCCAGAACAGGTTGTATTCGCCGTTATTTGCCAGGATGCGACTGTCATCGCCGTTCTCGTCATAAGTCAGGTTCATCCGGATGGCATCATCGTCCAAAACCATCACCGGCGGATTGAAGCTCGATCCATAGGAGATTACAAAATAACCATTTGGATACTCCGGATCGTTGGATGATATGATTATGGTCTCTTCAAACGTCATCTCTTCACCCGGGGTGAACGAGACAGTTACAACCTGGCTGTCACCTGGCGTAACCGTGAATTCTTCCGTAAAACCGCTGCTGAGGTAATCACCCGGGGTTATTATATCCGTCACAGTCAGATCATCTTCCCCCTCGTTGCCGAAGGTCAGCGTCAGATCCTCAGCGTAGCCCGTAAACACCACACCAAAATCCAGCGTATCGGGGTAAACGGTCATAACCGGAATGGGATAGTGAGCTCTGCCGATCAGGTTGACAGGCAGATTCCCCTCGTCCGGGTCGTTCGATGAAATCGTCAGCGTTGTCCCGAATTCACCTTCGTCTACAGGCGTGAACGTAACGGTTACATCCCGCTCACCGCGCCGTTCTACGACAAACTCTCCCTCGAAATCCACACTGAAATTATTGTAGTCGTCGACCGAGATGTCCGAAACGGTCAGATCAGCGTTTCCGGTGTTGATGATAGTCAGGATCAAATCCCGCTCAGAACCGACCAGGATGTCTCCAAAATCGAGAAACTCAGGCGATACAGCGATGTCGATCAGCTCCTCAATAGTCAATGTTACATTAACCGCGACATCCGGGTTCTGCGGATCGTTGGAAAGTATATGCAGATCCGCCGCATAGTCACCAGCGGCAAGATCTCCGGCGGCAAGCGTCATGACGACATCCATCGTATCGTCGGGCGTTACGACGCCTTCAAGCGGCTGCCAAGACAGCCAGGGACAGAGTACACCCTCCGTACCGATGCCGACAGCCAGTCCTTCATAGATGCGGTCAGCCTCGCGGTAGATGATGCTCGCGCCAAGCTGTCCGTCCGGATCCTCATAACCGACATTGCTCTCGGAACCGTCGACATTCTGCTGTGTGCCATACTGGTACTTGATCAAACCGTTGCCGAACAGCGCTATCTGGAATGTCGAACGTACGTTGTTGTTGCCGTACCTGGGCACATCGATCCAACTGACGACCGTTAAGTCCTCATCGTTCGACCAGAAATAGATCGCTCCGCCGGCGCCCGGATTAAGATCATAGTTGTTGATCAGGAACAGCGCATTGGGGTCATTTTCATTGACTGGCTGGGGTAGACTGATGTCCCGACCGCCGTAATTACTCAAGGTTACCCAACCGTTGGAACAGACGCGGATTGCGTTATACTGCTGATCGTAATAAGGGAAGTCCCATCCGAGACCGAGCGCGCCGCTGTTCCAGTCGTCCCACGCATTCAGACGCTGTCCAATCTGACTAATGTCGATCCATTCGTAATCGGGACCATCCCCCTCCTCGTTGTCACGCCACTCATAGCCAAAATCATCCGGTGCACCGCGCCTGTCCCGACGCGGCTGCCGTGCATTTTGTTCTATTTCAGTTAGATACAACTTCCATTCGGCAGTTTCAGACGGAGTGGCTGCACCACGCTTAACCGCCAACTGGACTGCTTCGCTCGGAGTATCAATTACTGTCTCGGGAGCCGTCCTCGCCGGACCGATACGGCGAATCTGACGGGCATTGCGCACAACGCGGCGATCCCGTTCGGGCTGCTGGGTGATATCAAGCTCTGAATTCCAGATCAGATCGGATTCTCCCTGATTCTGCACTTCGACAACATGATCCTGGCTTTCCCCGAACTCCAACATAACTTCAACAATATCCGGCGCAACCACTATTTCCGGCGGTTCAATACCGACGCCGGCGACCTCGACGTAGTATTCATCCTCCTCCTCTTCGTAAACCGAAACAATCGTTATCAACCCGTAAACCTCTCCTGCAGCTTCCGGTGCATAAGTTGCGGTTACATCGTGTCGTTCACCCGGATCGACGACGAATTGTTCCTCGAAGTCAACGCTGAGGTAATCACCCTCAACTTGAATATCGGTAACGTTCAGAGGTCCATCGCCATCGTTACCGATCGTGAATATCAAATCCTCCCAAGCGCCGACGAATACCTCGCCGAAGTCCAGTGATACCGGGTCTACATAGATGTTCGGCATCCGCTGACGGCTCCTGCCGATAAGGTCGAGCATCGTCTCCTCCCCATCTGAGTCGTCGGATGTTACAGTCAGGGTTCCTTCGAACAGACCACCTTCTTCCGGTGCAAATGTCAACATCACGTCTAGGTCTTCGCCGGGCTCCAGTACAAACTCACCCGGGAAATCGACACTGAACCAATCCCCCGCGATCACCATATCCGAAACCGTTAAATCCGCGTTTCCCGCATTGGAAACGTTCAACGGCAATTCTAACGATTCATCGATGAAAACCTCACCGAAGTCAAATGGGGTGGGCGACAGCACCAAATCCCGAAGTTCCAGAATGTGCATTACAACCTCGACAACTATATCATCGTTCTCCGGATCATTCGATGTGAAGTGCAGATCGGCTGCATAGTCTCCGGCGGGCAGGTCACCGGCATCCAGTGTCACGGTGACTTCAGTTGACGCATCAGGCTCGACCGTGCCCTCCTCTGGATCAACAGAAATCCATTGTATCCAGGCATCAGAACTACAAAAGGCAATCACCTGACCCTCGAATGTATATTCATTATCACGTCCGTGTATGTACCAGCCGTGCTCACCGTCGCCGAGGTTCACGCCGACTAAACCGGTGTTCGCTTCGATGTTGGGACCATATTGCATGACAGCCAGACCGGTATCATATAATAAAAGCTGAAAATGATACTGGTGATTGCCGTGCCAGGTGATGATGGCATGGTCTTCCTCATTCGTCCAGGTGTAAATATCCGTTCCTGCCATGTTGTCATCCTGGAAGACAGCAATGGTCGTGTTGTTTACTGAACCATCTCCCGCTTGCAACGGGTAATTCCCAACAGGAAGATCATAAGCTATCCCCGCGTATGTAAATGACATGTAACCGTCGGTGTCGACGAATATCCGGTCGAATTCTCGATCCCAGAACGGGAAGGTCCAACCGAGATCAACAGCGCCGGTGTTTGCATCATCGTCGAGGTGGAATTCACGCGTGTCACCCCACTCCTCGATCTCGATCCATTCAAACTCGGGACACTCATATTCATCGCTGTCAACCCAGAAGTAGTCCATATCGTCCGGTTCACTGCGATTGTCTCGCTGGGAACCCATTGCCTGATTCGCACTATCGATTCGGCGAATCAGGCGTGCCGCACGAACATCACGCTCCGGCTCCTGAGTGATCTCAACATCCGCTGCCCAGTCCAGGTATGCGCCACCGTTGTTGCTCACTGTAACGATATGATCTTCCTTATCACCATAGCCCAGCGTCGTCGTAATGTTTTCAGGATCAACCTGAATCATAGGCGGTGCCAACACTTCGGCGTGAAGAGCAACCTCAAGGACCGGATGTGCTTCGGAATTACTGAGGAACGTCAAGACGCCATCGTAGACGCCGGCTTCCTGGGTTTCGAGGGTTACAACAACATCGACCTCACCGGACGGATCAAGACCTTCTATGGCTGCAGGTTGGACGCTGAAAACTTCCATATCAGATAAAATCT
>CAYYHI010000024.1:0-6050 GCA_964471745.1 uncultured bacterium | reverse complement strand
AATCTCATCGACATCAAGCGGCAGCACGCCGCTGTTCTCCACAGTAAGAGTTCTGTCATACTCGAAACCGAAGAATAACTGGACTCCGGCGTTCCAATCGACAACATCCGGATAGCCGATCTCCTCGTCCCAGTACACGGCGATGTCTGCTGCGGCGGTCACGCTCAGTGTAACAGGCACTCCAACCTCGCTGAAATCCTCATCGGGTGAGAATATCCGCAGCATCGCTTCATACGTGCCGCCGACCAGACCGGTTGCGTCAAGCGTAACGATCACTCTTACCCTGTTCTCGCCGCCCTGGATTTCACCTTCCCGGGGATCATACATCAGCCAGTACATTTCGACGATAGCGTCGTCATAGATACGGATCTCATCCGAACCATAACTTGACGACCAGAGATTGTAGCCGTCATGGGCAATACCATCCCACTGCTGACCGTTAATGCCGACATAAGTGTCAAATTGTTGAACCCGCTCGACCGCACTCCAGTCATCCGTGTCGATCAATATCTGATGAACCGTGTTGCCCTGATCTCCCCCTCCATTGCGCTGAGTATTTACCCAGAGCTGACCATCTGGATGCTTGTCCACCCAGCACATGCTGCGCGACCACCAGTTGTTGAACATCTGGCGGTAGTTGCTGATGGTCCCGACATGCTCACCCAAGCTACCTGCACCGTTGAACTCGTAAACGTGAATGTTCATGTTATCCTGGCTGTTCATAAAGAACATAAGCTCCATATCAGCGCTGTACCCCACGCCATTAACCTGGAAGGGTGTGTTTACACGACCGAGATTCTGACCCTGCAGGTTGAAGCGATACACGTACCAGTCACCAATCGAGCTGACGATATAGAGTTCACCATCAGCCATAACTCCGGACATCTGACCTGCCGGCGCGTTCCATCCCTCGCCGTCGACGCGTTCGTACCCGTTGTTCGGATCGACGGGCCAGCACTGGTAGGGGCTGGAATAGTGCGATATCCACATCCACTCGTTTTCTGCGTCCCAGATTAAACCCTTGTACCGGCTGATCCCACCGACTGGCTCGTCGAACGCATCGACCAGATCGCCCGCCGCGTCACGGCTTGGACCCTGAAACCGGTCGATGCGGCGCAGCACACGCTCGTAATCGTCATCACGCTCCGGCTCGCTGAGTATTTCATGACTGAGCCGGAAACGCCGGATGTCATCGCTCTCGTTGGTGAGATTCAGGATTATTTCGTCGGTTTCGCCGGTCATAAGCTCCATAGAGATCGATTCCGGATCGGGCACTATCTGCAGATCGTATACAGCATTGACGTGCATATCAATCACAAACTCATCTTCATCGGGATCATCGGAGAAGATATACAATTGAGCGTCATACTCACCGGCGGCGTCCCCGTCCGCCTCGAAGGTGATAACCACCTCCTGAGAAGCCCCCGGTTCAAGTGTGAATTCAGTTGGATCGACGATGAAATCCTCATCGTCTGTAACAATATCGCTGATGTTGAGATCCGTAACGTCCTGACTGATATTCTCTACAACGATTGTCATCTCGTATGGCTGTGCAACGAGGACGTTATCGTACGCCAGGTTCCAGTCGAGCAGATCCGGATAGCCGTATTCACCCTCCCAGGTGACTTCGATATCCTGCGCATCTGTGACGTGTAACAGAACCGGACATTCGACGTCGCCCTCGTCTTCGGTTGGATCGTTGCTGAGGAAGTGTATTATTGCCTGGTAATCACCGCGCTCCAGATCGGATGCATCCAAACGGGCGGTCATGAGCATTTCGTTGTCCGGTTCGATATAGTAATGCCCCCGCACCCTGATCCAGTCTTCGGGAATCTGTTGATTCTCAAGATCCCCCTCCCACAGGGTCAACCAGTTACGTTCAGCAACACCGTCGTCATATACACGGATGTCCGCAGAACCGTACTGTGAAGCCCAGAGGTTATGACCGTCATGCCCGAGACCATCCCATTCCTGTCCACTGCCTTCCGTCCAGGTGTCGATGCTCTGCACAAGTTCGACAGCACTCCAATCGTCTGTATCGACCAAGACCTGCCAGGCAGTATTGCCGTTGTTGCCCTGTCCGTTTCGCTGGGTGTTGAGCCAGAGCTGACCATCGGGGTGCCGGTCAACCCATAATATGCTACGCGACCAATAGTCATTTATCATACCGCGGTAATTATCTATAATGCCGACCTGTTCGAAATCGTTGTTGATGTCAAATACGCGAATATCGCGGTTGCCGGAGACGTCCATCACAAACAGCCAGCCCTCCTCGGCGCTGACCGTGCAAGCTGTCGGCTGAATCCCCATGTTCAGGTCATCCAGACGGTTGCCTTCGGTGTCATAACGGAAGAGATACCAATTTGACCAGTTGACAATGTACAGAACACCATCGTGCCAGCCGGCGCCCATACAGCCACCGGCGGCGTTGAACGAGCGCGGCGAACTGTAGTCGTTGTTGGGATCGACAGCCACCACCCGGTAGGGACTGCTCCATTCGGTAATCCACATCCATTCGTTGACATCATCCCACGCCAGTCCAGCGTTGTAGTAGCTCGCACGACCGTTCGGCGGTGTGAACTGGTGGATCAGATCGCTCGCGGCGTCGCGTCGAGGTCCGTAGCTGTCGCTTATACGACGAGCCTGGCGGACATCACGATCTCGTCCTTCACCCTCCTCAACCAATTCGATTTCGGCTTCAAGACGCAGAACTGAACCGCCGTTGTTGCCGACCGTGACGAGGTGATTCGCATTACCGAAGGTTAGCAGGTTATCCTCGATCTCCACCGGGTCAAGCGTAATGTTCGGCGGATCGATGACGTCTGCATGTATCGGCACCGACAGTTCGTCTTCCAGTGGATCGTTGGAATGGAAAACCATAAACAGCTCGTCTTCCCCGCTCGGATACTCGCCGGCTTCATCCGCATAGAACGTCAGGATTACCACCGCTTCATCATCCGGTGCAATTTCGATTGTCTCATCAAGATCGGAAGTAAAGTGCGTGGCGCCCTCTTCGGTGGAGGAGACTTCTGAAACCTCAAGGGTAGCAACTCCCTCGTTTCTCATAGTTACCGGGATGTCATACTCATAACCGGTAAAGAAGTCCGGATCGTAATACAGGTTCCAGTCGAGAATGCTGTCCTCAAACGGATCTTCAACGTAACCGAGATCCCATTCGAGTGTCAGATCCGGCGCTCCGGTGACGCTGAGTGCAACGTCAACGACGGCATCGGGCGTAACCGGATCGTTCGACAGGATGTGCACTATGGCTTCGTAGTCACCTTCCTCAAGCCCGTGAGCGTCGAGGATTAGATCGAGAATGACCGGATCGGCGCCTGCATCGACGGTGCCTTCGGACGGTTCAACTACGATCCAGACGCCGCTGCTGCACCAGTCCGCCCACAGGTACTGATTACGGGCGAACCAGCGTCCCTCCCAGCCCCCCTGATCCCACAAGTTCCAGTGTGCCGAAACGGTGAGCGACGTCCCGCAGACCATACCCCGTCCGAAACCGTAAGTCGCGATGGTGACCCGGTTTTGGTTGTTTTCAGTGATATAGAAGATCTGCGGGTCGTCAATTTCGTCGTTGTCTTCGAAATCAGCTCGCGCCATCGCTCCGTGGCTGCATGAACCTCCGGTAAGCCGATCAACGAAGTTATCTTCCTCGTCCTCCGGGTCGCCAGCCAGAAGCGGGTTCTCGCGATCCGCCCCATCCTCGATCACGTTTGCGCCGTCAGTGGCGGTATTGTCTTCACTAACGCCGCCCGGCAGTTGGGACAGCACACCGGAGTTGCATGCTATTTGGAAGACCATCTTACCGCCGCCATCGACGTAATCCTCGAACGCCTCCACATTGCCGTTCAACGTATTGTAGTAGGCAGCGTTCTGGTTGTCAGAAGTGATAACCACGTCGTAGTCACCCAGGTCGACATCACCGAGTTGATCGGAGTTAATCACGTCGATCTGCTCTATTTCGAGCATCTCTGCAGCGGGACTGTTGGCTTCGCCACCCCAGCCTGCTTGGTTCATTAGAATGAGAACCGCAAGATCTTCAACGTCATCACGACGCGGACCTAAAGCGCGACCTGTACGTCGAAGCGTCCGAACGCCGGCATCACGTCCGGGTTCGGACGTAATTTCTGTCTCAACGGTGAACCTAAGTTGTGCTCCGCCTTCGTTGCCGACTGCGACATCATGATGCGCAATCCCACCGGTTACAAGCTCGTCCAGCACTTCATCCGGATCGACTGTGACCACCGGAGGATTGCTCGCATCTGCGAAAACAATGATATGATATTCCTGGTCCTCCTCGTCGGCGTCGTTACAATAGACTATCAAATCGAAATCATACTCGCCGTCGGCGCCCTCGGGTGTTTCGAGGATAAAATCGACGATCTCTTCACCATCGGGCGCAATCGACATTTCAGTCGGTTCCGCAGTGAAAACCGGATCGCCCTCCTCATCAGAAACAATATCAGTGACTTCCAATACAGCCGTTCCGACATTCATGATCGTCACCGGTATGCGGTACTCCACGGCGGTAAATAGATCCGGATCAAACTCCACATTGAAGTCCACCTGGGCAGGTTCATCATCATAACCAGGCAGCCACTCGGCATCGATATGCGCCTCACCGACGGTGGTCAATAGAAAGTTTACGCGAAAGCCCTCCTCAGCATATCTTGGATCGTTCGACCAGAAGATGAGATCGGCTTCATAAGTTCCTTCAATAAGACCATCAGTGTTCAGAGTAACATCGATATCCATGTGTGCATGCGGATCGAGGTCTCCCTCGTCCGGATCGTACACCAACCAGTGTATTTCAGTTACACCATCGTCATAGATATTGATAGTCGGGCTGTTTTGCGCACATACCCACAGGTCATAACCATCATGTGCCATACCGCCCCATTCATTATCGGTGTGAGTCTGGAAATTCTGGACAGCCTGGTCACCGATAAACTCCCAACTATCGGCATCAACGGCTATCTGATAGACTCTCCCTTGAGTATGCACCCATAGTTGACCATCCGGATGCCACGGCACCCACTCGATTGAGTGCCAGGTTCGATTCTCACACATAGCATAGACGTTGTCGGCTATCTGGGCAATACGATTACCCTCGAGATCGAATACATAGAGGTTATCGTAGTTATCGGAACCGGCAATGATCAGTTCATCCTCAGAATCAATTGCAATACCGTTAAGATCGCTGCCATCCAGGTTCAGGTTCAGGTTACCGAGGTTTTGACCATTAAGATCATACCTGCCAACGAAAGGTTCCCAAAGGGTCATGACGTATACAGTACCATCGTAAACCGCTATGTCCATTGGATTTGTAGCTCCCAAATTCCAATCGGCAACGATGTTCATTTCGTCATCGAGGTCAAATGCAACAGTACGTTTTGGCGAATAGTACTGATTATGCCACATCCAGTTGTTCTCCGCATCGAAGCCGAGGTTCTTGTACTGGTCGGCGCCTATGGGGGATTGGACGGTATAAAGCACATCACCGGCTTCGTCCCGCCTGGGACCATCTCCACTGATGCTGCGTAGAGTGCGGACACTCCGGTCATCTCGACCCGGTTCCTGCAGTATCTCGTAGTCGATGGTTAGATTTAGTTCCGAATCACCCTGGTTGGTGACAGTCAAGGTGTGTTGTCCGCTGCCGGGTATGGCGATTTCAGTCGTGATCTCATCAGGCTCCACCAAAAATACCGGCGGAAGTATCGGGAAGGCATGCACAGGCACAGAGATCTCTTCATCGAGGGGATCGTTCGAATGGAAAACCATATAGAGTTCATTACCTTCACCCCCATACTCTTCAGCAGCATCGGAATAGAACGTGAGCATCACCACGCCTTCTTCCCTAGGTTCGATTGCAAGCACTCCTTCAACGTCGGACGTGAAATGGGGATCGCCCTCTTCTGTGGAGGAGACATCAGAGACTTCAAGCGTCGTTGAACCTACATTTGAAACCGTAACTGGAATGTCATATCCATAGCCGGTGAAGAAGTCCGGATCATAGTACTGGTTCCAGTCAAGGATAC
>CAYYHI010000023.1:0-27068 GCA_964471745.1 uncultured bacterium | reverse complement strand
GAAGGTTATAGTCAGGTCCTCGCAGTCAGGATCGCTACCGCGTACTGAGAACTGCATAAGTGTGTTCTCGTCGCCAGCCCAGGATCCCGGTAACACCTCCCATACTGGAGTGCGGTTCATGTTGTTGACGGTAATAGTAACTTCGCCGAACCTCTCATATTCACCGTCCGAGAGTGTAAACGTAACGACATAGTACCCGGCGTCGTCGCATGTAGTCTGCCATAAGAAGTCCCCCGTACCGTCGCCGTTATCTGTAAATTCCGCACCTTCAGGCAGGTTATCCGAGGTCATGGTGATCGTTAAATCGTCGTCCTGGTTGGGGTCTTCACCTGCGACCGAAAATCCGATCAGGGTGTTCTCGTTGACCCGGTAATTAAGCGGGAAGTCGGTTACCCAATGAGGTGGTATGTTTTGGTCGCCGATTATGATGTAGATATCCTCATCGACCGTGAATTCGGCGTCTGACAGGTGGAACTCAATTATGTAGGTTCCCGCTTCATCGGTTTCAAACTGAAGCGTTGCCGTGCCGTCGCCATTGTCGGTGAAGTGTCGAATGGCTCCGGCAGGTATGTAACCCACCCTCGACCAGGATAAGTTCAGTTCGTCACCTTCATCAGGATCATCGCCGGCTATATCGATATAGAGCCGTTCACCCGGATCGCCGTCTACGTAAAACGGGACATCCACCCAGAAAGGGGAATGGTTTATGTGCGAGACGCTTATTTCAACGTCGATTTCAGCCCTCAGGTCGCCGTCGGATAGGGTGAACGTTGCAGTATAGTCACCCTCATCACCGGCGGCTGTCTGCCACGAGAAACTTCCTGTGCCGGTGCCGTTGTCACTGAATTCTACAACTTCAGGAAGATCGTGTGTGCTGTAAGTGATGGTTACATTGTCTTCATCGGGATCGTAACCGGACAGATCGAATTCGACAAGGTCATCCTCATGCACCACAATCTGGTCTAAGGGGTAGTCGTCCCATACCGGCGCGCGATTTACGTTTGTTACTTCAATCGCCACGATAGTTGAGACGTCGAAGTTTCTATCCGTTATGATGAAGGCTGCTTCATAATTACCAGCGTCGTTGAAATCCGTCTGCCAGGACAGTGTTCCGGTACCGTCGCCGTGATCTTCAAACGTTGCCTCTTCGGGCAGGTCGTCGGATGAGTATTCGATAGACAGTTCATCCTCATCGACATCACTCCCACGAACGGTTAATGACCAGTCCTGTCCCTCTGTCGTCGTCACATGGTTTGGTGCATAATCCCAGACCGGCGGCTGGTTGACATCGGTTACATTGACCGGAACCTCGATCTCTACATTGAACTCATCATCTGAGGCTGTAAATATCGCCAGGTAGTTACCGGCATCCCGATAGTTCGTCTGCCAAACGAAAGTTCCGGTACCGTCTTCACGAACTGTAAACTGCACATTATCCGGAAGGTCGTCCGATCTATACGCAAGCGTGATCTGGTCGCCGTCCACATCTTCGGCAACGATGGTCACATTAATTAAGGTACCCTCGTTGACGTTAATTTCTTCCGGTATATCCGTCCATTGCGGTGGTGCATTTCTGTCGTTGACGTTTATAACAACCTCGTCGCTGATCACTTCATTTGTACCATCGTTGAGGTTAAAGGTTACGGTGTAGTCTCCCGCATCGAGATACCATGTCTGCCAGGTGAATGTGGCTGTGCCGTCGCCGTGATCTTCAAGCTGGACCGCTTCGGGTAGATTGTCGGAATTGTACGTAATGGAGAATTCGTCGTCTTCGTCAGGATCGTCACCTTCAATAGTGAACTGAATCTCTACACCCTCATCGACGACGATTGCCTCCTCCGGTATGTCAATCCACACAGGCATACGGTTGACGTTGTCCACAATTATTCTAACATCGTGGGGGACATCGTATGTCTCGTCAGATACCGTGAAGGTGGCAATGTATTCACCGGCATCGTAGAAACCGGTCTCCCAGGTGAACGTTCCCGTTCCGTCCATGTTGTCGTCGAAGCTGGCTTCCTCGGGAATATCCTCCGACGCGTAGGAGAGTGTTACCGCGTCTGTGTCAGGATCGGCGCTTGTGATCGTGAACTCGATAGTGGCGTTCTCATTCCCTTCCGCCACATCAGGGATTTCAACCCAGTAAGGCGGACGATTAACATTGCCCACTGCGATGATCACCTGGGCTTCCACCTCGAAATCGTCGTCGGAGAGAGTAAATGTCGCCAGGTACTCGCCGTCATCGCCGTCCTGGGTTTCCCAGTAGAAATCGCCCCTACCACCACCGTTGTCGGTAAATGCGTTATCGGGAAGCGCCGGGTCTGCACCGGGATCGTATGTGATTGTCAGTTCATCGTCATCCGGATCAGTACCAGTTACAGTAAACTGGATGGTTTCGCCTTCCTGGACGCTTATCGGTTCCGGAACCTCAACCCATTCAGGTGTGCGGTTGACGTTGTATATGGTTATGGTTACCTCTTGGTCAGTATCGTATTGGTAATCCGAGATGGTAACGGTTGCATGGTAGACACCGGCGTCGTTGTAGTTGGTTTCCCAGAGAATGTAAGCGGTGCCGTTGCCGTTATCGGTAAATTCAATACTATCCTGGGGCAGATCGTCGGATACGTATGTGATTTCAACCTCGTCGCCGTCCGGATCATGACCGATAATTATAGCTTCCAGAGTGTCGGTTTCATTGAGCTCGATCTCCGGCGGCAGGAAATCCCACTCCGGCGCACGATTCACGTCCCCGATCGAGATATTTACTTCGATAGGAATATCGTACTGGGCATCGGATATCGTGAAGGTTGCGGTGTAATCGCCGGCGTCCTCGAAGTCTGTCTGCCACGAGAAAACCGCTGTACCGTAGCCGTTATCCGTAAATACCTCTTCTGCAGCGGGAAGTGCGGGATCTTCACCGGGATCATAAGCTATCGTTAGATCATCTCCATCGACGTCCTCGCCAACGATTGTGAATTCAACCAGTGTCTCTTCGTCTTGCGCGATGTCACCCGGAACATCGATCCATTCCGGTTCGTCATTTACTGCGGTAACCTCGACTTCGAATACATCTTCACCCGTTAAATCTCTGCGTGGGCTGAAGCCACTGCCGCTGATCGAGCGCAAGCCTCGGACCGGACCGCGGTCACGCCCACCGTTCGGGTCATCATCCGCCGTTACGGTCACTGTTGCGGTTCCGAACCAGTCTTCCACGCTGTCGAGATAGAGCAGGTGACCATCCCGAACCTCCGGGATCAGGTTATCGTCACTGCTTTCAGCGTAGTATGTGAGTTCGTCATCGTTGGGATCGGTGAAGACCTCGTCGAGATCCGCAACATAGTATGGATCAAAATCCTCTTCCAGTTGAACATCATCAATCGGATTCTCCGGGAAGGGAGGTTCCGGTGTTTCAACGGCATTACCCGCTACCGGAATCAGTTTATCGGGTGAGATCGGATCGTTGGATTCTATGGTTATGGTTCCGTTGTGATCTCCTATTTCTGTAGGTGCATAATGAACCTGGAAGACCTCCTCACCCTCTGGTTCAACCTCAAACTCCCCATCGAAATCCACCGAGAAATACTGTCCCGTAACTGAGATGTCCGAAACCACCAGATTTGCTGCGCCGTCGTTGATGATGGTGATATCTGTGGATTCCACAGTGTTGATTTCCACGTCGACAAAATCAATGCGCTGAGGTCTAACTCTGATAGCAGGCATATACTCACCTCGCCCTGCCAGATCGATCTCTATTTCCTGATCATCTTCATCCGGGTCATTGTTGTAAATTGTCAGGGTGCCGGAGTAGAATATATCATTTTCGGGACTGAAAGTTACTTCAACCGTAATATCCTCATCAAGAGCCAGTACCACAGCGTCATCCGGGAAATCAGTAGTGAATATCTCATTGTCGGAGATCAGGCTGTCGATGGTTAGATCTTCGCCGCCTATATTAGTGATTATCAGTTCCCATAATGCGTCCGTACCCGCTGGTACAATGCCGTAATTATGGGAAGATTCTCTAACCTCAATCATCGCAGGTGGTTCGATGCCTTCACCGATTAGTTCGACCTCGACAAGCTCTTCGTCCGGCGAATCGGATATAATCTCAAGTATGGCATCGTAGGTTTGAATTTCCTCCGGGGTGAAGGTTACACGGACGTAACGTGAACGACCCGGTCTGACAATAAATCCCACCTGGAAATCCACTTCGAAGAACGGTTCGGTAGCTTCTATATTTGTAACTCTCAGCACATCCGCACCGACGTTTCGTATGCGAACAAACTGTGCGGCAGAATAACCGGTACCAACCTGTCCGAAATCGACCAGGGCGGGAGTAACGTATATATCCGGTTCGTCAGCGGTGTTAGCATAAAGTGAGTCTATAGCATTAAAACCGTCCTGTCCCTGGAAGAGCGGACCGCCTTGAAGGTACCGGTTAACTGTGGCTTCAACTTCCAGCTCTGCAGAAAGGTCCCAGATTCGGAAACGGAGTGTGTCGCCCATATCAAATCCAGGTATATCATCCATAGCCAGCCATGCGCTGAAACCCATCATATTCTCTTCCCTTCCATCCATGATTCCTGCGACGATATCATGACCGGAGCAGACGCCGTCATCATTGAATACGCCGATTTCGTCACCGGTAACAAGCGGTTCGCCGTTAATGCTTGCTTCAACTATCAACTGCATGTGACCTTCACCTGAATGGATGTGGTGAAAGTGGTCCTCAAACTCTGTGCCTGTTCCCAGGAGATCGACTATAACGATCTCTTCGTCGGGGTCGTCGGAAGTAATGGTCAGTTCACCTTCATAGACTTCTGCTTCTTCGGGTGTGAAAGTGACTGTCAGATCGAATGATGCTCCCGGATTGATCTCAACGTCTTCTTCATCCCAATCGGAGGTGAAGACGTCCGGATCGATGTCGAAGTTGCTGATGGTCAGTGCGCCTTGTCCGTCGTTTGAAATGGTCAATACTCGGTGACGACTCCAGTTGATGGGCCATTCCTCGAAGTCGATCTCATAACTGGACAGGGTAATATCGGGTGTGATGTCTTCTGTTCCGGTTCCGGAGAGTGCGACGGTTACTTCCTCATTTTCGAAGTCGTTGCTGGTGATGGTCAGCGTGCCATTCTGACCGCCGAGGTCGGGTGGTGTAAAGGATACCAGCAAGTCGTGACTTTGCCCCGGTTCCAGAACGATGTCTTCACCGTCGAAATCGGTATCGAACGCCTGGTTGTTCAGCGTCACTTCACTGACGGTTAGGTCGTCAGACCCGATACTGGAGATGGTCAATATCCAATTGATGGTCTGATCGACACCGATCTCACCGAAATCGTGTTCGTCGTCAGAGAGATTGATCAGTGGTATTGTCTCTTCGTACCAGAACAACCTGGTTATGACGGTTACGCCCCTGATTTCCCAGATTTCAGGACCTTCGCCAAATTGGATCATGGCTTCCAGTTCCTGTCCGGTGGAGGCATCCCACAACATGAATGTGAAAGCCTCTTCGCCGAGGAAGCCATCGGTTTCCTCAGTTAATGGATCATCGCCAAAGGCAGCCATGCCTAAAGCCTCTTCCTCCTCGACGATTACTGCGCCGGCGCATATACCTCCAGGAGTAAAGATGCCGATCTCGTCGTTTTCAACCAGTTCTTCACCATCGATGGTGGCGGATTGTATAATGAATGAATGGGAAGAGCCTTCTTCAGGAGGCTCGAAATGTTGTCCCATAACTGTGCTGCTCGTTAAGGCAAGACCGATAACGAGCAAGCCTGAAAAAATAGCGAAACGTTGCATACGCTTCTCCAAGCTCTTTTTTATTTAAACTGAATATGAATTAATGACTTAAATCTCAGTGTGCGGTGCTTGATGTGGTACTCTTAATTCTAAAATTCCTCAATAAATACATTAAGGATAGATGAAGGTGTGGTGAGTTGTGCTTTGAGGGCAGTGCGGATAACCTGTACCATAAGCGCACAATATACAACTTCCAGAACGGAATGCAACCCTAAATCAAGCTTGGATGTAAAAAAATAGCATCAAGCCGTCAGATTTTGCATATTCGAATCGGATTTCAGGGAGTAATATGTGACGTTTTTCGTTATTAGGTGAAAAATGTAATGAATTTTTCAGTGATATAGTGTGATATTCAGCACACCTCAAGCTTTAAATGGGTCGGTAATGTGGATGGTATCCCTGACGCAGTGATAGTTATACTGTCAGGTGCCATCAGAAGATCATAACTAAGTGTACGGTAATCCGTGAGCGTTCTGCATTTTGAATGATGGATTTTGAAAGATGAATTCAAAATTCAAAATTCAGCTTGAATTAGGTTGCAATAAATTATATCATTCGTAAAGAGGTTAAATATAAATTTTGGAGTAGATGTTGAGAGTTACAATTCCGATATTTGTTCTTCTGCTGGCAACATCAGTTGTCTGCAAGCCTAAGCCGGTTGTTCGCCAACCAATTGAGCATCATCAGTTAACACTGCAATTTGACGTGGAGAATCACAGGCTGGAAGGAACGGCTCGCTTAACACTGCCCCGAAAGGGCGTTAAGGTTGCCGGATTCCTGCTCGGGCAAGATTTTTCTATTAGTGATGCCATACTTGGCGGAGTTCCTGTCAAGCTGAAAAGTCGAGTGGTGGAAGACCCCGAGATGATCTCTCCCGAATATGGTGTTTTCGGTGAGTGGGATACGGGGAACGCTCTTCTCTGGACGACTGAGACGTCGAAGGAAGCCCGCAGAAAGGAACTCAACAACGCATTCAAAGCCAAACCCCTGATTCTGCAAGTTGATTTTTCAGGATCGCTGTATGTTCCACCCGACAACAGGCAGTTCTCACGGGAGAAGATTGCCTTCGAGGTTGATGGAACAATAGGTCATGAGGGGATATTTCTTTCGCCAACAGCTTATTGGTACCCGACTCTGCCGGACGTACTATCAACTTATGAGGTAACAGTGAAGCTTCCGGAAGGCTGGAACTGCGTTACCGACGGAATGCCGGGCGGTGCTATCGAGCGTGATGGATGGGTGGAGGTCACTTACGTTTCGGATGTCGTAACCGGAGCGCTTTCCTTCAGCGCCGGACCGTTCGTGGTTGAAAAGTTGGATCACAACGGCATTGCGGTGATGACATATTTCCTTCCCGAACAGGCTGGATTGTCGGAAGGTTACATTGAGGCTTGCACCAGGTATGTCGATATGTACTCCGATCTGATAGCTCCTTATCCTTTCTCCAAGTTTGCAGTAGTGGACAACTTCCTGCCGTCGGGTTACGGCATGCCCGGCTGGACGCTGCTCGGCAGTGAAGTGCTCAGGTTGCCGTTTATCAAAGGCACATCACTCGGTCATGAGATCACTCACAACTGGATCGGGAACTCACTGTTAGTTGATTACCGTGAAGGCAACTGGTGCGAGGGATTAACCGTTTACCTGGCAGACTACAAATATAAGGAGGACGCGGACAGTCTGGCGGCGATGGAATATAGGATGAACCAGCTACGGGACTTTGCCGCTTATGTCAATTCTGATAACGACTATCCCGTGACTGAATTCGTGAGCAGATCCGGTCCGGCGGACAGAGCGATCGGCTATGGCAAGGTAATGATGATCTTCCACATGCTGCGCAAAATGCTCGATCAGTATGATGAAGCTATTTTTATGCAGGTGATAAGCGAGACCTACTACAAGTACCAATGGCAACCGATTGGTTGGAAGGAGTGGCAGAAGGAATTTGAGCGGCGGCTTGGGCAGAAGCTGGGATGGTTTTTCGATCAGTGGCTTCTCAATCCTGGTGCACCCGAACTGGCGGTTGAAAACATGGTTATCGAAAATGTAAAAGGCGGATGGGAGGCTAAGTTCGAGGTAGTGACAAAGACCTTTGGTGATAAGCCGTATAAATACCTGCTGCCGATCAGGATTTTATCGGATAGAGGTAGTGTGAATCAACAGGCATTCATTCAAAGTTCACGACAGAGTATCAAGCTTGCGGGTGGAGGAGAAATCAGATCACTGCAGTTGGATCCGGGATTTGACGTGTTCCGCAGGATTTACACTGGGGAAATGCCGTTAACGTTGGCAGAATTCTTCGGCGATCCGGACGGCATTCTGGTTATCCCTTCCAAAGATGCAAAAGTGGATGAATACAAGCGGATTGCTGAAAATCTCAAGTCTGATGGGCAGCGGATTGTAACTGATACGGAATTCACGGCTGAAATGGAGAATAATTCGTTGTGGCTGTTTGGCGACCCGGAAATCAACTGTCTCTTTACGCTGTTCCCGATGGATTCGTCGAGATTGGAATATCTGCCGCTCCGCGCTCCGCGCTGGCGTGAGGATCAGCCTCTACCGGCGGGTCTTGTATTCAAGCGAGAGGAATTCCACGGGGGAGAACTGATAGCGACATTAATCGACAGGCATCCGAAAGATGCCGAGAAATCAATCGTTTATACGCTGGCGCTCCCTACTGCAGACCTTGTCGACGGTACGAGGAAGTTACAACATTATGGTAAGTACAGCTACCTGTTATTCGAGGGCGATCAGAACATCCGTAAAGGCGAATGGGTTGTTTCGGGAGAAAGCCCGGTTGCGTGGAGAAATAAATCTGCTGGTAAGTAATAATCGCTGTTCATGGACAAAACTGAGTTGTTTTAACAATGATAAGTATGTAAATTTAAGGTTCGAATTAAATACGGAAAGAACTTGAAAATCGATAAGGACATTTCATCTGAGGGTGAAGCAACACTTGAAATAGAAGTTCCCGTAGAGGAGACAGGCGGCGACTTTACTCAAGCGCTGAACCTTTTTCGCCGTGAAGTAAATGTTCCGGGTTTTCGTCCCGGACGTGTACCGTTAGACCTGGTACGCCGGCGCTGGGGCAGGGA
The DNA here is from genome assembly GCA_964471745.1 of uncultured bacterium. Lineage (GTDB taxonomy): Bacteria > Electryoneota > AABM5-125-24 > Hatepunaeales > Hatepunaeaceae > CAYYHI01. The sequence continues at coordinate 18,177 of CAYYHI010000023.1, read as the reverse complement.
GATCATGTCTGAAAAGGCTGATGAACTGGCAAGAACATACATCTCGAAGGCATTAAAACAAGCGGAGTTAGAGCCTGGCGGTCAGATAAATGTGGAAATGCTCGAATACGGCGAGGACAAGCCGTTGCGCTTTAAAATAATATTCCCGCTGGCGCCTGACGTCAAGCTTATACATTACAAGGGCTTGAACATCGTGGTTAACGATGTGGATATCACTGATACCGACATCGATAATGAACTCGAAGCACTCAGGCGAAAACATGCGCTAATGAGATCAATCGACGATCCGGCGACTCCTGAAGCGCGGTTGTCGGTTAAGGTGCAGGAAGTGGACCCATCCGGTTTGCCGCTTGTCGGTCGACCGGTTGAAGAGAAGATCCTTGAATTAGGAACTGACATGCTCGGCATCGGCGGCGACGAACAGTTATTGGGTATTAAAGCCGGTGAGAAGCGCGTAATTCGAGTAAAACGACATGCTGGTGAATTATCACAGGCGCCGATGCACTCTGCTATTATTACACCAGGACAGGTTGAGAACGATAATCCAGGTGTGGATGAGATTTCTCTTTCCGTAGATGTTGAAAAGGTTGAGATACCGGAGCTTCCCGATCTGGATGACGACTTTGCGAGGACTGTCGGCGAGAAAGTCGATTCCCTGAAGACCCTGCGTGAAGTAATACGCTTCCAAATAATGACTTACGTTGAATCAACCAAGCGTCAAATGCTGGAAAGTGCCATCACGAAAAGACTTATCGAGGATAACCCATTCAGGTTATCGAAAGGCGTCGTCGAAACCACATTGGGTCGGGTTGCAGAAAGAGCGAATATCAGTGAGGGTGACAGGGAACAGTTCATTGAGAAGCATCGTCGGCAGGCTGAAGCTGATCTGCGCTGGGTTGAACTACGTGATGAAATCGCCAGAGAAGAAAATCTTACTACTACGGACGAGATGGTTGAAACCGAACTGACCGCTTACGCGGAACGGATTGGTGAACCGATCGAAAAAATACGCAGGAAGATTGAAACCGAGGAAGGCATCGAATCGTTTAAGATGCGAATAGAAGACAGAAATGTTATGGAGTTCCTGATTACCAACGCCGACATTGAGAAGCGGATGATGGAGTTCGACGAATTCATCCGGGTGACTGGATCCCAGTTGGATGAATGAAACCTTACTTGAATTATATAGGTGGCGGACAGGAATGTCCACCCTCCCAGCATAAATGGCGTTCTAAGCGTTAATAGTTAAACCAAGTAATCAAGAGGAAATCAATGAACTTAGTTCCAATGGTAATTGAACAGACGGGTCGTGGTGAGAGGGCTTATGATATTTATTCACGACTGCTGAAAGAACGGATTATCTTTATCGCCGGCGGCATCGATGATAACGTTGCCAGTCTTGTGATAGCCCAGCTTATATTCCTTGAAGCGGATGATCCCGATAAGGATATTTCGATCTATATAAATTCACCCGGTGGCGCTGTCTCTTCCGGGTTGGCGATCTTCGATACGATGCGCTATATCAAACCCGACATCGCAACGATCGCCATCGGTCATGCAGCTTCAATGGGCGCGCTCTTGCTGACCGCCGGAGCGAAGGGCAAACGCTCTGCGTTGCCGAACTCTAAGATAATTTTGCACCAGCCGATGGGAGGAATGCAGGGACCGGCTTCAGATATCGATATCCACGCCCGGAACCTTCTTCAGACCCGCGACCGCCTCAATGAAATCCTGGCTGAAGCTACAGGTCAGACCATCGAAAAAATCGCCAAGGACACAGACCGCGACAACATCATGACCGCTGAGGAAGCCAAAGCATACGGTCTTATCGACAAGGTTATCTTCCAGCGCACCGACACATCAGCCAAGGACGACGCCAAGGATAAGAAGGATAAAAAGTGAGCAACGAAAGGCAGGACCTTCCACCGAATGATCCCACGGAACCGCCTCTGGACCTGGGAAACACAGAACTGTGCTCGTTTTGCGGCAGGCCCATCGAGCTGACGCGCGTTATGGTTAAAGGCAGGGATGTCGCGATCTGCGATGTTTGCGTTACCGGCGCCGGTCAGATAGTCAAACGTGCGATGGCGCAGAAGAGAACCGCACTCGGACGCAGAATACCCAAGCCCAGCCGGATATTCGAGAAGCTGTCTGATTACGTGGTCGGGCAGGATGATGCCAAGAAGAGGATCGCTGTTGCCGTTTACAACCATTATAAGCGTATTACAATGCAGACGCTGGCTGATGAAGTTGAGATTGAGAAGTCTAATATCCTGATGATCGGTCCAACCGGCACAGGGAAAACGCTCATCGCTCAAACATTGGCGCGTTTCCTTGAAGTTCCTTTCGCCATAGCCGATGCCACCACGTTAACCGAAGCCGGATATGTGGGTGAGGATGTTGAGAACGTACTGGTACGCTTGTATCACGCTGCTGAGGGTGACCTCGCTCAAGCTGAGATCGGCATTATTTACATAGATGAGATAGATAAAGTTGCTCGACGGGATCAATCGACCTCGATAACCCGCGATGTATCCGGTGAAGGTGTTCAACAGGCGCTGTTGAAGATACTTGAGGGCACGATCGCCAGCATCCCTCCGGAAGGCGGTCGAAAGCATCCTGAACAGAAGCTGCTTTCACTGGATACCAAGAACATCCTTTTTATTTGTGGCGGCGCGTTCGAGGGGATTGACAGAATAGTCCAGACGCGAGTCGGTAAGAAAGGTATGGGCTTCGGCGCCGAGGTTCGCGGACGACGTAAGATGGGATATTACGAGTTACTTTCAGAGGTTGAACCGGAGGACCTTCTGCGCTATGGTCTGATACCGGAGCTCATCGGCAGATTGCCGGTTGTGACACCGCTCGACAGGCTGTCGCGCGAAGCAATGAAATCTGTGCTGTTAAAACCCAAGAATGCGCTCACCAAGCAGTACATCAAATTGTTTGGATTGGAGGATGTCAAGCTGACATTCGAGGATGCGGCGCTGGAGAAGATTGTCGACCAGGCGATGGATCGGGACACGGGGGCTCGTGCATTGCGGAGCATTTTGGAAAAGGTGATGAATACCCTGATGTACGAATTGCCGGATATGGAGAATGTCGAGGAGGTGGTCATTTCACCAGGAGTTGTGTCTGGCGAGGAAGAGCCAGAGATTATACATACCCAGGTCGAACGAAAGCGCGCCTGAATCGTTCAACCTGTTCGCGTAGGGAGCTATTTATCGAGCCCACTAAAAAAAGGGGATTTAAAATGAAACCGAATCATTTTTCACCTGTTATTCTACTGTTTTCAGTATGCTTGTTTCTGCTCGCATCTCCACCGATAGCTGTTGCGCAGGATGAAACCAGTTCCATAGAGGAGGCTGAGACTGCGGTGGATAAGGATGTTTTCGTAAATTCGATAGCATTCTGTGAAGAGATACAGGATCGCGTTCCGGTCAAACCCGGGGATGAATTTTCCCACGAGATTGAGCGGGTTTATTGCCACACCGACATAAACTGCCGTTTGGAGGAAGTGAATATTCAGCATCTGTGGTATCTGAATGAGAAGCTTGTCAGCACAATCGACCTCAGGATCGGAAAAGCCAAGAACTGGCGGACGTGGAGTTACAAGACCATGTACCCGGAGGCTGTCGGCAAGTGGGAGGTTGTTGTTAAAATTGCTGATGGTGAGGTTCTGAAGATGGGGCAGTTTACGGTCAAATAAGCACTCCGGGGAGGGCGAACATTCCTGTCCGCCGATCCGTCGCCAAGTAAATAGATTATTAATGGGGGAGGATTATTGTTCACAATTGCTTAGGAGGACATGTCTCCGAATCTGTCCCTGTGAATTTGTATTTTTGAAAAGCAATGTACCGAACAAGAAACTTAGGTTGTCTAACAAAATGAGTGAGGGATGGTTAAAATCGAGAAGTGCGAGGATATTAATCCTGTATGTCCGTACTGCAAAATGGAAATCACCCGGATATTGTTCAGGGAGGTTCAATCCGACATTGTTGGCAGCAAGCGGTTTATCTACTTCTGCCCGGAATGTAAATGTAGCCTGGGGATTTCCCACCGGAAGGGATTTTTCTTCGGATTTTAGAACGGGATTCAAAATTTGAGGATCAGCACAATGAAACCGATAGTTAACGGCGTTGTTTTCGCCTTACTTGCGACGATGATAATCCCTACCACCATGCTGGCGAACACCGCCACCATCGAAGAGGTTATCCGGGGTGATCGAATCAAGATCAAGGGCTGGGAAGTCGTTCGTCTCACTGGCATTATCACCCCCAAACTGGATGAACCCTTTGGTCAGAAAGCTTACCAGTTTGCTAAAAAGGAATTAGAGGGCAAGCTGGTTGTAATTGCTACCTATACGATCGACAACACGGCTGAGGGAATCGTACGCGACGCAGAAGGGCTATGTATGGTTCATATCGAGTACGACGGGGATACCCGTAGTAAAGGGAAGAAATCGGAAAGCGATTCCCTGTCGGTAGATTTCAACGCCCTGATGCTTGAGAAAGGACTGGCGCGTGTGGATGAGACATATCTGCCTGAATCGCTCCAACACTACCGGGAGATTGAAAGGGAGGCGAAGAGTAAGAAGCTGGGGATTTGGAGTGTGGAAGGAGGAATAATACTCCCTAAGTGATATCAAGTGTTACTCTACCAAGGAGGTTGAAGCCTGACCTGCTGGCGATTAGGGACTCCTACCACTCAGAGGTAATCAATCAAACAAGGTTTGCTTTCCTAAGGTAAGCAAGGTTATCGTTACGCGGGGTGCACTTGAGTATGTTTAATTACGAAGACCAATGTATTGACGACCAGAATAGAGTTATCATGAAGAGGGCTGCATACGGGGACCCGTCCTCCTGGAAAATGAATAGACTTGATGTCTCCCAAAAGTGTCCCCATTAATAAAACCACACAACTGGATAATGGAACTTATCACCCGTGAAATATGCCTGACTTCAGATGTCGGCTCAAAGGATATCCTGTTCGGCGGTCGAATGCTCGCCTGGGCTGATGTTGCGGCATCAATTTGGTGTATGAAGTTGGTGCAGTCGGACAACCTGATAACCGTTCACATGTCCGATATCGACTTCCTCGCGCCGGTAAGGGTGGGCGACCTCGTCGAGTTCTACGGCGAAGGATATAAAATCGGGCGCACCAGCGTTACAGTTAAAATACGGGTGATGATACACGATCCCAGGACAGGTCAGACATCAGAGGCGTTTCGATTCACTTCGGTTATGGTAAACATCGACCGCAATCTACGCTCAAAGCCTTTGCCTGAAAACGTTCAGAATACCGGAAACCTTAAGGAAACAGAATTATAAGGTATTCCCATAACAAATTGAGGTTGGTTTCATGTTAGTTCCCCGTTGTTTAACAAATAAGAACAACCAGTGGCTGCTGGTAGTTATAAGTATTGTTGTAATCTCAGTTCTTTTTCTTGCGCCAACCGCGTGGGCAGACAGTAACGAGTCCGAATCGTTCCACATTAATATTCCGTCGAAGCACCTGGGAATCAGCCTTGGGAATTCCAGAGGAGTTAACGGCATAAGGATTAATTTGTGTGATGATGGTCTTGAATACGTCAACGGTTTGAATCTCACGCTTTGGGAGCCCAAAGAGAACGATGATGCGGTTATCAGGGGCTTTGCTGTTGGCATCATTGCCCCGCAAGCCGGCAGGATAAACGGGATTGCCTTGGGTGGCATCGGTGTATCGGGTGGCAGGCTTCGAGGCATTACAGTTGGGACAATTGGTATTGCCTCCGATGAGATTCGCGGTATCGGAATTGGCGGGATTGGTCTGGCTTCAGGTAGGATAAGTGGTATTACTTTTGGGGGTATCGGCATTGCTGCTGAAAGGCTGAGAGGTATCGGGATTGGTGGTATCGGTATTGCATCTGAGAGTGTCACCGGGTTTGCATTTGGAGGTATCGGCACCGCAATGGAGAATGTGAAGGGTATCGGAATCGGTGGGATTGGAGTTGCCTGTGAGAGCGTTACCGGGCTTGTTGTTGGCGGTGTCGGTGCCGCGGCGGAAGACGTAACAGGGGTTGCGTTCGGCGGTATTGGTATTGCTGCTGAGGATATGACCGGTCTATGCCTGGGTGGCATAGGGATCGGTACCCAGAATCTAACGGGCGTTGCAATGGCTGTCGGAGGCATCAAGACTGAGGATCTGGCAGGTCTGTGTATAGCTGGTTACTGCGGAGTCAAGGGCGTACAGAATGGGCTCACAATCGGAGTTATCAACTATGCCGGTGAACTGCACGGTGCGCAGTTGGGTGTGATTAATATCGCAGGTAATAATTCAGGGATTCTTAAAGTTTTGCCTTTAATAAATTATCATCGTTAGTTATGGTATTTGCCTATTAAGATTGTATCCAGAAAGAGGTTTATAAATACTGCAAATACTGGATTCCTGCCTTCCAGTGTGTCTGAGAAATGATATTTTCACGGATTCATCATCATTCCATCGGAAGATGGAATCCAGTAAATCCCACAATATCAGCAAGTTCTCCGGATTCCAACTTTCGTTGGAATGATGAATCCCGAGACAATTTGGTATTCTCAGACACACTGCTTTGAAGGAATGACAATTAGGGGAAGTGATAATCCTAAATTCTAAAATCGTAATACGAAACAAATTCAAAATTTCTATTACGGTTTGTTCACTAATAAATACAACTATAAAGTAATCCCATTAATAAGTTAAACCAAGGATTATAAATATCGGGAAAATCAAAGTAATTCGATCTTTGGATGAGATGTCCGCTTATGCATCTGAATTGCAGCGGCAGGGTATTCGGCTGGGGCTTGTACCTACGATGGGATGCCTGCACGAAGGACATCTGAGCCTGCTTCGTCTGCTGAATGGCAAGTGCGACCAAAAAGCTGTCAGTATCTTTGTTAATCCGATCCAGTTCGGTAAGGGTGAGGATCTGGATAAATATCCTCGCGAAGAGGACAGGGATCTGGATTTGCTGTCCAGGGAGGGTTGTAATCTGGCTTTTATACCTCATGCCGAAGAGATGTATCCATCCGGTTTCCAGACTTACGTTGAGGTCGAGGAGCTCTCAAAGCCACTTTGCGGGCAGTTCCGTCCCGACCATTTTCGCGGTGTGTCGACGGTGGTTAACCGGTTGTTCAATTTGACGAGGTGCACGGTGGCGGCGTTCGGTTTGAAGGATTATCAGCAGGCAAGGGTTATCGAGCGAATGGTTGAAGACCTGAATATACCTGTTGAACTGGTTTTCGGCGAGATCATCAGGGAGAGCGACGGTCTGGCTATGTCAACCCGAAATGCTTACCTGAATGCAGATGCACGGGAAACCGTCAAATATATTCCCAAGGCTCTCGAGTGGGCGAGAAGTCAGGCGAAAAAGGGGATCACGGATTGCAGCTTGATCCTTGACGGTATGTTGATGATACTGAATCCTTTACCTAATGTTAAGGTGCAGTACCATTCCGCAGTCGATCCCTGGACTTTACAACCCAGAGATGAGGTTGGTGAGAGCATACAGATCCTCCTGGCGGTCTTCGTCGGTAAAGCAAGGTTGATAGACAATATCCGAATCGGTCCCGGATCCGGCACGAAACCGATTGAAGGTGTAATTGTCTAACCGTATGAAGGACTCATTAGCGACAATAATCATGGCGGCTGGTCAGGGGAAGCGGATGAAGGACGACCTGCCGAAAGTACTGCACGAACTGGCAGGTAAGCCGCTTGTGTGTTACGTCATCGAACTGGCGCGTGATGTTGGTTCCGAGCGTATCCTGCTTGTAATCGGTTATAAACGTGAACTTGTGAAGGAAGCCACAAAGAGCCTCGATGTCGAATGGATTTTGCAGAATAGACAATTGGGTACGGGTGATGCTGTAAGGGTATGCGAGAAGAGCCTGGCTGGTTTTAGTGGGGATGTGTTGATCCTGTCCGGTGATGTCCCGCTTATGAGACCTACCACTGTCGAGCGTGCCTGGTCGCTGCACAAGCAAACAGACGCCGCGGCAACAGTGTTTACGTTCAAACCTGATGACCCGACCGGATATGGGCGAATTGTGCGCGGCAGGGAAGGGGAGTTGCTGCGAATCGTCGAGCAGAATGATGCCGGTGCGGATGATCTCAAGCTCGATGAGGTGAACGCCGGCATATACTTTTTCAAGCTCGAAATTATGTACCGTGCACTGGAGAGGATCAGCGATGACAATACCGCTGGTGAATACTATCTGACGGACACCATCTCTGTGCTTGATGACTGGGGCGAACCTTTAGCGGCATTCCTTGTCGAAGATCCGCTTGAGGTTGCCGGTGTTAACACTCCCGAGCAGCTTTCACGCCTGGAACAGGAACTTATTTCACATCGGGACAGATAAGTATTGACAATTACAAAGTAATTTGTTAAAATTCAACCAATGAAGGGATTGTTCATTTGAACTTCACTCCAAGGATTATTATGGTTAAGTACATCAGTTTGATAGTGCTTCTGATCGTCTTTGGTGCGGTGGAAGCTGCGCCGACGATGCAGAAGAATCAACTGGGATTCAAGGATTGGCTTGGAAACCGCCCCAAATCGACGTTTAATCTGCTTGATCCATCCCGGCTGACTATACAACACAACCTGTCTTTCGGGATCTCCTCAGGCTCAGGTGGATCGTTAATGCAGAACCTCTATACAACTAAGTTGGGATATAAGCTTTCGGATCCTGTAACGCTGACGTTTCTCCTGGGTTTTCAGAACACGCAATTCTCCGGCAATCAGGCGCTTCCCGGGAATCTTAATAGTTTTTTGGGAGGTTTCGCACTTGATTACCGTCCCCGCCGGGATATTCATCTTCACTTTGAGATGTTGCATTCACCGAGGTATTTATATCTTATCAATCAGTGCTATTGGCATGATTTACGATATTAAAGTGGTAAATTAGTTACAAGCATCTGGAAAAAACGAGACCGAGCCCGTGCACTCGGTCTTTTTTGTGTATATTATCGGGTTAAAGATGTCTCCAAATCCACGCAGTAGAATTAAATATACAGATGACAAACCCACTTCCGGTCTGATTGTCAGGTTGAACCTGCTCCTGTTTTTCATGGTTGTACAGGTCGTGATGACTATCGGTTTATGGGTTGAAGTGGCGTCACTTAAGAAGTCGCTGCACCTTGAGCCACAGGCTTCTGTTGAGACTGCGGAGAAGCTGTCTGAGCTGGACAGAACCACCCGGAAGCCGGTGGGTCAAGATATTGTTAAATCAGTTGTTTCAGACGTTTCACCCGAAAAGAACGTCGAGAAGGAAGTTCCGATAGAGGAGATTGAGCCTTCTCCGATACGACTGCAGGTTTTGAACGGGTGCGGTGTGGCTGGCATAGCCGGATGTGTTGGCAAATGGCTGGACCGAAACGCGTATGAAGTTGTGGATATCGGAAACGCTGACCGCCAGGATTACCGTCTGAGCAGGATAATAGACCGTTCCGGCAATCTCACTGCCGCAAGAGAACTGGCTGGCTTGTTGGGACTAAGCGAGGATCACATCAAGCGATCAACACTGATACCCAAGCCGGAGATCGACCTGACGCTGATCGTGGGGAAAGACCACAAAAGGCTATCTATTGGTCGCTGACAAGAAGCTTACCACGCGCATAGCAGCCCGCCGCGCCGCGCTGTTTGCATCTGAGAAACAGGCGATTGACATCATTGTGTTGGATCTGCGCAAGGTTGCAGATTTCTGCGACTATTTTGTCATCTGTTCCGGTGCGATTGACGTTCATGTCAAGGCAATCTACCAGCACATCGAGGCTGAGCTGATAAAGGTCGGCTGGAAACCCAAGCATACCGAAGGCACCGAGAACTACCGCTGGGTGCTGATGGATTATATCGACCTGGTAGTGCATGTCTTTCAATCGGATGCGCGTGGGTATTACTCGCTTGAACGGTTGTGGGGAGATGCTCTTCAGGTGATCGTCAAGGGGCTCGACTAATAGTAATTATGACGATAGAAAAACATATTACTTCAACGTTGGTTGAACTCTGTAGAGGCATCGGGGTAACTGATCCCAGGGTTGTTCTCGAGATACCCAAGGTCAAGGAACACGGCGATCTTTCCAGCAACGTTGCGATGACCGCAGCCAAGCAGATTGGTATGCCGCCGTATAAGTTAGCCGGGAAGCTCGCTGCCGATTTTCCTACTGATCCGGATGGTGTTCAAGCCGTCAGTGTGGCTGGACCTGGTTTTCTGAACTTCAGACTCTCATCGAAATACTTTCATGGATTGTTGAAGGATATTGTAACGGATCCGTCAGGTTTCGGTTCATCCGATGAAGGCGTGGGTGAGCGCTGGTTGTTCGAGTATGTAAGCGCCAATCCGACCGGTCCGTTGAACATTGTCAGCGCACGTGCTGCGTCTGTCGGTGACACGCTGGTCAGGGTTTTCAGGAAGCGGGGTTTCGAGGCGGACAGCGAATTTTACGCCAATGACTATGGTGGGCAAGTGCGAAAGCTCGGCGCTTCTGTCAGGGCGAGGATCAAACAGATCGAAACTGACGCCGAGACAGCCGATATTCCTGAAGGCGGATATCATGGGGAATATCTTATTGACGTGGCTCAGGCTTTGATCGAGCGGGTTCGTAAGGATAACGAAATTGCCAGTCGTATCGGTTTGGAATATGATGATTTTGTTGGAGGATTTGCTGCAAGTCATATATTGAAAAGTCAGGGAAAAACACTTGAGAGGTTTGGAGTTACGTTTGATAAGTGGTTCTATGAGGAGGATTTATACAAGTCTAACAATGTCTATAATGCATATAATGACTTGAAAAGTAAAGGGAATATTTACATAAAAGACGGCGCAGTATATTTTAAAGCAAGTGAATTCGGCGACAGCGAGGACCGTGTGATTAAGACGTCTGAGAACAGGTTTACTTACGTCGTACCCGACATCGCCTATCATCTAAACAAGCGCGATCGTGGCTACATTAAGGCGGTCGACCTGTTAGGACCGGATCATCACGGTCACATCGTACAGCTTCGCGCCGCTCTGACAGCACTCGGTCTGCCGTCTGAGTTCTTTCACCCGATAATTGTCCAGCAGGTAAATCTGAAGCGCGGAGATCAGGATATTAAGATGTCCAAGCGCGCTGGAGTGGGTATTACGTTGGATGAGTTGATAGATGAAGTTGGTGTCGATGTGGCGCGGTTTTTCTTTCTGATGCGCAGGATCACCAGCCACCTCGATTTCGATATGGAGCTTGCTAAACGTCATTCTGAAGATAATCCGGTTTATTACATACAGTATGCTTATGCGAGGATTTGCTCCATTTTCAGGCAGCCCGATGCTGAGGTCTTTAACGAGGTAAGAGCTGATTTAGACTGTCTGACAGCTGATGAAGAGATGGATATATTAAGAACGCTGGCACGGTTCCCTTGGACACTTGAGTCTGTTGTGCGCGGCGTCGAGCCACACCCCTTGACTACCTATCTAACCGAACTGGCGCGCAGTTTCCACCTGTTCTACAGCCGTCACCGTGTCATCAGTGATGATGAACGTACGACCGCCGCCCGGTTGATACTGAGCAGGGGTGTGGCGGGTGTATTGTCGGAAGGATTGGGGTTGATGGGGGTCAGCGCGCCGGAGGTGATGTAGACGACTGGGAAAGTTCCTATTCGGGGAGCATAGACACTCTTGTCTGTGCTGTGGTCAGACAGGAGTGTCCGACCTCCCCAGCGAATCAGCGAAGAACATAAACATAGAGGACAATTTGCCTCAAGTTCAGCAGGTTACAGCGGTCGGATCGATCGCATTGGATACACTTAACACGCCGTTCGGCAGGGTGGAGGATGCCCTTGGCGGATCGATTTCGTATATCGGTGCGGTGGGCGGATTGTTTGCGCCGATTAATATCGTAGCAGTCGTGGGTGATGACTTCCCGATGGATGAGTACGATTTCCTGCGCGACCGAAATGTAAACCTCGATGGGCTCGAAGTTGCGCCGGGAAACACCTTCCGCTGGGAGGCTCGTTACCACGATAACATGAACATCCGGGATACAATCAGCACAGAGTTGGGTGTGTTCGAAGGTTTTCAACCAATGCTGCCCCAGGTGGCACGAGAAGCACGTTACCTGCTGCTTGCCAACATACATCCGAGCCTGCAACTGGATGTCCTCGAACAGATGCAGGACCCACGCCTGGTGGCTTTCGACACTATGAACATGTGGATAAACAACGCTCGCGACGAGGTTGAAGCGGTAATCAACAAAGTCGATTTGGTGATCGTCAACGATGAGGAGATCGCTCTTCTTACCGGTGAGCAATCACCCCTCGTAGGAGCGCTTGCACTTACAAAAATGGGGCCTCGGTATGTCGTTGTCAAGAAGGGTGAACACGGCGCAGTGCTGGTCAGTCATGACGATCTGCCTTTCCTTTGTCCGGCGTTTCCGATTGCGAATCCCAAGGATCCGACTGGCGCTGGCGATACGTTCGCCGGGGCTATGGTCGCCTACCTGGCTGCCGTGGATGATATCGGTACATTCAGCCTGAGGCGAGCCATGGTCTATGGTACTATTGCGGCTTCGTTTACCGTTGAAGATTTCGGACTGAACAGACTTAAGAGCTTAACAACAGGAGAGATAGAGGAGAGATTCAGGCATTTCAGATCGATGGTTGAGTTTTGAACGAACCTGTTGACCAGCCGACGCTGCCGCCACGAAGATCCATTGACTGGGTAAACGGCAGGATCAGATTCATCGACCAGCGGCTGCTTTCGGGAAAGCTGAAGATCATTGAAACCGATGACTGGCATGTGATCGCTGGCGCCATAAGGGGATTGGGATTGCGTGGTGCGCCGTTAATCGGTGTCGCAGCAGCGCTCGCTGTCGCGGCTACAGCCGTGAAATATCGTAACTCCAGTCCACAGCGCAAGGTCCTCTCAGCTATTGATGGTTTGCGCGCAACCCGTCCGACGGCAATGAACCTGTTCTGGGCGCTTGATCGGATGCGTAATGTGGTGACTCAGATACCTGATGATGAAGATTTCGTTAGAATAGTCGTTAAGGCAGGACGGGAAATCCTCAAAGATGATCGCCGAAGATGCGCCGCTCTGGGAAAGCATGGTTCGAGTCTAATTCAGGACGGCACCAACATATTGACGGTATGCAACACGGGTTTCCTGGCGACCGCCGGTGAAGGCACGGCACTGGCTGCTGCTTACCGGGCGTATGACCAGGGTAGGAAGGTTCATATATACGTCTGTGAAACTCGTCCTCTTCTGCAGGGAGCGAGATTAACCGCTTGGGAGTTGGAAAACGCCGGGATACCTTTTACATTATTGGTCGATTCCGCTTCTGCGGGTTTGTGCGCATCCGGCAGTGTGGATTTGTGTTTAATAGGTGCTGACAGGATTGCTGCCAACGGTGATACAGTCAATAAAATCGGCAGCTACCAGTTAGCGTTAGCCTGCAAGGAACATGGCATCCCGTATTTCGTGATCGCACCGGAGTCAACCATCGACCGGGACAGTCCGAATGCCGGTTGTATTCCCATCGAAGAGCGGGCGCCTGAAGAGGTTACAACATGCAACGGCAAAAACGTGGCACCTGCAGGAACGCCGGTTTGGAACCCGGCATTTGACCTTGTGCCCGCAACTCTGATAACCGGTATAGTTACAGAAAATGTAATCCATAATCCACCATACAATTTTTCCTGAATGGTTGTTGGTTGAAATGTGTCATTCTGAACGAAGTGAAGAATCTCCGTTATTAGCAAGTAGTTAGTTCCTGTTGAAAAAGTACTGATTGCCCGCTGGCAGACGCCCTCGTCTACCAGATAAGTACTTGATATGCACTGATTTTACTGGCAGACGAGGGCGTCTGCCAGCGGTTGAGGACGATTTCAATGAGTTTTTCAACAGACACTAGTTAAGCTATAATAGGGATGCTTCATTTCGTTCAGCGTGACCTTACAAAGATTTGTTTATTAAGATGGAGGATAAAGTGAAATCCTTAAAACTTTTACTTCTAATTTTTATCAGCGCTCTGGTTGCAGCCGGATGTATATCACCGGAGCTTCGTACGGCGCGCATCGCTATCAATGAAAAGGACTGGAATCGTGCTCTCAAAGCGCTGGATAGCGAAGTGGTGCGCGATCCCCAGAACGCTGAAGCTTATTATTTAAAGGGTTTTTGTTATGAAAAATTGAGCGACTGGGTAAATTTGTCGGCAAGTTATGACAAATCCCTGGAGCTATCCGATCAGTTTAGGGATCAGATCGAGCAGAATCGGCTAAAGCTGTATGCCCGGTTTGTAAACCGCGGCGTTGCTGCGCTGGATTCCGCCGACTGGGCTAAAAGGAAAGCTGAAATTGGGGACGATGAAGATGCGTTGGCTGCAGCGGACAGGGAAAGGCATGCTGAAGCGCTTGCCAATATTGATACGGCGATCATTGTAGACCCGAAAAATATCGATGTTTACGCTCGCGCTGCATACTGGGCTTACGACGGTAAGTTCTATGATGTTGCCCTTGATTATTCAAATAAGGTCATCGAACTTGAGAAACCGGAAGAACCGGAGATATCGATGCGCGAAATCCAAATGTTCATCCACCGCGATAGGGGTAATTCTGAAGAGACAGTAAAGTGGGCGCAGGAACTGATGGAACTGATCGACCTGACTAAAGAGGATACAAACTCGTATCTGCGTGCAATAGATATCCTGCTCGAAGCTGCCGATACACTGAAAAATGATGATCTGGCAATGGATGTAACCCAGAAGGCGTTGGAGCGGCTTCCGGATAATATGGTGCTTAAGAAGAACCTGGCTGTAATGTTTGCTCGCAAAGGGGAATATGACCAAGCTAAGAAGATTTACGAGGAAGTCCTGGGAAGAGACCCGGACGATTACAACGCTAACATGGCTATCGGTGTAATTCTCTATAACAATCAGCGCTGGTCGGAAGCGATACCTTACCTTGAGAAAGTCTACAATCAGGATCCTGATAATGAGAAGATCATAAGGATGTTGATGGGTTCGTATTTCAACAATGATCAGTTGGATAAGGGTGGGGAGATGCAGAAGAAACTGAAGGAATTTGAAGGAACGGAATAGAGATCGGAGTATATTGTAATATCATTTCAGTGCACCAGTCTGTCCGGGAATGCTAAATAGACTTGGTTTTCATCATTCCAACGGAAGTTGGAATCCAGAGAACTTGCTAATATTACATGCATTACTGGATTCCATCTTTCGATGGAATGATGAGTTTAAGTGTAATCACTTCGCAAAGTAGTATTCTAATAAACGATACAGCAGCAATTGGCAAAACCGAATCGAAACGATGAAGCGCATCTAAAGGATGTAATAACCTCCCGTGGTGAGATACCACGTCATATTGCTTTTATCATGGACGGTAACGGTCGCTGGGCGCGCCAGCGCGGACTGCCTCGCATCGCCGGACACCGGCAGGGAGTAAAAACCGTGCGTAGAATGGTTGAAACCGGTCCGGAAATTGGAGTGGAGGTTATGACGTTCTATACCTTCTCCATTGAGAATTGGCGTCGCCCGCGCCCTGAGGTTACCGCCCTTATGGAATTGCTGCTCGAATCGATTAACAGGGAGCTTGACGATCTAAAACGTAACGAGGTTTCTCTTCGGGTAATCGGTGATTTGGGCGCTCTGCCGCCAGGTCCAAGAAAAGCGCTCGAGAAAGCGATACTCGAAACGGAAGATAACAGGAGATTGATCCTTGTTTTAGCCATAAGCTACTCAGGACGCCGCGAAATCGTGCAAGCCGTCAACCGTATTATTGACGCCGGTATCAGCGAAGTGGACGAAGATTCATTCACAAGCTATCTCAATTCATCCGGCTTACCCGATCCTGACCTGCTGATCAGGACATCGGGTGAATTCAGACTCAGTAACTTCCTTCTATATCAGGTGGCATACAGTGAAATCGTGGTTACGGAACAACTGTGGCCCGATTTTTCGCGTAAGGATCTATTTGAGTGTATTGCAGAATATCAACGGCGTGAACGACGTTTCGGTAAAACAAGCGATCAGGTGATAAAATGAGAGGTGCAGTATCCGATAACATACCTGAACAGGATCCATCCAAGATTAATGAACTGCGACTAAGATTGAGTTCAATATTGGACGCTGATCGTTGGGTTCCTGGAGCTTTCCCGGCTGTTGCGCCGACTTGTATTGAGGAGACATCCAAGTTATTACGGGGCTATTCGGGATCGGTTATGGTCGTTGGCAGCGGGAGCAGTTTCCCTGGTGAGTTCAATCCGGGTCGTGACACCCTAATTCTGCTTACTAACCGTTTGAAGGAGCAATTGGATATATCAGAAAAGGATCAGACCTTGACAGTCAGTTCCGGCTGGGAAGTACCTCACGTGAATTCGAAGCTGCGTGAAACTGGTTTCTATGTACCTTCGTTGAGGGGACTTGATAAAGGTACAATCGGGGGGCGACTGGCATCGATCACCTCACGCCCGGCTTTAAATCGGGGGGATGACTGGATTCAGAGCTTATTGGGACTGATAGTTGTGCTTCCATCCGGAGATGTGGTAGAACTTGGAGGGCGCTGTATTAAGGATGTAGCGGGGTACGACATGCGTCATTTTTTCACCGGAAGCCGAGGTACAGTCGGTGTGATTGTCAAGTCCGTCTTCAGATGTCGACCGCTTGTCGATAAAGACAGCAGCAGCGATTTCCAAGATTATGCCCAGACTGGTAGTTACGATCCACAGTGGAAGAGGGTGTTCGATCCCTTCAGCAGAATGAAACCCGGTTACTAACTGCCCGGTTGGGCGTTATGAAAGTACGTCTGATAGTTAAAATTGCTCTTATTGGGATACCAATCCTCCTGATTGCGGGATTCCTTACCTGGCATATATTGGGAGGTGAAGCGCTTACTCGTACCCTACTGTTGAAGTACCTTCATTCAAATGTAAGTCCTTCCATCAGAATAGACCGCATATCACCTCAGTTAAAGGGAATCAAGCTCAGGAATGTCAGCTTTGAGCTTACTCCGTCAGTGATTTTGACCGCAGATCAGATCAGAATAAAAACCTTCCTTCCAAGCCTCATCTTATCCCGAGCGAAGAATCCCGGGGTCATCGAGGAGATAGAGCTTGCCTCAGTTAGGATTAATATCTCCAGAGCAAAAGTTGATACGAGCCGGAGTCTCGGATTTTCCTATGAACCATATCCGTTAAAGAAACTTGACAAGCTCAAGATCGTTAAGAAGATACGACTTGAGGATGCGGTAGTGACATTTGGACCTGGGGAGCGGGTATTAGTTGATACCATCACCGGGAGTGTGGATTTCAGTGAAATATCACACGCCATTCTGATCCTTCAAGGCAGACTCCGACGGTTGCCGAATGCACGGTTTGAGGTCAACGGCTTTGCTGATCTAATCGGCGGCGGATTTCTCCTCGGTATGCAGACTTTGGTCGACGATCTGGGAGATTGGAATCCACCGGAAGAACTCAAGAATTTTAAATTCAACAGCGGGAACCTCGTCGTTCAGGTCGAACTGAGAGGCTCCGATGATCTCAGGCTGACCGGTAAGATATTCGGTGAGGATATCTCGGCAGCTTACGGTGATGAATTAAGTCTTTCCGATGGTCGAGCGGAGGGTGAATTGTTTGGTAAGCGGTTGGATCTGAAGGGGATGTTTTCAGTCAACGGACTGCCGATGCCGTTTGAGGTTACTGTCGAAGATCTGCTGATGCCGGTATGGCAGGCTGAAATCCCCCCCACAATCTTCGACTTGGAACGACTTGATGTTCAGAGGCTCGGATTGCCTGTGCTTAAGGGAAATCCCGGGATCAAGGCGGTTCTTTCCGGTGAAGGAGAAACCTGGGAAGGTCGGGCTTCTTTAACCGGCAAGGATGTTTCAGTTGCAAAGATAAAGATCGATGAGTTTAACCTCGATGCAGGATACACGGGCGGCATTATCGATATAGATGATTTCAGCGGTCGGCTGTTTGGCGGTGAATTGAAGGCTGATGGTTTTATCGATCCTTTCTTGGATTCAACAGGTATCAATTTTACATATAACAGGAAATGGACGGAAGCAGACTCATCTGTGTTAGTTAGTCTGAAACTGCCGGAACTGCTGATGGAAGGTAGTTTAACCCGACGGGATGGTATCTGGCAGGGGCTCGGTGCCTGCGAGCTTGT
>CAYYHI010000022.1:0-28240 GCA_964471745.1 uncultured bacterium | reverse complement strand
ACAAGTATTTATAAATTTCTTTCTGGATACCTGCTTCCGCAGGTATGACACTTGGGGGATTTTTTTCAACAGAAACTAAATATTTACTAATCGTGAAAATGTTGAGCGAGAGACGGGATTTGAACCCGCGACCTTCACGTTGGCAACGTGATACTCTACCACTGAGTTACTCTCGCTTGTAAATCCAATTCATCCTGATCGCTTATAAAACACCTTAATTAAAGCCTATCTATCATCTTTTTCGTTGATACTTTCACGATAGCGGTCAAGTATTTTCTTTCTCTGCTGACGGCTGCGACGACTGCTACGGTTTGCATTTCTATACAATAAAAGTACCACCATAGCCAATCCTGCGATTATCCAGACCACCAGATTACCTCTACCAGATCGTTTAAGCTGAACATTTAGGCGTTGTAAACCAAACATGTATCAATAAGATCAATCATGTGGAGCATAGCGGGATCGAACCGCTGACCTCTTGAATGCCATTCAAGCGCTCTCCCAGCTGAGCTAATGCCCCATAGAATGCGAGGAAAGCGATCCCCTCACAATAAAAGCAATAGGGAGTATAAATCCAGATAAACCTGTCGATCCAGCCTGCTTTAATCCTTTAATATAAGATTATTAACTACTACTGTCAAGGAGTCTATAAGGATGATGATGGAAAGATAAAGGATTGAGAGTATGAACAAAATACTGCTTCCCATATATTCTTCACAGACAGGAGTGTTTATGCTCACACTGCACAGACAGGAGTGTTTATGCTCCCCATCCTTCATCCTTTAATTCTTTCCCCTATCGCAACAACACCATCCGTTTGACCTCGAACCTGTCGCCGACGTCTATCCGGTAGAAATATATACCTGAAGCCAATCCTTCCGCGTTGAAGCTCACCATGTGCCTGCCAACCGGCATCTCTCCGTCGACCAGAACATCAACCAGACGTCCTGTCACATCGTAAATAGCCAGCCTGGTAAACGACGTCCTGTCAAGTGTATAACCTATGCGGGTTTCAGCGTTAAACGGATTCGGATAAGCCTGATCGAGCCCGAATACCAGCGGTAGAGGAGCCTTATTATCGATCTCGGAATTCGGATTGACGTGAAAGGTTACCTGCACTAGTCCTGCATCCCCGCGAGCGTTATGGTTTATTAACAACCCCATCTCAAGTGTGCATTCTTCATCGTAGTACTCGGCGCTCATTATTATGTTAAGCTTATCATGAGTGCCGGCATCAATCCAACCGCTGGGGTTGTTTAGCGTCAGAAAACGGCTGTCAGGACCGATCTCGTATATCCTTAGACTGTCATTATTTCTCCCGCCTGCATCAGCAATTGCAGCCAAATATGCGATACCGCGCTGCCAGTCAAACCCGATTGTGAGACTCTTGCCCTGGTCGCGTATACTCCTCGAGATGTCCTCCAGTATCTGTACACGGTGAGTAACCGGATCCACTTTCATCAGACGCATACGTCTATCGTCTTCTCCCCACACCCAATCCATCAGGTAGAGTGACATGTTATCGTCATCGACAGGATTCCATGCCATTCCGACAACATGAGGTCTAATCCCACCCGGCAGATTTACATAAAACTGGTCGATGATGTTCCCATTTAAATCGCATCTGTAAATTTTCGAATAATAACTTGCCACGAAGAAATGACTGCTTTCGGGATCGTAAGCCAATGCCATTGGAAATGGGAAATCGTCCCATTCATCCCCCGGTATCTGTAGTATAATATCGTCGATATGATTCCCCTGCAAGTCAACACGAACGATAACCTGAACCGTATCACCGCGGATATCACCACCACAGAGGAATTCACCGTCAAACGTCATGTCCCAGAAACCGGAAGTGCGATCACAGTGCTGCAGGAAACGGCGAACCTGATTGCCGTTCCTGTCGAAGACACCGATATATTCATCACCCAGCGTATCAGTGTTCAGTGTGTAACAGACATACATGGAATCACCAACGAACTGGCAGCCGAATATGTAATCGGTTTCCGCCTCATCATCCAACCGCAGGCTCTGAACATACTCATAACCCAACTCAGAGCCGTCATAATAACGTCGATGCACCGAGTATTCAAGAGGACCTATTCCATCATTATATATGGCTGTCAAATCACCGCCAGCATTGTATCCGGGTCTGGCTTCGGCTTCGATATGTGTGTCATCATACCGAAATAGCGGATAGGTCATGTATACATCCACCCAGGTGGTTTCCGCTTCACTTATAATTGCTGTATCGATCATCGTGTTAAAAGTAGCGCAACTGGATATAACTATTTCCCTGCCTACAGCAATGGAGTCGATGTGAAATGTTCCATTTTCATCGGCATTTGTGATTATTTTCGAACGATTCAGCATGATCTCAACGTCGGTTAATACCTGATTTGTATCACCGGCGTCAACGACGCGACCCGCCAGTGCGCCATATGCCGTCTCGACATCGACAGTGAAATATAGGGCAGTTTCATTCTCCAAATGCATACAGCGGTCATCGGTATAATGGTTCCAGTAGGCATACATCAAACCATCGGTATTGTCGAGGTTCTTCAGACCGATAGTACTGTACTGATTGTCATGAGAGGGGCCTCTATATTCACCGAAGGTTTTATACTGCATCTTGATTTCGCCGTCGCCTGTTGACGTATAATGTTCAGCGGGATCATAGAGAATAACCTGAAACTCAACCAGGAGAGTATCAAAGCCCGCGTTATCGTCCAAGAAGACCTGCACATTAGACCACTCAACAATGAAGATTTCTCTGTCCTCATCATAATAATGGTAAACACCGCGGTCATCGACTACTGGGGTAATACGCAGATCCTGCCACAGAACAGCGATCTGAGCATCGGGACCCTGGATGCCGGGTATGGGCCAATTACGGAAAAGGTGATACCAGGAATTATCAATCCCGAATGCGACCCAGCCGTTTGTGCAGACGATCAGCGTTTCAAACTGCTCACCATAAAACTGGAACGGGAAAGGAAGCACAACCACCGCTGATGTGTCTTCGTCCTCGTTATAGTCTTCCAACCACAACTTCGTGCCCTCAAATTCAAAATCCTCTATTGAAGGATTGATTTCGATCCAATCATAAACCGGCGCCTTGTCCCAGCTTTCATCACCGGAGTCGAAACAGATATAACCGTACTCGTCCGGACCGAAAGGATCCCGCACTCCAGGGTCACCGATTGGATACTCAAAATATACAGTATCCCGGAAATCCTCCTCGTTACCTTCAGCAAACAACTCCAGGTTGAAACGGGCAGTGTCACCGGGAACAACCGTTGAGTCCAGTTCAATGGTGAAAGTGCCGTTGTTCACCGGCACAGTATATTGATCTGACGAAATTACGGGATAAGTTACCTCTTCAGTAATGATCTCGATGGCATTCGCATAACGTTCATTAAGGCAGACGAGCCGGGCGCTTACTCCGGTTGATGGCAATAACCCGTGATTAACTAATTCGGGTATCAACTCGACTGTCTGTCCGCGATCGAACTCACCTTCGTCAAACAGGGTACGTCTGCTCGCAAGCATTGGACCTGCCGTGATAATCTGGTAGGAATGCTGCCACTCATTATCTCCCGACACAATCCTCACGTCGATACGGACTGATATGCCTGCTTTACTTGAATTGTGAATATGCAGATTGAAATCGGCAGAACGCTCCTGATCGGCTCCGATATCGCCCAATTCTATGGAATCTTCATCGAAAATTATCCAGGGATTTTCGCTGGACAGATATACCGTAACATCCTCAGCGGTTGCATCTCCAGTGTTTTGCAGTACAAGGCTCGTGGGAATGGTTTCACCGTTGCCGAACAACCCGTCATCGTTGTCCATCTCAACATCGACCATATCGATCATGATCTCCTGTTCCTGCACGGTAATCGTATCAATCACAACGAAAGTATTCGGATGGGTTACGGTAAGCAGGAGATTACCCTCCTCCAGACTTCCCGGCTCGAAAGTAAACCTTGCCCAGCCGTCTTCGCCGGGCATTGTCACAAGCTGCAAACCGTCAGGCTGCCACAGGCAAACCGCAGCGTCCGGAAATGGAACAACCTCCGAATCGATAAACACGTTCAAACCGGTTGCGTTGGGTGTGATGGTTTCAGGATGCTCGGCGGTAAAAAGCTGCGGCGGACCGGTGAACACGTTAACAGCGGGATCGCCCATCAAGCGATAGAAGCCCAATGTCGGGATGACACGGTCTGTTATCCCAACCCGATCATAACGGAAATCGTCAACTAACTGAAGCTTGCTGAACAGTTGTATCCACCCGGGTTGGTGCATTTTCTCATAAACCATTCCTCTCACGATCCACCCGACTACACACTGGTTTGTTTTAGTGTTGGACTCACCGAACATTGCCAGCGATGCTATAGGCCCCCTGGGAAAACGTACCGTACCGGCATTTTTAAAAAAGGTGATCTGCCGGTGATGCGAAAAGCATGTAAGGGCAGCTACAAACGGATGTTTTCGATCAGTGTCCACCAGTTCATCATTGATATCCATACAGCCCATTAACCAGCCGCGGCTGATTGCCAGGCTGCGTCCCTCTTCGAGAGCATCAAAAGTCTGCCCCAGAATACCGGCATTTGTGCTGTCTCTGGAATATAACGTGTCTACTTGAATATATTGCGGATCAGCGAAACGGGTCAGTCGGTCATAGATCCAACGCCCCATCTGACCCATGGAGGATACAAACTGACCTTGCGGGTCGCCGATGTTTTCAGCGGTAAAGGTGGCTTTTGAGTACCAGTCATACCCGTCGTTTGGATCAGCGTAAGGCTCGCGTTCGTAGCGGATGGTCCGGTTTACCACAGTCTCGAGCTCAGTCGTACCTTCAATATAGAAACGACCTACTGTAATGTCTGGGCTGGTGGCTTCGTCATCGTCCATTGAGGCAAAGTAGTTATCGCCATCGTTGTGACTGGGAAAATAGAAGTTGGCAGCCCCATCGCTGTCATGACCTATGATAATCAGGTGCGAAATCGGAATTTCGGGAGGATTAACGAAATAGTAATCGTCCCTGATCATCTGGCGCAGGTCGTCGACCGGCATCTCCCAACGATTGATAACTTCTATATCAACCTGATAGCCCATCTGACGCTTCCAGTTGGCGAATTGCTCCACCGCCCCGCGAGCTGACCTGGGGTCATCGACTGAACCGGGCAGTTCGCTGCCGTAAACGATCAGAATGCGTGCCAGGCAGGGGAACTGTATCTCGTCGTAATCACGCCGGGGAGAATTGAGCAGCATACTGTCCACGAAGCGGGCTGCTTCGCTGCCGGGTGGATCGTAAACCACACGAATGTCGGAGTTAACCGTTGGATCGGGGATGAAATTGAAATCGACATCAAGTTGAGTATTTTCAACAATAATATCATTATCTTGAACATACTGAACAGGATATATCGATATCGAGGCAATCGGCACTCCGCGAAAGATTGTCGTTTTACCCACGGATACCGGTTCCGGCGGATCGAGCTGATAGTTTCCAAATCCATCTGAATCCATAACTGACCGGCTGAGCTCACCATCGATATCCGATTTGCTTAATAAGAAGCTTTCACGGTTCTTTATATCAACATCTACGGAGTGCCCGGGGGGGACTCTGACCCACCGTCTGATTACGGGAACTTCCTTATCGTCCTCCGTGTATATCACACTCTCAATGTTTTCACTCGAAGCAGCGGTTGTTTGATCCGCTGACGGCAGTCGGAAGTCGATAGAAATTCCGGACATGCCACGATCCTGAATCTGCGTTGTCACCGGCAAGTCAGGCGATGCTGCTGCAGAGATTGTTAGAAGCAGTACGTAAGCTGGTGCGAGTATCCGGTTCATGTTGTCTCCCTCTTTCCTGATATTTGCAGGGGTTAGTTGAATTAAATCCTAATACATAAATATACTAAGAAATAATCCGCTCAGCAAGCCGGCTCCTGCGTGTGATTGCTTTCAATAAGGAAACACGGGCAATAATTTGCCCGTGTTAGTTCTCGATTAATAACCATTACTTGCATGAAATGTGAATAACCTCAATACACCTAACCCCCATGTGTACCGTAATCCAGAATCATCTCCTCCATTCTCTTCCACGCCGGCTGCAACTTCATCGTCAGTATCAGCAGATCGTTATAACGACCGCTGTGATCCTTGGTCCAGTCTTTAAGAACCGCTTCAAGCTGGAAGCCGATATTTGTGAAGCGAGCAAGCAGTCTCTTCTGCTGAGCTACCAGTTCAATAACAACACGTTCGATATCCAGATCACCGGCAACAGTCAGCAGTTGATAAACCATCTTGTCGGCAACCCTGTGTCCGCGGTATTCCGGAGAAACGATCCCTCTGATGTAGGCAAGGTGACGCGTCCACAACTTTTCTGTCAGATGCAGCGACCAGTTGGCTATAATCTTATCCTCATGCAGGGCGATCAGCGGAATTACCCTCGTTAGCAAGGTTTCGTGAGTCCATTTGTGGATTACCATCGGATCGGTAACATCATCACGGAAGTAAACCCGCTCGTTCGGTGGAAGTTCCCGCATGAAGCGTAAGAGTTCATCCTCATCGTTTTTTTCCAGTGGGCGGATGATCATTTCCTGCACATCATTGAACTTGAATTTCTTGGGAAACATGCTCAGATCGACCATGAATGCCTCCTTAAGTTATTTATTATTAATAAGTTATTATTATCCATTATTATTTCATTCAGGATGTGCTTCCTGAAGGAGTTTCAGATAACTCTCATATCTCTCCACAGTCAACGCATCAGTTCCGACTGCCGATTTAACTGCGCATCCGGTCTCCTGGTTATGTACGCAATCACGAAAACGACAGAAGGGAGCGAGTTTTCCAAATTCTCGAAAGCACCGTCCCAAAACGGTCCGGGTCATTCCCCAGGGTTCGCACTCCCTGAGACCAGGTGTATCAATAACCCAACCATCAGGTTTTAGATGGTGCAATTGACCGCTACTTGTAATGTGACGCCCTTTGCCTGTAGCTTGGCTTATCTCGCCGGTTTTCAAATTAAGATTCGAATCTATCCTATTGAGAAGCGACGATTTACCAACACCGGACGATCCGGCAAAAAGCGTGATATTCGAAAAAAGCATATCGCTAAGACGGGAAATACCATCACCCGTGACCGCGCTGGTAAACAAGATATCATCAACGGCGTTTCGATACACACGCTCCAGACAGCTTAGTCTTTTGCGTTCTGCAAGATCAACCTTGTTAACCAGTAAGATAGAAGGAACATTGCCCAATGCCGCTGTAACCAGCAGGCGGTCGATTAATCCGTTTGGCGTCGCCGGGTTCGTGGCAGAAGCTACGATAATAACTCGGTGGATATTGGCAGCCATTGTTTGCGGCGTGGGTTTTCTGATGCCAGGAAAACGGCGTGTGAATTCGTTTTCTCTGGACAATGGTTGAACCATTTTCCAGTCTCTGACGTTTCTCCTAAGCTCAACCTTATCACCCGGTACGAGTGAACGAGTGGTTTCCTGATCCAGACGCCATCGACCCGGAATAACAAGGTGGAATTCCTCGTCATGCAACATGACATTCGCACGATTACCTGTCGCCCACAAAACCAAACCAACAGTATCCATTTCAGGGAAATTCGGTGTCGTCGATTCTGGAGTAAGATTTTTGTTAATATTCAGATTTAATATACTTCACCATTCGAAAAACGAGAAATCCTGTGTTTCGATGATATTTGAGAATTAATCAATCCTTTTTTGTACAAAATAAACATTTAGTAATGAAAGTCAAGAGGACTTTATAATCATACAGCTTGAATTTATGTTGAATAAGGATTGACAGGGCTGTAAATGCTTTGTAGTTTTTGGCATTAACTGTGTTTGTTTAATTCGTAAAAACGGAAAATCCGAGTAAATCATCATGAAACTGCACGAACTGTTAATCCCTGATCATATATCGCTTGATTTTGCCGCCAGGGACTGTGAAAGTATAATCAATCATCTGGTAGACCTTCTGGCGGATACGAATTCAATTGACAATCGCGATTTAGCCAAGAAGTTGGTTCTTGAAAGGGAGCGACAGGTCGGAACCGGTATAGGTTATGGTGTGGCAATTCCTCATACCGAACCCGGACCTTTCCCGAGCCCTCAAGTCGCCTTCGGTCGCCTGGTCAGCGGGATAAACTTTCAAGCACCCGATGGTAGTAAGGCTCGTTTAGTCTTCCTGCTATTGACACCTGCAAGCACTCCAGCGCTGCACGTCAGGCTTCTGGCGCGTATCTGCAGGCTTCTGAAGTCGGAAGGACTTCGCAAACGGTTGTTGGAAGCTCCCAACCCGCAAACCGCTGCTGCGGTAATTGCCGAAGCTGAAACTGACTTCCCGGAGTTGACGCCATGAATAAATATAAACTGTTAATAATCATCCTAAACCGTGAAGAACATCTCGATGAACTGCTCGAAGCCTTCGTAGAGCTTGATGTACGCGGTGCAACGGTGATCGATTCCGTGGGCATGGGACATATTATATCACACAGTATCCCCATTTTCGGAGGATTACGTAGTCTGATGGAAGGCAGCCGACCATACAACAAAACAGTCTTCACCGTAGTGCGCGAGGAAAAGGTTAAGGAGATCGTTCGCGAGCATGAGAAGATATGCGGATGCCTCGATGACCCCGGTACAGGCTTGTTGTTTACACTGCCGATTGATTATGTTAGAGGTTTACGTAAAAAATCTCTGGAGTAGTGCTATTATGTTAAGCAGGAATTGCGCCTGACCATCGGTCACTTAAGATATGTCACTCTAACAGGTGAACAATCCCGCAAATCCTTCGCTACAATCCAGTAACTGCCCGACTGCAGTCCGTGTGGCATCCACGTCAGAACATCCGTACTCGAATTAATCACCAAACTGCCAATCCTGCGACCGGCAACGTCGAATACAATTAGCTTCAGATCGCTCGAACCACCGATAAATGAAATATTAAGTGCACTGTTAAACGGATTGGGCCAAGCTTTAAGCAATGACAAACTTGCAGGTAACTCCGATGTTAACTGTTCTTCAGGTGCGCTAAGATAGAATCGCAACTGTTGTAAATATAAGCTAATCAACCGTGTCTTCGAACTACCCCAGTCCAGTAGTCCACCGAAAAGAAACGGTTGCAGTATCAGGCGATAACCAGTCTCACCGACAACAACAATCCCGCGCGGCTCATTGCTTTGATCGAGAAAGAGGTTGTAAGCACCTTCGGCAGGTCCGACAATATCAACGTAATGATCACACGATCCATTCTGCATAAATGGAAACCGCATTCCGGAAATTCGAGTGTCCTCAGCCGCGCTTACAATCCTCAGATTACCTTCATCGGATGGATTTCCCTCTCCCGAATATTCCGCCATCAAGTAATCCCATAACGGGTTGTCATCTCCCTGCAGATTCGTCGCCACATCCGGACCGATTAACATCAGCTTGTTACCAGCTTCGAGGAACTCAACCAGCCGCTGTTGTTCACCCTGGGACAAACCATCCTGTGCCTCCTCCCCATCGCGCCACGACTCGAGATATAAAACAGCATTGAAGTCATCGAGGTTATCAGGCAGCGTTG
The DNA here is from genome assembly GCA_964471745.1 of uncultured bacterium. Taxonomy (GTDB): domain Bacteria; phylum Electryoneota; class AABM5-125-24; order Hatepunaeales; family Hatepunaeaceae; genus CAYYHI01. The sequence goes on along the minus strand of CAYYHI010000022.1, from coordinate 18,640 downwards.
AGTCGTGACCATCCAGCTCCACCCAGATATCCTCGAGCAGTCCGGTAACCAAGCTGACTTCATCGATCGTAACCTCATTATTATCGGGATCGGGATAACGATGATCTTCCGGTATCCTTTCGAGTAGAAACAGTTCGATCGCTTCCGGTCCGACACCACTAAAGACGCCCACGCTGTAAGTCATCAGGGTTGCTTCAATCGGTTCTATATCATAGACAATTACTTCAGTATCATTGCCTTCGTAATCTCGGCTGTTCGGTTCGGTGTTCCTTGCAAACATCGTGTTCCAGGATGAACCGGGCCAAGGATCAGCACTATCGCCGTTATTATTGTCATGTTCCAGATCATAGTTGCCATCTGCCTGTTCGAGCGCAACCTTGTAATGACTGTTACCTCCACCTCCGGGCCACCAGGGATTGTCGTTATCACGCATAGCTTCGTCAATGTGCCATATCAGAAGCCCCGGACCCGGAATTGATCGATCAAAGCCTATAGATTGACGGTTCTCTAAAAGGAAATACTCATCACCCCATTCGCCATGCTGCCAGACGATATAAACGTTACCGCCTTCCTCTACAGGCTCCTGGCTGATATCTTCCATGTTTTCAGCGATGGGTATCGGTTCAACAAACCCGATCCTTTGCTTGCACCAGGCATCGAAATGAACCGGCGTATCACCTCCGCCGCCCCACACACCGGCTGACATCATCGACCAAACCCCTACCCCGGCAGATTCATAGGTGCGATCATAGAGGTCAGGAAGACCAAATAACGAATGTCCCAATTCATGCCCGAACACTCCGATCCTGCCGTTCTCCGGTTCCATGGCATACCTGTCGAAATCCATACCATCGTGACGTACATTCGGAACACTCCAGGAGTGCGACCAGATCATATCGTGGGAACCTGTCTCCTCAGCACCGAGACCGGCATGAACCACGAAAAGCGCCTCCACAACACCGTTATCATCGTTATCGAACTCTGAATAATCTATATCCTCATCAGCTTCCTCCAGAGCATCACGAACCAGCCCGCGGGCGTTACGCGGATAATCGCCGCGTCCCTGCTCACCCGCCACATACCAGGCGTAGTCTTGCGGCATACGGTACCAACCGTAAACCTGACCCGTGATATGTAGCTCTCCGTTAGAATTCTCAAGGTACCAGTCGCGAACACTTCCCGTGCCGTATTCATCGACGCTGAACAACATCTCCTGGAAGTGATCGGCGGGGTGGTTATCCGGGTTAGCTTCGTTGTCATCGAAATCAACCAGGATGCAGACAGCGTGTAATTCAATTTCATCAACATCGTCGCGTCGCAGTTGATCCAGATGAAACTCAAACGGTTCGTTTACACCCTTGTTGCGAGCGTCCTTATGTAGTTCCACCAAGTTCACAAGCTGCCCCTGTTCGTGGAGCATTTCAACCAAACCCGGTGCGGGCGGCATAGCAATTACGGTGCTGCAAATGATTAAAGTTGTAAATACGACTTGTAGTTTCAAGATGTTAAATCCTGTATGGGTATGTGATTGTTATATTTAATACTTCCTCGGAGACCACAAAATCAATTGAAGCGTTCGGATTCAGATACATTTATCAGCAAACCTCTCTTCTCCATTTCTATAAAATAATAATCTGTTGGCACTGAAACCTCCTGTCTTAGTACACCGCTCGCAGAAATCGTTCTATTTATAATCATATACGCAATGACCGCCGCTGAGAAGCCGGTGGTTCGCGCCATTGCCGTCAGGTCGGTTGCCGGATCATATTCATCGAACAGACTGTAGTCAATTCGTATCCGTTTATCACCTCGCTGACCGATAGCCCAAGCTTTTAGAATAACTACATCCTCCCTGATCCAGCCGAATCTTTCAAGCAATGCTCCAAATAAACTTCGAGGAACAACACGCTTATTGTCACTTATCTCGATTTCACTGTCATCAAAAAGCCCCATATCAAGAAGCAACTTCACTTTCCCCAGATGTCCAGGATAACGCAAGGTCTTATAATCAAGCGACTTCACCTTGCCTACAAAGGTTTCAATCATTGTTGAACTGCCACCTGAAGTGTGAAACGCCTCCAGCGCGCCGTAGGGAGGTCCTGTATGCACACGTTCCCAGCCGGTCAGCGAGGGAACTTCCTTTACCTCACCATCAACAATGATTCGTGAAGGTTCATAGTATTCGTTCGCCAGACCATCGGGTGAGAAGACAAATCCATAAAAAAGAGGTGGTTTTGGCTTCTGTGGTAATCCTCCGACACGAAAGTGGAGTTCATCAATCTGATCCAGTCGATTTGCCATATCACCGGCAATTACGTTGACTATCCCCGGTGCCAGACCGCAGTCGGGGATGACAGCGACTTCTGCAGATTTTGCCTCCTCATCAAGCGTAAACTGCTGAGTAACAACATCATTATTACCACCAAGATCCACCCAGTTGGCGCCGCATTCGACCGCCAGTCTTGTCAGTTCATAATTATATTTATAACCCGCTGCACCAATGATGAGACTTTTACCAATGAACAACTTGCGACAGGTGTTCAGGCTGGATGCATCAGCCAGATGCGTACGGATGTTATCCTTGCCAAGAAACTCAATCAGTCGATCGAGCGCAGATTGATCCCGATCCATGACCGTTGTATTATACGTCAGCTTTGCCAGATCGTAAGCAATTGCCCGGGTCATGGCACCTGCGCCAATTATGAGGATTTCCTTATTTGGAGCTTTCTTCAAATCCGTTATTCCTGATATCTATATTGACAATAAAGCTATAGTTATTCCAGTCTGTGATACGCATACTTAAACCCGATTTGCCAGCAAATCAGGGTACGGAGCGGTTGAATAATGAGTTTGATTTTCTTCTAACAGCATCAAACGCGGCAGACATCGCTGTCCGCCGCGCTTCTTTAACTACTATCTGTAAAACACTACGGCACGCTTTTTCAGGCTCAACAGGTTCTTTATTTAACCTTTTTGGCATCCGATATTCTCTGCGCTTGAACCGCCGCGATCGCCGCCACGTTAACTATGTCATCAACTGAAGAACCACGCTGCAACACATGGAACGACCTTGAAAGCCCCATTAATATAGGTCCAATGACTTCAGCTCCACCGAGTTCATCCAACAGCTTGTATGCAATGTTGCTCGATGCCAGATCAGGACAGATCAGCACATTAGCCCGCTCTTTAAGAACGCTGAAAGGATACCTGTCGTGGAGAACTTCTTTATCGAGAGCCGTGTCAGCCTGCATCTCACCATCGACGATCAACTCCGGGCGACGATCGCGAACAAGCTTTACTGCATTAGCCACAACCTGAGCTTCCTTGTGTCTAACAGAACCAAAATTAGAGAATGAAAGCATGGCAATCTTTGGTTCAACATCGAACCTTTTAGCAGTATCAGCGGCACAGATAGCTATTTCCGCCAGCGTCTCCGCATCCGGATGGATGTTCACCGTCGTATCAGCCAGGAAAACAGTCTCCTTCTTAAATATCATCATGTGGAGTCCGGAAACATAGCGTACACCCTCTGCCAATGGAATAATCCTCAGGGCTGGTCGGATAGCGTCCGGATAATTCCTGGTTTGACCACTTACTACAGCCTCGACATCATCCTGCATTAAAAGCATCGGTCCATAGTAATGACGTCTGTGCAACAGCCGTGTAGCCTCCTGAAGCGTCATCCCCTTATGAGCGCGCATCTCGAAGAAGGCTTGAGCAAACTCATCCATCCTGTGATGAGTAGAAGGATCTATAATATCGATGCCGTTCAGGTTAATAGACAACCTCTCAGCCATCTGGTTAATTGCTTGTATCTTACCGAGCAATACGGGGGTTCCAATCTGTTCCTCCACGATGCGGACCGATGATCGAAGAATATTTTCGTTTTCACCCTCGGGGAAAGCGATACGCACCGGTTTCCGCTTTGCCTTGTGGATAACATGCCTTATTACTTCCTTGGAACGACCCAAGCGACGTTCAAGCTCCTCCCAGTAAGCTTCGAAATCGGAAATCGGTCTCCGCGCTACACCGGTTTCGCATGCTGCCTTCGCCACCGCGGATGCTTCCCATAAAAGTACGCGCGGATCGAACGGTTTTGGAATCAGATAATCTCGACCGAACTCGATCCTGTCCACACCATAGGCATGACACACAATCTCCGGCACATTCTCCTTGGCAAGGTTAGCTAACGCTCTCGCCGCAGCAACCTTCATCTCCTCATTGATATTCTTTGCGTGGACATCCAGCGCACCACGAAAAATAAAAGGAAATCCGAGCACATTGTTGACCTGGTTTGGATAATCGCTGCGTCCGGTAGCCATGAGAACGTCCGATCTCGCCGCCAACGCATCGGGATACGTGATCTCCGGATCGGGATTTGCCATTGCGAAAACGATTGGGTTTTCTGCCATGGACCTGACCATATCCTGTGTAACACAGTTCCCGACTGATACGCCGCAGAAGGCATCAGCCCCGACCATTGCATCTTCCAAGGTGCGGGCATTGGTTTTACGCGCAAATTCCGCCTTGTACTTGTTATAGCGGGGGTGATCGGGATCATTATCCTCGCGCCCCTTATATATCACACCTTTACTGTCGCACATTAACACGTTTTCAGGACGAACGCCCAGCGAGATATAGAATTTTGCACAGGCAATACCCGCCGCACCTGCTCCATTGAAGACGACCTTCATATCCTCGATTTTCTTGCCGACTATTTCACAAGCATTGATCAAAGCGGCGCCAGTGATTATCGCGGTTCCATGCTGATCATCGTGAAAAACCGGAATGGACAGCTCCTTCTTCAGTGTCTCTTCAATGTAGAAGCACGCAGGAGCAGCAATATCCTCAAGATTTATCCCACCGAAAGTAGGCTCAAGCATTCTGCAAGCCAGGATTATCTCATCCGGATCCTGCGTGTTCAGCTCGATGTCGAATACGTCCACATCGGCGAAGCGTTTGAAAAGCACGCCTTTGCCTTCCATCACTGGCTTGCCAGCCAACGGACCGATGTTTCCCAGACCCAGTACCGCCGTGCCGTTTGAAACAACACCAACCAAGTTACCCTTTGAAGTATAGCGATAAACGTCATCAGGATTCTTGTGAATGTGCAGGCAAGGTTCAGCCACGCCCGGCGTATATGCCAGTGACAGATCGCGCTGTGTTATACACGGCTTGGTTGGTACTACTTCTATTTTACCGACTCTAGCTCTGGAATGATATTCCAGTGCTTCCTCTTTGAGATTCATTTAACTATACCTGATTTGGTTTGATTTGAGTTTGCAGCTTAAGGAATGAACGACCCTAAAACCGCTCTAATTAAGTTATACATCATTGACTTCTATGGATTCCAACTTTCGTTGGAATGATGAATACCGAGACAATTTGGCATTCTCGGATAGACTGGAGTCGTCCCACCTACTGAGATTAATAGTGTCACTAATACTTTACATTTCCAAGCATCAGGACGAATTCTCTGAAAACCTTTGAATCAATCTTTGAATCTGACCATTCCTTCATAATCTTCAGTGCGGGATATGGCTCATAAGATTTACGATAGGTTCTATTCTTGGTAAGCGCACTGAAGATGTCTGCACAGGTTACAATACGACAATCGAGACCGATTTCTGATGGACTAATCCCGCGTGGATACCCCCTCCCCACCAGATCCTCGTGATGGTACCTGACGACACTAAGAACCCGACGTGTCGGGACACCCGTGGAATGAAGCGCAAGATAACCAAAATTCGGATGCCGTTTCATTTCGTTGAATTCCTTTTCGTCTAAAGGACCTCTTTTCAGGTTAATCTTCGGATCCACATAAGCCTTACCGATATCATGCAGAAGTGCACTTTGCCCCAAATCAATCAGCTCCTGTCCCTCTTTGATCCCCATCCGTTTACCCAGAACGATTGCATAAGTCATAACTTCAACACAATGCAGGTGGGTTTGATAATCTTTGGAGGTCAACTTCATCAGGTGATCCAATACACCTTTGTTTGATATGATAAAGTCAGTGGCGTGCTGTACAATTCGCTCCGATTGAGTAACCTGCTCAACTGAGCTGGGATCAATCAGTATCTCCCTGACTATGAAGGAGGTAGCATCTTGAAGAACCTCAGCTTTATCACGCGGTTGAAGACTTGCATTTGAAAGTACAATCTTAAGATTGGCTTCTATATATTTGTTAATGGATTCCAGATTATCAGTTTTAAGATAAAGGTGTGTGTGCCGGTTTTCATATAGCCTTCTGCGAACATCTTCATCGAAATCAAGGTTGGTATCACGATACTTCACAAACCTGTCCGGTCCGATCTTGATAAAAAGTTGTGCTTCAAGTACGGCATCTGTCCGCATGCTTTTCAGAGGTATTCCAATATATTCGATATGATCGGGGGATTCCTTAAAAGGTTCGGGTAAAATATTATCTAAATCCATAGTCTATTTGCCTGTCACCTTGAAATTAATATAGTGAATTCCTGACAAAGGATTAAACATTACCAAGCATCCTCACGAATCCTCGAAATACTTTCTCATCAATCTTCCTACCTACAATATCCTTCATTACTTTCAGGGCATGAAAGTTCTGATAAGCTTTGCGGTACACCCGTCTGGTTGTAAGGGCGTTGAATATGTCGGCGACTGTCACGATTCGGACATCAAGACCGATCTTGTCCGCATTTATTCCATCAGGATATCCAGTTCCCACCAGATCTTCATGATGATGCAGTACGATATTGAGAACTCTGTTTGATAATTCATCTGTTCTTCTCAAGATATCATAGCCATAACCCGGATGTTTCTTCATTTCAATGAATTCTTCTTCAGTCAAGGAACCTTTCTTCTGAGTAATTACCGGATCGATATATATCTTACCGATATCATGCAGCAACGCACCCTGTCCTAAATCATTAATTTCCGTGCCTTCCTTAATCCCCATTCTTTTTCCAAGCAGGATCGAATAGGTCATGACATCAACTGAATGCGTGTAAGTATAGTAATCAACAGAACTTAATTCTAAATGATGTGATAGAACTTCCGAACTTGATAGAATAAACTCCGTAGTCGATTCTACTATTCGTCTCGATTGTTTCACGTCCTCTTTTGATCCCGGATTCTCCAGTAGCCCTCTTACCAGGTAGGTGGTTGTTTCATAAAGCAGGTCAGTCTTTTCGTGAATATCTATTTTCTGGTTGCTGAGGGTGTTCTTCAAGTTTGTCTCAAGGTAGTTGTTCAGTGATTTCATATCATCTATTTTAACAAAAACATGGGTATGGCGGTTTTCACGCAGACGCTTGCGGATCTCCCAATTGAATTCGAAATTCCTCTCGCGATATTTTACATATTGATCGGATCCGAGCTTGATATAAAGTTCAGCGTCGAGTATTGCATCCGTTCGCATATTCTTAATCGGTATTGCCACGAATCTGGTTTTTGGGGACAATTCACTGATTGATTCAGTTATTACTACATCCTTATGCATTTTGCCTTTACCGAACCTATCTTATGATTATCGGTGACTTGATTACCCAGGCGTCCATGTAACCATCCTTGCGTATTTGCCGGCAGAAGCGATTGGCGATATCCATGCTTCTGAAATCGCCGATCCTGACTTTATACAGCGGTGCTTCATAGATTAAATACACTTCAAACGGATATTTTACTCTAAGCTCAGCCTCCTTAAACTTTGCATACTCCCTCTCGCGACCGCTGAACAACTGGATGCGGTATCCTCCCACTACCACAGGGCTCTCGCTGTCGATTTTCATTTTGGATTTTCCTGGTAATTCGTCATAATCAACGTTATAGCATACCGCGTTCAGCGGATGATGAAATACGTAGAATCCGGGTAAATCAACCTGATAGGAAGGCAGATCCTCAACCTGCACTGGTGGATAACTGCTTACGGTATCGCTTGTTAAAGCCTGGATATTACTACTCGAACGCATCATCGAATCGGAGACGCTTCCCGCTGTGCATCCGAATATGACCTGTATAAGCAATATTGTGCAAAGCTTTTGTATGGTTCTTCGTATCATAGCGTATAATATACACTATACTGAATATATGAGCAACACTAAACATGGTATGTCGACTGCTGAAACATCAAGACCTGCGTTTTTCACCCTAATCCGGCGATAAGCATACTGCCACGTGTCCTCACGTGGCGGTAGAGTGATGTTTCAAGCGTCAGGTGGGGACACCTGACGCCACGATTAATCCAACTATTCGTCGTGATATACAATAGTATCGCTGGATTGGAGTTTTTCACATTTGTTTTTGCATTCGAATGTTGAAATAAACGCTTGCTCAATGAAATAATAGTGGTTAAATTGTTTCGAGGGAATGACAACCATCAAGAGATACCACCAATAAACCAATAATCCATGAAAATAGGCACTCGCGGCAGCGATCTGGCGTTAGCTCAGGCAAATGTAATAGTCGAAGCTATCACTAAAGAACTTAAAGTAAAATCTGAGATCATAGTTATTAAAACCCGGGGTGATCGCATTATTGATCGTCCTCTTCGTGAACTTGAAGGACGAGGTTACTTCACAAAGGAGATCGAAGATGCTTTGCTGGACGGACGAATTGACGTGGCTGTGCACTCTTTCAAGGACATGCCCTCCAAAATGCCGGAAGGTTTGGTTGTTGCGGCAGTAACTGAGCGTGAAAATCCCTGTGATCTTCTGATTATTAAACCCGAAGCTTATTCAGATAATCTTGCACACTCCATTAGTTCCCCACCGGTCTCAGGAGTGGGTGGAAAATCGAGCATAATCCCTCTTCGACGAGGCTCAAGTGTGGGCACCAGCTCAGTCCGTCGCAGCGTTCAACTGAAGAGCATGCGTCCCGATCTGGAAATTATCGATCTTCGTGGCAATGTGCCCACGCGACTGCGGAAGCTTGCCGATGGTCAGTACGATGCGGTGATGATCGCTCAGGCAGGTGTCAACCGTTTAAGGATTGAACTTACGCAATTCAGGACAACAATGATCGATCCTACGCGTTTCGTTCCGGCAGCCGGTCAGGGCGCACTGGTGGTTCAGATGCGTGAGGATGATCCGCATCTCGATGACTTGCGAGCCATTCTGCATCACGAAACAACTGGGCAAGCGACATCACTGGAGCGTAAGGTTATGGATAGATTCGGAGGCGGATGTGGTCTGCCGCTGGGTGTTTACGCCAGATCAACGGGTATCGATTGGGAGATACACGGCTTCTGGGGTGGTGATCCCGAGCAACCCGTCTGGGGAAGCGTCAGGGGATTCTCTGATGACAATCTTGTCGAAGCTTTATTTTGTAAGTTGCATGTTTTAAATAAATAGTCCCTGTTGAAAAAGTCCGAATTACCCGCTGGCAGACGCCCTTGTCTGCCAGTAAAACTGGTGCATATCAAGTACTTATCTGGCAGACGAGGGCGTCTGCCAGCGGGTTGGTAACGATTTCAATGGGTTTTCAACAGGCGCTAGAAAGAGTAAGGTAATCATGTCATTTCCTACCGATCGTCCCCGTCGGTTGCGCAGAACTGAAAGCATCCGAAGACTGGTCAGGGAAACTCATCTTCACGTAGATGACCTCGTGCAGCCCCTGTTTGTGGTTCCGGGTAAGAACATCCGGAGCGAGATCAGGAGTATGCCCGGTCAATATCACTTGTCTGTAGATCGGACTGCCGAGGAAGCAGAGCAGATACTATCGCTCGGAATCCCGGCAATAATCCTGTTCGGTATCCCTGAAAGTAAAGATCCTCAAGGCAGCGAAGCTTACGCTGAAGATGGCATTATCCAGCAGGCTGTACGAGCCATTAAGGAAACCACACCGGACTTGACTGTCATCACCGACGTCTGCCTCTGCGAATACACCGACCACGGACATTGCGGAGTCATTAGAAACGGGAACGTCGACAATGATGCAACCCTCGAATTATTGGCAAAGACAGCGGTTTCACATGCCCGTGCAGGCGCGGACATCGTGGCGCCTTCCGATATGATGGATGGACGTGTAAGAGCCATTCGCACTGCGCTTGACCGAGAGAGTTTCCCAGAAGTTGCGATACTGACGTACGCGGTGAAATATGCATCGGCTTATTATGGACCTTTCCGTGAAGCCGTCGATTCCGCTCCTCAGTTCGGCGACAGGAAAGGCTACCAGATGGATCCGGCTAACCTCACAGAGGCGTTACGTGAAGCTGAGCTTGACTTGGAAGAAGGCGCCGATATTATCATGGTCAAGCCCGGAGTGGCTTATCTCGACGTACTCGCTTCCGTCAAGCAGACCTTCGATCGCGTTACCGCGGCTTACCAGGTTTCCGGTGAATATGCCATGATCGAAGCAGCCGCACAACACGGATGGATAGATAGAAAAGCGGTAATCCTTGAAACATTACTTTCATTTAAGCGCGCCGGTGCTGATTTTATACTGACATACTATGCAAAAGAAGTAGCAGACTGGATCAGAAGTAATTATAAATTTTGAACGTTGAATTTTGAATTCAAAATCCAAAATTGGTAGTGTCCCCTTATTATTGTCATTCCCGCGAAGGCGGGAATCCAGATGCCTGCTTTATAAATACTTACATTAAATTTGAACGAAAACTCTTATTAAGTAAGTAATTTACTTATTTACAATAGTCTGGATTCCCGCCTTCGCGGGAATGACAACTTTATGGGAACATTACTATAAGATCAAAATACAGAGATGACTTCATCAAATAACCTCTTCAATCGTGCAAAGAAAGTTCTCCCGGGCGGCGTAAATTCTCCTGTCCGTGCTTTTCAAGCAGTCGGTGGCATTCCGCGTTTTATAGTAAACGCAAAGGGTTGCACTCTCACCGATTCGGATGGTAACAAATATGTAGACTATATTGGCTCATGGGGAGCGATGATCCTCGGTCACGCACATCCTGAGGTAGTAGAAGCCGTTATTGAAGCCGCTCAATGTGGAACAAGCTACGGTACCCCCTGCCCTGCCGAGGTGGAATTGGCTGAGGAGATCGTCAATCGCGTTCCATCGGTCGATAAGGTTCGGTTCGTCAATTCCGGCACCGAAGCGACCATGAGCGCGGTGCGACTGGCTCGAGCAGCAACCGGAAGGGATGTTATCGTCAAGTTCGCCGGCTGTTATCATGGACATGCAGAGAGTTTCCTTATACAGGCGGGTTCAGGCGTTGCCACGCTGGGATTGCCCGACAGCCTTGGAGTCACCGGGGGAGCTGCACAGGATACGCGCGTCGCGCGATATAACGACCTCGATTCCGTAAAGGAGATATTCGAGTCTGAAGGTGCCGATATTGCTGCAGTCATAGTTGAGCCGGTTGCGGGGAATATGGGCGTAGTACCTCCGATAGACGGTTTCCTGACAGGTTTGCGTGACCTGTGTGATGAATATGGAAGCCTCCTTATTTTCGATGAGGTAATGACGGGTTTTCGCGTTGCACCCGGCGGCGCACAGGAATTATATAGAGTCACACCCGACCTGACAACGTTCGGCAAGATAATCGGTGGAGGTCTGCCGGTCGGAGCTTACGGGGGCAGGAATGATCTTATGTCGAAGATCGCACCTGAAGGACCGGTATATCAGGCTGGTACACTTTCAGGCAATCCACTGGCGATGAAGGCGGGATTGAAGACATTGCAACTTCTTACCAGAGATACTTATAATAAGCTGGAGGATATTTCAGGAAAGCTTGAAACAGGCTTAAAAAAAACAGCGACTGAATCTGGTATTCCCGCAGTTGTTCAACGCGTCGGTTCGATGTTGACGTTCTTCTTCAGCGATAAGCCCATCCTGAACATGGACGACGCGACTTTAGCGAATCACAAACGATTCGGTAAATTTTTTAATTCGATGCTGGATCAGGGCATTCATCTCCCTCCCAGCGGCTACGAAGCCTGGTTCGTTTCCCTGGCACATAACAACAGGGTCATAGAGGAAACCCTGGATGCGGTTAGAACACATTTGAATTGCTTGGAGAATTGAATACAGCATCTTGATTTTAATCAGTTTTGGAGTTATAATTAAGGTTGATGTTTAATCACTATTAGGTCAGGCTATGCAGCGTATAAATTCCGACATATCAATCGGCACACTTCTTGTCATTGCCCTCAGTCTGGTGCTCATACTGTGCGCATCGGAACCAGCACTCTCACTGGAACTGAGATCCTACTACATTGATTGTAACGATGACGAGTTCAATTATATCATTACCCATCCCGGAGAAAGTCGCTATATAGACTGCGTCTTCGAGTACAACGACAGGCTATGGCGCAACGTTCGCATCAGGCTGAGAGGTGAAACGAGCCGCGAATATCCGAAAAAATCGTTTAAGGTGAATTTCGACGCGGACAACAGGTTCTTTGATCGGGACAAGCTGAACCTTATCTCGTGTTGGATGGATGCTACGTTTTCAAGGGAATACCTCGCTTACGATTTCTACCGTCGTGCTGGTCTACCCGCTTCGGGAGCCTGGTGGGTGAGGCTGTATATCAATAATCGCTATATAGGGCTGTATCTTGATGTTGAACAGGTAGATGAACACTTCCTCCGAGCAACTGACTTGCCGAACGATGGCACTATCTACAAAGCTGACATTAATGGCTGTCTGCTGCGTCCATCCGACAGGATCGACCAGGTATGGGGTAAAAAAACCAATCTGGAAACCGGTAATTACGATCTCCTGGGATTGATTAGCTGGCTGGACAATACTCCCGACTTAGACTTCTTTGAAGAACTGCCCGACCACTTTAACCCCGAAGAGCTGGCTCGAGTCATTGCCGTAAACGGCATCATGGCGAACACTTCCACCTACTATCACAACTATTACCTGATACATAATCTAAACGAGGGTGGACTTTGGCAGATGCTGCCGTGGGACATGGATGCGACATATTACTTCAGGTATGACTTTGGGGTGCCGCATATCTACGAATGCGGTCATCCCAGAATCGGTACAAACAAGCTTATCGTGCAGTGCTGGCGATCTCCCGAAATGCGGAACCTGATCTACGATCAGATGCTGGGGATTGTCGACAGTATCTTTACTGAAGAGTATTACCAGGCTATGGCGGACAGCATAATCGATCTGCTGTATGACGCAGTTGATGAGGATACACTTAAACAATACAGCACCGATCAATTCGTGCATGATGTAAACGTTTATCCTGAGATCGGAGCGGGACGCGGCGCAAGGGTTCGTGAGAAAACCGCGGAATACCCGGTACCGTTTGATCTGAAAACAGCCGTGCTGACACCTACAGGTGTTTTCTTTTCTTGGGATGAAACTCACGCACCGAATGGAGATGATCTCACTTATCAAATCTGGATTTCACATAATGAATCCTTCCCACCAAATGATCTGGTTACTATCGACTTTCTAAATGAAACCTATTTAATGTACGACAATATCAATCCCGGGCAATACTTCTGGCGTGTGAATGCGGTTTCGGAAAACGGGAAAAGGACTTACTGCCTGTCATATAACTCCCCGCTGGTCATACCGGAACACCCGTTCGATGCGACGGTTGTTACTGGAACCATAGAAAATTCAACGACGTGGAATACCGACCACAGCCCATACAGCCTGCCGGAAGGTATAACCATCGCACCGGGAGCAGTTCTGACAATTGAACCGGGTGTATTGATCGGTATCGGGGATTGGCAGGATATCCGGATAGAAGGCGGTTTGGTTGCCAACGGAACCATGACGGATTCAGTACGATTTGTGCCGCTCAATCCAAACCGGATCTGGCGAAGTTTAGATATTGTAGATCCTACTCATCCTGTTCAGTTCATTTACACCGTAATCGATGGTGGGTATTATTTCATCAGGAGCAACGGCGGAACGCTTGACATTTACGACAGCAATCTGAGAAGAGGTCGGCGGGCAGTGGAAACATTTAACACCGATGTCCACATGGAACGCTGCCAAGTTGAGAACTTCACGGAAGAGGTGGTCGCAACGCATGAAAGTGTCTCTATCGTCAGATCTTGCCACTTCTCGCACGGTCCATGGAACCATGAAAGCTCCGACCTGGTTGACTTTGATGATCTGGAAGGCTTAGAGGTCAACCGCTGCTTTTTCCATGTCGGTTTTGACGACGGGATCGATCTGGACAGGGTCCGCAACGCAAGGATTATCAACAACCGTGTGGAAAACGCCGGCGATAAAGGCATCTCTTTGGCAGGCTGGCGCTGTAATATATACATTGCCAACAATATTATCACCAATTGCACAAAGGGAATTCGGTCATCATCAGCCTCTGGTGTCCAACTCTATAACAACGTGATTGCCTACTGCGATACCGGGCTCCAGGTCGGTCCTTACGAAGGCAGCGGCCATGTGTACGCGCGCAACAATGTCCTCTGGCGCAACGATCATCAGATCGATGTTCTGGAGGATTCTGAACTCGATATCGCCTACTGTATGATACAAGGCGACACACTCTACCCAGGGAATGGTAACTTATGTTCAGACGCTCACTTCATCGATCAGTGGAACAACAACTTCATACTCAGGGAGGATTCACCCCTCATCGACGCCGGTTACGGAACCGGACATCCACCAACGGATTACTACGAAGCGTGTCGCGTCGATATACCGGATAAGGACAATACAGGTGCAGGAGGAATCCCTTACGTTGACATCGGTGCGTTCGAGTATGGCTCAGTCGGGAACGCGGACGGGAACACACCTGAGCAACCCACATCTCATCTGATCATCGAGAACTATCCCAATCCGTTCAATTCAATGACCCGGATCGAATTCAATGTCGTCGGTTTGTCTGACGTAATGCTGGAAATCTTTGACATTACTGGCAGACGTTTATATGAACGACGATTCGAGCACGCCGGTCCCGGACGTCATTCGATACTATGGGGCGGACGAAATAACGATGGCTTAAGGCTCGCTTCAGGCGTGTATATCTGCCGGGTCAGCCAGACTGTCGGAGTGAAGAGTATAAAGATGGTGATGGTGAAGTAAGGAAAATTTCATGTATTAATAGGGGCAATTTTTAATTGACACCCATACTAGGAGGACGGGGCTCCGTACCCGTCCAAACCAGTATTAGATGTCTATAAAGACGGGTACGGAGCCCCGTCCTCCTGAAACTGTCAAATATTTTCCGCCCTCATTAATAATAAACAGGAGATAGTATGATGAAATTTTGGTTGTTCACATTGATTATTTCGTTGTCGGTTCAACACAGCACCTCTGCCCTCGACTACGAGAACTTTGAATACTACACAGAGATATTACAGACCGGAACATTTTACGACATCGCAATAGAAGGCAACCGTCTCTATGCGGCAACATTGTATGGTCTGGCGGTATTAGACATATCCAATCCGGAAAATCCAGCATACCTGGCACGAGTTCCTTCCGATTATAATTCACGGCATATCACAGTTAAGGATGGGATCGTCTACCTTGTTGATGAATACTGGGGAATCCACGCTTACGATACCAACGATATCGACGATATCCAGGAAACGTATGATTTCTCGAATCAGGCTTACATTTTCGAGGATGTCTTGGTCCATGAGAATCGTCTTTACGCCTGCGTTGTATTTCATGGCATCAGGATCTATGATATAGACGACCCGTCTAATCCCTCATTTCTTAACCTGGCTCGAAACGTAAGCTACCCGGCATCATGCTGTATTGTCGATTCACTTACCTATATAATTGATTGGGAAAATTGCCTGACTGTCGCGGATCTCAGAAATACGCATCGTACAGTTACCCTGAACAGGTTGGACTTAAACCCGGCGATCCTTCTCGGAATTACCTATGCAAATGATTTACTGTTTATAAGTAATGGCAGTTATGGTCTGAAAATATACGATATATCAGATCGCGTCAATCCCAGTCATGTTTCAGATGTCTATTTTAATGAGGAATGGGTTTACAGTGCTGCTGTTCAGGGTAACTATGCTTATGTCGGTTTGGGGTCGGGCGGTGGCTTGAAGGTTCTGGATATTTCTGATCCCGAAGAGCCACAGGTTGTATTCAGCGATGATACTACATTCTACTTCGTAAGTGAAATTGTCTTCAATGAAGGATATGCTTATATTGCCGCAGGTTCAGATGGTTTAGCGACATTAAACATCGAAGAGCTTGATAACCCTGAACTGATGTCACATTATACCCCCCCCCGCACCGTTTACTCATACTCACTCTATGCCGACTGGTTGTTTGTCGCCAGATATGATGAAGGTTTATTAGTCTATGACATTCATGATCCAGCCAATCCCGAAGCGCTATTGACCATTGATTCACTGCAAGTATATCGTACGATTGCCACTGAAGATGGATGGTTGTATTTAACAGCTGGTTGTAAAGAAGATACCAGTTACTATTTCAAAGCCTGGGACATCCGCGATCCGGAAGATCCTGAGGAGACCTGGTGCGAGGAAATTGCCTATCCAGTGGGTTTGTTCGACATCGAAGGCGGTGTTCTCTGCGCCCAGCTTGAGGATAGCAGCGTGACGCTCTATGATATTTATGAAAGCAGTCAACCTGAATTTATGCGGTCAATCGACAATATAGATCCGTCTGACATCAATCTTGACGGTGATCGGTTATATATAACAAGCTGGGATGGTTACCTTTATATCTACGATATCAGCGATCTCGAATTTCCCGAACTGTTAGGCGATTATTATGGATTCGAATACACCCCTTACGGTATAAGCGCTTCAGGAGATACTGCGTTTGTCGCCGATGTGGAGGTTCGGGTGTTGGACGTTTCAAAACCGGAAGAGATCCTACCCATTAGTACCATATCCACCGAAGATTTTGCCCTGGATTTATATATATCAGGCATCTATCTGTATGTCTGCGATTATTACGGTGGATTGAGGGTGTTTGACGTTACGCCGGAAGAACAAATTCATGAGGTAGGCTTCTGTAATACGCCCGGTACATGCCGTGACGTGGTAATTCACGATAGAATTGCATACGTGGGCGATACATACGATCTGACGATCTGTCGCTTTTTACTGGAACAGTCGATCGATCCTTCATCCGAATTTCTTGGATCGGATTTTCGAATCTTACCGGCATATCCCAATCCGTTCAATTCAACGACAAACATTCGGTATCAGTTACCAGTGCCTGGTCATTTAGTCCTCACAATTCTTGATATAAACGGTCGTGAGCTGGAGAAGCTTGTAGATGGACGAATAGAAGCCGGTTATCATCGAACAGTGTGGGATGCTTCAGGATCGCCGTCGGGTATATATTTCTACCGCCTTGAAGCCGGCACATTCACGAGCACGCGGAAATTAATTTTAATTAAATAATTACCGTAATCCAGCAATAGCTTCCAATAGTCATTCTGAACGAAGTGAAGAATCTCGTTTTCATCCCCCTTCTGTATTAGATTCTTCACTTCGTTCAGAATGACTTCTTGTTCCTTGTTTCCACGCCTTTGCGCAATTCCCCCAACAACCAGGTGAAATCATCCGGTAGCTCTGACTCGAAGAAAAGCTCCCTACGCGTAACCGGATGCTTGAAGCCAAGCGTGCGGGCATGCAGCATCTGACGGTTGATCCGCTCGAAATATCCCGCCACCTGTTTGCGCTGTCCCGACGTCAACCTGCCCAACTGACGGTTGCGACCGCTGTAATCCGGATCACCGAACACCGGATGACCCTCGTGCGATAAATGCACCCTGATCTGGTGTGTGCGACCGGTTTCCAATCGTAGAGCCAGGTAGGTCAGGAATTCATACTTCTCTTTAACCTCCCAGTGCGTGAGAGAAGGTTTGCCGTCCCGTCTAACGATATACTTTTTTCGGTCATGTGGATCGCGTCCGATAGGCTCATCGATCGATCCCTTTCTTTTCGGCATCTGCCACCAGACTATGGCATGATATTCACGCTTGACCATCCGCTTGCGAAACTGTTCTGACAACTTCGACAACGCCGGCTCCCGCTTGCAGACTACGATCAATCCCGATGTTTCCTTGTCCAGCCGATGAACAATACCCGGTCGGTCGGGATCGTCGCTGTCCGCCAAATCACCGTAATGTCCCAGCAAGGCGTTAACCAGCGTTCCCGTTCTGTTCCCCGCCGCCGGATGAACCACCATCCCCGCTGGCTTGTTGACCACCACCAGCCATTTATCCTCCCATACCACGTCGAGCGGAATGTCCTCCGGCTCCAGATCAAGCGGCGGCAGCGACAGCACTTCCAACTTGATCAACTGACCCGGGCGCACCTTGTGCGAAGTCTTAACTGCTGCCCCATCCACGGTGACCGCACCCTCGTTGATGGCAGACTGCGCCTTGGCGCGGGTCAGTTCGCTGACCTGCCTGGTTAAAAAGACATCAAGTCGTTCCGGCGTCTTGGCATCGGGAATCCTGATCTCAACCTTACGTATAACCTTGCGAGGTTGATCTCTATCTTCCGTTCGGTCTTCCTCGGAATCGACTGTTTCGATTTTGTCGATCATTTCCGGATTGTTATATTAATGAAGTAATCGAATTGTATCCGCAAACCGTTAAAATATACAAATTATTATTTCATTTGCACCAGTTTGGAACTTTATACGCCTTTTCAGCGTTTTTTTGTTTAACTATATAGTGCCTGTTGAAAAAGTACATGAATATGAGTAATTAAACTCTTCCTGTCATTC
>CAYYHI010000021.1:0-28267 GCA_964471745.1 uncultured bacterium | reverse complement strand
TTGGAATGATGATATCCAAGGTGTTTTAGTATTATCAGACAGACTGTTTCGCGGGAATGTCAAAAAATCGCTGACAGTACTCACTTTCACACTTTTCAACTTTTCAACTTCCAACATTTATAACTGACAACCTCGCACCAGGTATCCTGACCAAGCCGGTGATTACCTTCAATTTCAAAACCACGCCCCCGCATGGCTTCCTCGAGTAACTTCAAGCCGGGATCATGACCGGATGCTGGTTTGATGAGCTTCATGTTTTCCGAGCGCCATTTCCTGTATCGAGGTGTGCTGCCGTCAATGAGGAGAGTTACTTCGACATAATCTGATAAGATCACCCCCCGCCTGCGCACGGTTTCCGATCTGACCTTCAGACCATCCCATTCATCCTTGCACGTCAGCGTTGTATCCGATAGTTGCATCCCGGGATTTTTCGCTTCAAGGTTCTTCAGCGCCAGTTTGCGCAGTGCATCCAGCAATGCGGCGACACGCGTGCCTTCGTCAATAACCGCTTCGTTGCCGCAGATAAACGCTTCACCGACCAGCCTGATGACCGTCACCGGAGCTTTTTCCTGGATCGTGCCGGTGCGAGCCATCAGCTTGTCATACGTTTCGCTGTCACCCTTGTTGCATCCCGAAACAGACATAATCAGGATGGATAAAAAGGACAGAAGAACCGCCTTGAATGCAGCCCTGGCAATCAATCTCTTTCCCTTGTTTCCAATTCTCTGAGCAATTCGCGGATCGCCGTTTCGAGTTGTTCATCATCACCCGCAGCCAACTGACCGGGTTTGAGGGGGATGATAATATCCGGAACCGCGCCGTTACCTTCCATATTACGCTCAGGATCGCGTTTCGGTTCCGTGCCGAAGTACCAGCCTCTCACCGGCAGGCGGAAACTGCTGCCGTCGAGCAGAGAACTTCCACTGGTGCTGATTACGCCGCCCGGGGTTGGGACGCCGACCAGCTTGCCGCGCTGCAACGTTTTTGTGGAGTGGCTGAATATTTCCGCATTCGAGAATGAGAACTCATTGCATAGTACGATAATCGGCTCGACCCAGCTATAGAGCGGCAGTCTGCCCTGTGGATAGCCTGGTCCGCCGTCCCTGGGGAATGTAACGGCGTGGCGTTTTACCTGGAGCATCGCCAGCAGATAGTCGGTCGTCCAGCCCCCGCCGTTGTATCTTACGTCGACAACCAGTCCGTCCCTGCCGTGCGCCTGGGAGTATAGTTGTGCTTCAAACCGCGCCAAGCTGCGGCTGCCCATACCGCGAATGTGCAGGTAACCCAACCGCCCGCCGGATAGCGAATCGACCAGCACCCGCCTGCCGGAAACCCATTCGTCATAGCGCAGTTCACCCTGGATACACGCGCCCATCGGACGAACGATTACCCTCCGTTCGTGTCTTCCTTCGGTCAGGATTAACTCAATGCGCTGCCCAACCTGATCCTGGAGCAGTCGATGCAGGTTGACATCTGGCTCTAACCTTACGCCGTTGACAGCTAATAGCCGTTCGCCGGGGATGACAGGTTCCGTTAGTCGCGCACACGGTCCTTTGGGTTGTACATGATCGACGAGCAGTCCCGGTCCCTCCGCACTGAAATCGAAATCAAGCCCCAACCTGCCGGTGGATAATTTGCTGCCGAAACCCGGTGAATCATAACCCATGTGGGATGCGTTCAGTTCGCCGAACATCATGTTGACAAGATCGCCGAAGTCCCGCTCACAGGAAGCGGCGCCGATCGGCGCTGAGTACTTGTCCCGGATCGCAGCCCAGTCATAGCCATGAAAGTCTGGATGGTAGAAACGGTCGTTGAGCGTGCGCCAGATTTCGCCGAACTTCTGCCGACGTTCGGCACTGCGGTCAACGATTACCCGCGCGTCGAACGGATGAGATGCTGTTTTCTTGCCGTCGACGGTTACAGATTTGACATTTCCTGAATTTGTCAGGTACCTGACCCGCTTGCCATCTGAAGTGAAATCAATATATTTCGGATTGACGCCGCCCTTGGTCAGACGCTTGACCTCCTCACCAGTCCACTCGCAGATGTAAAGATCCCGCTCGCCCTCGTGATCGCTCATATAAGCGAACTTTTTGCCGTTGGGTGAGATTGCGAATACGGCTTCCTCGTCTGCAAGCCTGGCGACCTGCCGAATACGCCTGTAGATTTCGGTTGTGTCTATCTTGACTTCAATCTTCTCTTCGGATTTCTTCTTCTTGCCCTTGTCCTTCTCATCTTCATTTGTTTCTGGATTGCGTGCTTCCTCCGCCCAATCAGCAATTGTTTTATAATGGTCTTCAAGTCTCAGGAAGACGAAGTACAATCCCATTTCGTTATCTCTGCGGCGCGAGCGGAAGGCGAGCTTGCGTCCGTCAGCAGACCAGATCGGGGAATCGTCTTCATCGGGGTGGCGGCTGATGTTGATCTCGGGACCTCCGTCTGCCGGGATGACGAACACATCGCTGTTGTATTCATCATCCTCGCGTGCGAATGCGATCCATCGTCCGTCCGGCGACCAGTTATACTGCGGCAGTGACCAGCCTTCAAGCAGTGTACGTTCCTCCCCCGACTCCAAGTCATGGATTAGCAGGTTTCCCTTGCCTCTTATGAAGGAAATATGCTGACCATCCGGCGACCATTTCGGTGCATGATCCTCAGCCGAATCCGAACTGATCTGCTCGATGGTGATGTTGAAGGATCTCGCCAGTTCCGGTGTTTCTGCGTCGGTGGAATAAGCCAGGTAGAGGTTTTTATTTCCGGTGCGGTCTGAGACGAAGATAAGCGAATCCCCACCGGGTGACACGGTGAAATCGCCGTCCCGAGCCGGATTGTCACCGGATATGCAGTTGGCTCTGCCGCGAGCCGCCTTGTCTTCATCGCCGACGATGCGTCCGGCGAACACCTCGCCGCGCACCTCGATAAACATCTGCTTATCGTCCGGAGTAAAGGCGAGGCGTTCGGCTTTATTGGAATACCTTATCAGCTCAGGGGAGGCTTGAGGATCATCCAGCGGAGCTACGATCGTGAGCTTCTGCGGTCTGCCTGCATTTTCAACTATATAGATGTCGGTGCCATATTCGTAGGCGATAACCCGACCGTCGAGCGAGATTGAGGGGAAGCGAACGCCGTCGCCGTGGTAATCGGTGATCTTCCGCCAGAGCCCGTTTTCGTCGCGCTTGTAAATATTGGGCGTGTCGTCGGGTTCTGCGGTCAGGTATATCTCTTCACCGCGACCCCACAGGGGCCAGCGCGAAGGGTCTCGCTTGAAATCGTCGCCTGTTTCCAGTTTTGCGGTGTCGGTGACTGCGGTGTGGACGCCGGTTTCGAAGTCGTATATCCATAACTGGGATGACCCGCTGCCTCGGTAATGCCTGCGCCACCACGGCGCACCGGAACCGCCGCCATTGTAAAGAATCCGGCTGCCGTCGGGTGAAACAGCGGCTTCAATGCCGTAAGCGTCCATTACAGGTTCGGGTGTGCCGCCGTCTATTTTAACGCGGTACAATATTCTCCGGTCAGCATAGTGATCGTCGCGGCGGGATGAGAAGATGACAGCTTTACCGTTGTGGGTCCAGTCGCAGACCCGGTCGTCCGATTCGTGATAGGTCAACTGCCGTGACTGACCGCCACCGGAGGGTATGACGTAAATATCGTCGTTTCCGGCACGATTGGCGCTGAATGCGATCCAGCCGCCGTCCGGCGACCAGCTCAGCGTATGTTCATAAGCCTCGCTGGCTGTCAGCCTGTCAGCTTGCCCTCCGAGCGACGGTACAGTCCAGATGTCGCCTCCGTAGCAAAAGGCGACCGTTTTACCGTCGGGCGAAACGGCGGGAAAGCGGGGAAAGGTCGCTTCCTGACTGGCGATTGCCTGTGCTGCCAGGATGAAAATGAGTAGTAGTAAACAGATGATGTTGTCTCTCTTTATTTCTGTCAACTTTTGAAGCATATTCTTTTTAAGTTTGGATTTATTGTTCAGTGGTGTCAAACGTCCCAAAATATTAAAATTTTAGAAACAAGTTCTAATTTCGTCCGGCGTGTGGCATGGGTAACTTGTTACCCATGTATCAATAATCATAAAAATGGGCAATAAATAGCCCGTGCTAAGCGTCAGCTCTAATAAGAATCTACCCAATTCGCTTTTGAAGTTTATGGGCTTTTCGCCATTTTGCCTGGGATTTACTCTTTACATAAAACAGCTTTAAATCCCCGAAGTTGTCCACGAATTCAATTTTAGTAACTCCAGATTTTTCACCAAAATACCAGATCTCATCCTTGTCTTTAGCTTCAGAACGGTTCTTAGTTACGTAAACTAATAGGTCCGCTGCTGCCTGATTATTCACAACCTGTACCTTGATCTTACCAAATTTATCTTCCTTGATGTACGCCATTTTATATCTCCTTTTCTTAGTAGGAAATTGTTTTAAGTTCAGTGGAGCCATCAGGTTACGCTGCACTTGAAATCCGGCGGTAACGGAATTATCCCAGGATTCCCGGACCACAAGGGATCCGGGCTACTTGCTGCGTATCCAATCACAGGTCTTCCTCCTCACCTCCTCCTCATCGGGAGTCTCGCCAACCAAATCTTCGATGGTTAACTTCTCCTCCTGAATCAGGTATTCAACCATCCTGCGATAGGTGAAATAACTGAAGGATTTACTGTCATTCCCGCCATTATCGGCAAGCAGAGAATCGCCGCTGGCTTCAGGAAAGCTGGATTCCCCCGCGAGCATCTCACAGTATCCCTCCTTCAACCATGCCGGCAGCCTGCGGTTCATCCGGAACCCGAATCCGCGCCGCAAAAGCAGATGCCCCATCTCGTGACTGACGACGCCCGTGAACGAACGGACGTTGAAGTCCGGGGCGAATCTTCGGGATTGATTGCGGCTTAAGTCGGCATCCGCCACAAAGATGCGCTGCGTTAACGGGTTGGTTATGGCGAAGCTGCCCCGGTTCAGCGGAGCGAAAAGGACGTAGATCAATTTGCTGTTGCAGATGAACACGGCAAACCGCTGATCGTCCCGGTGGAGCGTGCTGCCGGCGATCCTCGACCGGACTGCCGTAAGGATCGCTTCCGCATCCCCGCCGACCTGCTCGCGGGAGTAGAGTTGTATGCCGTGCGCTTGGACGCTGTGGGCGAATAGGACTTGCGGGAAAAGCTGAAGAACAAGGTAGACGACAGCCAGCGCCGTGACCGCATATTCGCAGCGCCGGACGATTCTACCAGGCTTTGTCTGCGGCTTCTCGCGCTTAAGCCCCAGTAATTTCAACAGCAAGCAAGTAGCCCGGATCCCTTGTGGTCCGGGATTCTTGAGGATTTTCGTCATTTATTCTGGTTCTCCGGCACATTTGACATCCACCTCTTCCCCCCAATCTTCCGTATATTGCCCCATCTTTAAGAAACGTCTAAAACTCGAATAAGGATAATCAAACGGTTTCTGGGCAACCTTATGTTTAACCGGATTATAATGTATATAATCGACATGACGGATTAAATCCTCGTCATCTCGTATTAAATGTTCCCAGAATCTCGATTGCCATATTGTTCCCCGGTTGGCAACATACAGGCTGTTCATTTTCTGCTTGAATAACTTGACCGATCTGGAATAATTTTGCTCGCCCTGTCTTATAATTACATGGCTGTAATCCTTCATGAATACAAAAGCAAACAGGCTTCCCTCACAATTGTCAAGCACAGCTTTCCAGATAGACCATTGTCCTCGCATATCCTTGAGTTCGGTGAAATAGGGATGTCGGTCTTTTGTCACATATGTTATGAAGTAAAGCGCCTCCGGATTATCGATATGAGTATGCCTGTATCTTACCATTTTGTTTTCGTGATTATCCCAGGATTCCCGGACCACAAGGGATCCGGGCTACTTGCTGTTCAATCTCCTTTATTTCATTGGATTGTACGGCAACAGATTACATGGTTTGTTTCAAATGTAAATAATCAGGAGGGTAGAATCAAGTTATTGTGGGGATTTGGATATCTATTATATGGTCGTGTCAGTTATTTATTGTCATTCCCGCTTTCCAGTGTGTCCGATAATGAAGTGATTACACTTAAACTCATCATTCCATCGAAAGATGGAATCCAGCAACTCCCGCAATATCAGCAACTTCTCTGGATTCCAACTTTCGTTGGAACGATGAATACCGAGACAATTTGGCATTCTCAGACATACTGGGAATGTCTGTCCCACTGAATTGTTAATTGGACTTGTGGGTCTTTATTGTTAGTTTGGGCTTGTAGGTTGGATTATGGTTGAGGAAGGAATGTCGATGTGTTTATGGTTAAAACAGGTTAATTCATCTTGAAATTGAGCTGCTTTCCACATTTGCCACATTTATCGCCGTCCAGGTTCACTAATTCCGTATAATAGCCGGAACGTCTGACCAACAACTCACCGCAGCCGGGGCAATAACTGTCCTGACCAAGGTCGGATCTAACGTTGCCTAAATAAACCCAATCCAACTTGCTTTTTGCCAGTTCGTAAGCGTCACTCATGAATTGGATATCAGTGGGAGGTTCGTTGTACTTGTTGCTCGGAAAGTAGCGCGACAGATGCAGGGGGATCGAGCGGTCAAGATCAACTATCCAGTTTACCAACCGCTCAATCTTGTTCAGATCATCCCCCAAACCGGTTACAATAAGATGCGTAATCTCGAGATGCGCACCGGAATCATATACCATTGAGATGGTGCGATGTACATCCTCGATGTCGCCACCGCAGTAGTTACGATAACATTGATTGTCCGCTGCTTTCAGGTCGATGTTGAATCCGTCGGCGACGGTGAGGATTTCCTTGAGTGGCTCAGGATTGATATAACCGTTGGTGACCAGAATATTTATAAGACCACGTTCGCGCAGGATCCGACCGGCATCGCGGATATATTCGAACCAGATCAACGGCTCGGCGTAAGTGTAGGCAACCCCGATGCTGTCCAAGGCGTCGACCATGTCAGCCAGTTCGTTCGGTAGGACGGTGCGGGTTGGTATTGTATCCTGTGAAATCTGCCAGTTCTGGCACCAGGGGCAGTTCAGGTTACAGCCGTTGGGTCCCACGGAAAGGATGTCGCTGCCGGGATAGAAATGGTAGAGGGGCTTCTTCTCAATCGGGTCAAGATGGAGCGAGCTGACCTGGGCGTAGTTGACCGCGATAAATCTGTCGTCGATGACCTGTCGACCACCGCAATCTCCAATGCCTCCTTCTTTGAGTTTACATCCTCGCGGGCAGGTATCGCACTTAATGCGGTTACCTTCTCTGTGTTGGTAGGCTACTTCAATTAAGGGCTGCCTAACGCTTGCTGATTCCATCGACTCGTTTAAACCAAACTTTGGATAGTGGACTGTCACGCTAATTGTCTTACATAAAGAGATTGCTTCACCAACCGCTGGCGTCATTGCGAACGAAGTGAAGCAATCTCGTCAGCGGTCGGTTCGCAATGACAATTAATTAAGTTGACCGCCAACCAGGATTGGACGGTTATGCATGGATTATACGGTTTTCGTTATAAAATACGGCAGGGATTGAGTTCATGTTTGGGCAGGAAGGTTAATTTACCATGATTAATTATAAAATTAACACGATCCTCTCATAAGGGGGATGAAAACGAGATTCTTCACTTCGTTCAGAATGACGATTTGTATAATTGCACTTTCTTCCTTGCTTCCTTGCTCCCTTTGAATCAAAGCGGTATATTCCCGTGCTTCTTCTTAGGATTGCTGTCGACTTTATTCTCCAACATGGAAAGGGCAGTTATCAACTTGGGGCGGGTCAGGCGAGGCTCGATGACCTCGTCTACATAACCTCTTTCGGCAGCGATGTATGGATTGGCGAATTTTTCGGTATAATCCGCGATCAACTGCGCTTCCAATTCAGCGGGATCTTCAGCTTTCGCCATCTGCTTGGCGAATATGATTTCAACCGCTCCTCTCGGTCCCATCACCGCTATCTCAGCCGAGGGCCAGGCGAAATTGATGTCGCCGCGGATATGCTTGGAGTTCATCACATCGTAGGCACCGCCGTATGCTTTGCGCGTTATTACCGTGATTTTCGGAACGGTAGCCTCGGAGTAAGCATACAGTAGCTTGGCGCCGTTGACAATGATCCCGTTCCATTCCTGGTCGGTACCGGGCAGGAACCCCGGGACATCCTCGAAGGTCACCAGCGGGATGTTGAAAGCATCGCAGAAGCGGATGAAACGACCGCCCTTCCGTGATGAATTGATATCCAGCACTCCCGCAAGCACTGCGGGTTGATTGGCGATGATTCCTACCGGTCTGCCGCCCAGTCGAGCAAATCCGACTACGATGTTCTGCGCAAAATCCGCGTGAACCTCCATAAAATCATTGTCATCAACCACATGGTTGATAACTTCTTTGATATCATAAGGTTTGTTTGGATTATCGGGGATGATAACGTCGAGCTTCTCGTCTGTACGGTCAAGCGGATCCTTGCATTCCTTGACCGGCGGGTCTTCGAGGTTGTTTGAGGGTATGAAAGTGAATAGCCGCCTGATCTCCTCGATGGCTTCAACCTCGCTGTCCAGGGCAAAGTGAGCCACCCCGCTCCTGGTGGCATGGGTGTCGGCGCCGCCCAGCTCTTCTGAAGTGATCTCCTCGTGGGTTACGGTCTTGACCACCTTGGGACCGGTAACGAACATGTAACTGGTGTTACGGACCATAAAGATGAAGTCGGTTATGGCAGGTGAATAGACAGCGCCGCCGGCACATGGTCCCATGATGGCTGAGATCTGAGGAACCACGCCGGAAGTAAGCGTGTTGCGGAGGAAGATGTCCGCATAAGCGCCGAGTGATACGACGCCCTCCTGGACGCGCGCTCCGCCGGAATCGTTGATGCCGATGACCGGCACTCCCATCTTTACCGCCATGTCCATGATTTTGCAGATCTTTGCGCCGTGAGCTTCCGCCAGGGAACCTCCCATTACAGTGAAATCCTGAGAGAAGACGAAGACCCGTCTGTCGTCGATCTTACCGTAGCCTGTCACTACACCATCGCCGGCGTAACGATGTTTCTCAAGCCCGAAATCACGGCTTCGATGTTTGACGAACATGTCGATCTCGGAGAAGCTGCCTTTGTCGAGCAGCAGATCCAGACGCTCGCGGGCGGTCAGCTTTCCCTTGGCGTGTTGAGCGTCGATACGTTTTTGCCCACCGCCTAACTGCGCTTCCTCGCGCAACCTGGCAAGTTGAGTAAGTTTATCGTTCATAGGCGAATTATGAAAGTGTGAAAGGTTTATAATGAGTTACTCACTGACCATAATATAATGCGCTTTCAAATGGATCCACAATACAAAAGGTGATGGTTGACTGTTGCTTGAATGGATATGCGAGCTTTTATTTTAGTGGACTGTCATGCTAATTGTCTTATATTCAGAGATTGCTTCACCGACCGCCAGCGTCATTGCGAGCGAAGCGAAGCAATCGCCTCAAGCGGTCGGTTCGCAATGACATATAATTAGTACCTGTTGAAGAAGTCCGATTGCCCGCTGGCAGACGTCCTCGTCTGCCAGATAAGTACTTGATACGCATGATTGTTACTGGCAGACGAGAGTGTCTGCCAGCGGGTTGGTAACAATTTCAATGAGTTTTTCAACAGGCACTAATTAGGTTGTCATCTGCGGAGAGGTGACAGCAGTTTTGAATCATTCTCGGACAGGCTGGTGGGCTGGCAATGACAATATGACTAAAGCCCAAAGCCTCTTTCACACTTTCTCACTTTCACACTTTCTCACTATGACTCTTATTGACTTAATCATAAAGATTTCGTAAAATATAAGGCTTATGACTAATTCTGTTAATGGAGGTTTAACCTTGAAAGAAGCTCACCCGGAAAAAATCAGGAATGTAGTACTTATCGCCCATCAGGGCACCGGCAAGACAACCCTGACCGAGTCAATACTTCACCGACTCGGTGTGATAACACGAATGGGTTCGGTCGAGGAAGGCAACACCGTCAGTGATTACCACGCTGAAGAGATCGCCAGACAGATCTCAATATCCACGACCCTGGTAGTTGGTAATTATAAAGGCGTCAAGATTAATCTGCTTGATGCACCGGGATTTACTGATTTCACTGGCGAAGTGAAGAGCGCCGTGCGGGTGGCTGACACCGCCTGTGTACTGGTACACGCTGTTTCAGGCGTAGAGGTTGGAACGGAACTGTTCTGGGAATTTGCCGAAGAACGTAATCTGCCCCGCTTCTTCTTTCTGAACCAGTGCGATCGTGAGCACACCGACTTCGATAAGGTCGTCGATTCCCTGTCCGATGCATATGGTTCAGTGGTTGTTCTTCAATACCCCGTTAAACCAGGCGAAGGATTCAACAAGATTGTGGATCTGGTTTCCATGAAGCTTGTAACTTGGAACCCCGATGGCGGCGAGAAGTCAAGAGCCGATATTCCTGCCGAATATAAAGACAAAGCTGATGAGCTGCGTCAGAAGCTTATTGAGGCTGCAGCGGAGTCGGACGACAATCTTATGGAGACGTTTTTCGAGAACGATGGGTTGACCCAGGATGAGATGCTGGAAGGACTGCGCAAGGGTTTCCGTGGAAATTCTCTGTATCCTGTACTGTGCGGCGCAGCGAAGAAGCAGGTGGGAACATCGCTCCTGCTTGATTTCCTCGAAAAGATAGCGCCTTCTCCGGTGGATATACCCCCGGAAACCGCATGTAAAGAGGAAACTGACGCGGAACTGGAGCTTGCCTGCGATCCTGGTGGAGCTACGGCTGCGCTCGTCTATAAAACGATTTCAGACAAGCACGTCGGTGATCTGACTTTCTTCAGAGTTTACCAGGGAGCCTTGAGCACGGGTCAGGATTTACGCAACACCACCCGCAGTAAGGGTGAGAAGATAGGTCAAATCTTCACGGTCAGCGGAAAGGAACGTAAATCCATCGATTCAGTTTCAGCAGGCGATATGGGCGCGTTGGTCAAGTTGAAAGATACTCATACGGGCGATACGCTCTCCATGAGTAAGGATAGGTACGTTCTGAATGCGGTTGAATTCCCGGATCCTGTTATAAGCGTGGCTATGGAACCCCGAAAACAGGGTGATGAGGAGAAGATTTCCAACGCGCTGCACGTCCTGATTGAGGAAGACCCATCCTACCAGTTTAATTATAATGCGGAACTTCAGCAACTCATTGTTTCCGGACAGGGCGAACTGCATTTAAACGTCCTGATCGATCGGATGAAGGAGCGCTTCGACGTTGAAGTCGACCAGGTTGAACCGAAAATACCCTATCGCGAAACCATCCTCAACAGCACTGAAGGGCAGGGTAAGTACAAGAAACAGAGCGGTGGACGAGGGCAGTACGGCGACTGCTGGCTGCGCTTGGAACCACTGCCTCGCGGCGATGAGTTCGAGT
The DNA here is from genome assembly GCA_964471745.1 of uncultured bacterium. Taxonomy (GTDB): domain Bacteria; phylum Electryoneota; class AABM5-125-24; order Hatepunaeales; family Hatepunaeaceae; genus CAYYHI01. Next base: position 16,871 of record CAYYHI010000021.1, on the reverse strand, counting down.
TTGTGAACGCCATCGTCGGCGGCGTTATTCCGGGCAAGTTCATCCCGGCTGTGGAAAAGGGTGTCCGCGGGACGATGGGTGAAGGTGTAATCGCCGGCTACAAGGTTGTTGATATCAAGGTTACCTGTTACGACGGCAGTTATCACACGGTGGACTCGTCTGAAAACGCCTTCAAGGTAGCTGGTTCGATAGGCTTCAAGAAGGTTTTCAAAGAAGCAAAACCGATTATTCTGGAGCCGATATCAGATATAGAAGTACGCGTACCGGAAGAGTTTATGGGTGACGTCATGGGTGACATTTCAAGCCGTCGCGGCAAGATTATGGGGATGGATGCTGAAGGGCGATTCCAGGTGATTCGCGCTAAGGCACCACTGGCGGAGCTTTACAAGTACTCAAGCACCCTGCGCTCGCTGACCGGCGGCAGGGGGCTTTATAAAAGTAGTTTCTCGCATTATGAGATGGTACCTTCAGATATTCAAGCCAAGCTGGTCGCTGAATATGAAGCTAAACGGGCTGAAGGCAATTGAAGAACAAGTTGGATCGTCTATGGGCACCCTGGCGTCTTGAGTATATCAAGTCCGCCGTTACGCGACCGGATGGCTGCTTCCTCTGTGAAGCATTAGCGTCAGGGAACGATCGTGAAAAACTGCTGCTCCATCGCGATAAGCTCACCTTCGTGATTATGAACCTGTATCCTTACAATAACGGGCATCTGCTTGTTGCGCCAATTCGGCATGTCGGCGGTCTGGATGATCTTACGACGGACGAGTTGACTGCGCTGGGAGAGCATACACGCCGGGCGGTGCGATGGCTCGATAAGGCATATACGCCGCATGGTTACAATATCGGTCTCAACCTGGGCAGGGTGGCAGGCGCAGGTTTGCCGGATCATATTCACTGGCACATTGTCCCGCGCTGGGACGGTGATACTAATTTCATGCCTGTCCTGGGCGGCACCAAGGTGATTGCCGAAGGACTTCGGGCGAGTTACGACCAGATTAAGAAGGTTATCGAAGAGGATCTGAATCAGTGACAGAGAAGATAACCGCATTCCCTAAAGAAACCGGTTTCTGAGATGGGAGCTCTCGATAGAATCAGGATTGTTCAAGGTGATATAACGGAAGAACATGTGGATGCCATCGTCAACCCGGCAAACACTGACCTGATTCTCGGCGCAGGTGTAGCCGGAGCGATCAGACGCAAGGGCGGTCCGACTATCGTTCATGAATGCTTCGAACAGAGTCCGATCGAACTTGGCGACGCCATCATGACGAGCGGCGGTAATCTGCCGGCGAGGTTCGTAATTCACGCCGCCGTTATGCACATAGGTGAGTCTCCAACCGCCGAATCAATTGAAAAATCCCTCTTCAACAGTCTCCAGATCGCCCGCCGGGCACTGTTCGAAACAATCAGTTTCCCGGCGCTTGGAACAGGTGTTGGTGGTTTCCCAATGGATGAAGCCGCGCTTATCATGTCAAGAGCGACCTACAGGTTTCTTAAGAAAAACGATTATCCTGAGAAGGTGCGTTTTGTGCTTTATGATGAATTGGCATACCGGTTGTTCAAGGAAACCTTCGATCTGGAATTCAAAAGGATTTGAAATGAGTGGTGCTGCCACGTGTCCTCACGTGGCGGTAGAGTGATGTCGATAAGCGTGCTGCCACGTGAGGACACGTGGCAGCACGAAAGACCAAAGACCCAAATAAAATGACCAAGAAAGTCAGTGCCGTCGGTCTGCTCTCCGGTGGATTGGACAGCATACTGGCGCTGCGTGTGATACTCGACCAGGGTGTCACAGTTAAGGCGATAAATTGCTGGACGCCGTTTTTTACAGGTTTTCCGGCGGCAGATACTGACAGTGATCCTGTACAGCCCAATTTTAAGGCTCTACCGAACGTATTAATATATGCACGCAACCTAGGTTGCGAGGTTGAAGTGATTGATCTTTCGGATGTTTACCTGCAGATGTTGCACAATCCAAACTATGGTTACGGACGGAACGTCAATCCCTGCATCGATTGTCATATCCTGATGTTCCGCACTGCCCGTCGCATAATGGAGAGTGAAAGCTATGATTTTGTCTTTACTGGAGAGGTACTCGGTCAACGTCCGAAATCGCAGGGGAGGCAGGAACTTAATCTGATCGCCCGTAAAAGTGGGCTCGAAGACCGAATCTTAAGACCGCTTTCAGCCGGTATTCTGCCGCCTACGCTTCCCGAAACCGAGGGATGGGTCGACCGGAACAGGCTTCAATCCTTCCGGGGACGGACGCGCAAACCGCAGATGGCGCTGGCGGAACAGTATGGAATTACCGAATATCCGACACCCGCCGGCGGCTGCATCCTGACAGAACCGTCATACGGTAATAAAGTCAGGGATATTTGGAAATATTCCGATAAGGAAAAGCTGTCCTGGGAAGACTACAACCTTCTCAGGATCGGTAGGCACTTGCGTGTGAACAGCGGATTGAAGGTTGTTGTGGGCAGGCATGAAGCTGAGAACAACCTGCTCGAAAGCTATGTTTCAGGCAGGACACGCATCGAACCGACCGAAGTTCCCGGACCGGTTGTAATAACAGATGAATCCGCTGATCCTGATCAGGAACTGGTCGCGGCTCGTATTTGCGCCAGATACTGCAAAGCTGGCAGAGAGGGCGGCGAGGTCGAGATGCGGTTAGACAGGGATGGTGCAAGTAAACTGATCAGCGTAAAGGCGTTCAAACCTGAGGAGATTGTAGATTGGTTGATCCGTTAAACCGCCTGAAAAGAGACCGCGAGCTTTTCATGGTGGGCAGCCGCCAGCAACTGTTGAATATTGTTTCAAACGGGAATCCACGCCTGGTGGCTGGAGCGATAACCGGGGCGCTTGAGATCCAGATCACCACCGAAGAGGTTGCACGTGAACGGGGTGTGGAAATTGATGAGAACGCTCTTGCCGAATATGCCGAAAGGAACCGGGAATATCTGGATAAGGAGGTCGACCGCGCTGTCAATGCGTTCATAATGTCTATCGTCTCACAGGAAGGTTGATTGTCGTATCGGATCTTAATACACATCTGCTGCGCGCCGGATGCGACGGTTGGCTTCGAGCGGTTAAGCCAGCTGGGCGAGGTTTTAGGTTATTTCTATAATCCCAATATTGAACCGATTACGGAATATAAGGTGCGGGAAGCTGAAGCACGCAAGCTGGCGGGTCTGATGGGCTTTGATTACCAGGAAGGGTTGCCGGACAGGGATGCCTGGCAGGCGGAAGTGGCTGGGTTTGAGGATGAACCGGAAAGAGGCGAACGCTGCCGTAGATGTATCGGACATAATCTTACAAAAACAGCCGAGAAAGCGCTGGAGCTTGATATTCCTGCGTTTGCCACAACACTGACCATCAGTCCTCATAAGGATGTGGATTTTATTCATACTAAAGGCAGGGAAATCGCAGAGCAGTTTAAGCTTGAATACATAGCCGAAACACTCCGCAAACAGGACGGCTTCAAACGAAGTATGGAACTTTCCAGGAAATACGGGCTCTACCGGCAGAATTACTGCGGGTGTCGCTGGAGCATGAGAGGGGGATATTAGAAGGATGAAGGATGAGGGATGAGGGATGAAGCGTTTTAAGGGGAGCATAGACACTCCTGTCTGTGCAGAAACAAGATATAAACAATGATCTATTTCGACAACAACGATACAACACCATTACATCCCGACGTACTGGAGACGATGCTCCCGTACCTCAGGGATAAATTCGCCAATCCCGCGTCGCTGCACAGCCTCGGACTTGAAGCAGAATCAGCCGTTAACGAAGCCCGCGGGATGATATCAGGAGCTATCGGCGCAGAAGAAAAGGAGCTGATCTTCACCAGCGGAGCGACCGAATCGAACAATATGGCTATATTCGGGGCGGCGCGGGCAAGACCGAGCCGGAAACATCTGATTATATCCGCGGTCGAGCATGCGTCTGTCTTAAACGTCGCCAAACGGCTTGAAGACGATGGCTACCGCATAACCCACCTGCCGGTCGATGGTCAGGGATATATCGATCCGGCTGCACTAAGCGATGCAATTGATGACGATACATTTATGGTGAGTGTCGTACACGCCAACCACGAGATCGGGGTGATTCAGGATATTAAAACATTGGCAGGAATAACTCATGAAAAGGACGCCTGGTTTCACACCGATGCGGCTCAGTCGTTGGGAAAGATACCGTTTAACGTTGCGGAGTTTGACGTCGATCTGGCGAGCTTCAACGGACATAAACTGCACGGACCTAAAGGCGTCGGCGGGCTGTATATAAATCGCCGGACACGACCCAAGCGCCTGATGGAGGGCGCGCCGCAGGAGTTCGATCTTCGTCCGGGTACCGAGAACGTTCCGGCTATCGTAGGATTCAGCAGGGCGGTTGAGATCGCCGTCAGGGACTTAGAACAGGTAACGGCACATGTAAAACCACTCGTGAAAAGGCTGGCTGAGGGCTTGGCGGAGATACCGCATTCCCATCTGAACGGACCTCCACCGGAAGAACGGCTGCCGGGGAACGTGAACGTGACATTCCTTTACATAGAGGGTGAAGCGATCCTGATGCACCTCTCGAATCGGGATATCTGTGTTTCATCCGGATCAGCCTGCTCTTCGAAATCGCTGACTCCCTCGACAGTGTTGACCGCCATCGGGTTGCTGCACGAGGAAGCTCACGGCGCAATCAGGTTCTCACTGTCACGCTTCAATACTGATGACGAGGTAGAAGCGGTTATCGTGAAGGTTATCGAAGTTGTAGAATTGCTGCGCTCGATGACCGCATTTATTCCGGAACTGCATTCCGAACGCAAGGGCGCACAGAGTTTTTATAGGAAACGATAGTAAACAAGCCACAGTAATAAGGTAAAACAATGGCAATCAAATACAGCAATAAGGTTCTCAAGCATTTCATGGAACCGCAGAACGTAGGTGAAATCCCGGAAGCGGATGTGGTCGCTACTGAAGGCAGCCCGGCTTGCGGGGATATGGTTACCTACTCGCTTAAGATAAATCCCGAAACAAAGGTGATTGAGGATATCAAGTTCCGTTCGTTCGGATGTGCTTCCAATATCGCCACCGCGTCGATGACCACTCTGCTGGCAAAGGGTAAGACCATAGATGAAATCAAAAAGCTGAAGCACCGCGATATAACCAGATCGCTCGACGGATTGCCAGCAGTGAAGATGCACTGCTCGGTACTCGCGGTGGATGCGCTTAAATCCGCTGTTCACAAGTGGGAGGTCGAGCACGGTCTGGCAGTCGACGAGAAGCCTGAACTTGACCGGAGGGAAGTGTGGAAGGCGCTTTCCGACGTACTGAATCCGCGCACAGGGCTCAGCCTGATAGAGGCAAAGCTCATCAACAAAATCGAGATCGAACGGGATGAGGGGCGTGTGTTCATTGAAGTCATGCTCTGCGATTTAGATGAGATGTTTGCTGAAGCGATGGAAGAGGAAATCCACGAGCATGTCCAGGCACTAACCGGTGTGCAGAAGGTTCTGGTTCAGTTCAAGAAATGCGAGCATAGCTCTGGTTAGGGTCTGCTGAAAAACTCATTGAAATCGTCACCAACCCACTCCAACCCGCTGGCAGACGCCCTCGTCTGCCAGCGGGCAATTCGGATTTTTTTACAGAAACTGTTTAGTACACTCTGTGTCTTAGTGTATTCGTGGTTTATTCAACCTTTCTTTAAAAGTTATTAGACCTAAATCGAGAACAATATTGCGCTATTCACCGCAATACATAGACCATTTCACCAACCCGCGCGGCGTGGGTGAGATAGATAATCCGGATGCAGTGTCCGAAGTGAAACACGAGGGTGGAGGTTGTTTCGACACCATACGACTGTCCTTGAGATTTAATAATGGTAAGATTTCCGACATCAAATTTCGCGCTCGAGCCTGTTCCGGAACCATTGCAGCCTGCTCAGCACTGGTTGAAAGAGTCAGTGGTATGGACATAAATGCCGCCGGTAAAATAACGCCTGATGACCTTGCGGATCATCTCGGAGGAATTCCAGAGAAAAAACAACACTCGGTCGAGCTGGCGGTTGAAGCGCTTCAGAAAGCCCTCCAGGAAAGGATGAAGAATGAGGGATGAAGCCCTAACATGCAAAAATAATCGATTCAATTTCATCCACCAGCCTTTATCCTTCATCCTCTCGTTGACATATCCCGCCTGCTTGGTTATAATTACTTCCTGAATAAAAAAACATACCATAAATAAGGACGTTCATGAGCTTCCGGAGCACCACGATTGTATATCTCAAGGAGTTGAAGGATATCCTGCGCGACCGGCGGACGGTTCTGTCGATGATCCTGTTTCCCATTGTCCTGATGCCGGTCATGTCAATCGGTGTAGCGAAGTTCATGATCAGCCGGATGGAGAGGATCCGCGAGGAGCGTTCGACTGTTGCCTGGCTTTCAGTTGAGGAGCACGATGAGTTGCAGGTACGGCTCAGCGCGGTCGAGGGTATGGATATCCTGACCGGATTGTCGGATTCGACAGCGGCGGTCGAAATGCTCAAGGAAAAGAGCATTGACGCGGTTGTGATAGTTCCGGATGGCTTTTTTAGCTCGTTTGACGCATTTCTGTCCGGTCAGAGCCAGGACCAGCCGCCTGATATTGCCCTCTATTCGGACGATACGCGCGAGAAGAGCCAGTTTGCCGCACGACGGGTGTCCGATGTTATCACCGGTTACAGAACAGAACTCGTAGAGGTCAACTTGACCGAGCGCGGACTACCTCCCAATTTGATTAAACCCTTTTACGTCATGCGCCATAACATTGCAACCCCTGAAAAGATGGGGCGGTTCGTAGCCGGCAGCTTTTTACCCTATATAGTTATTCTGATGGCGCTTACCGGAGCGATGTACCCGGCAATCGACCTGACAGCGGGTGAGAAGGAGCGCGGAACCCTTGAGACGCTCCTGGTTTCCGGCGTTTCACGTATGGATATCGTTCTCGGCAAGTTCTTCACCGTGTTTACCGCCTCGATTGTCACTGCCGCACTCGCCGTGGGGAGCATGGCTGCAACCGGCATCGGACTGTTGGGTCTGACGCCTGAAATTTCCTCCCAGCTCAACTTCAGCATCGAACCCATCGGCGTTCTGTTGATGGTCGTCTTAATGATACCTCTCGGCGCAATATTTTCGTCGCTGCTGATGACGCTTTCCCTTTTCGCCAAGAGTTATCGTGAAGCACAAAGTTATATTTCACCACTGATGATTGTAGTTATCATCCCGGCGATGGCTTCGATAATGCCGGATACGGAGCTCAGCAGGGAGTTGGCTTTCATTCCGGTTCTCAACGTTTCCATGATGATGAAGGACGCTCTTGTCGGATCTGTCGATCCAGGATCGCTTGTTGTAACGATGGGCGTAAACCTCGTCCTGGCGGCTTTGGGATTGTTGCTCGTACTGCGTATGTTCCAGCGTGAATCGGTCTTGTTCAGGATATAACAGTATGTCTCAAGAATTAACTGATGAGGAAATAAAAGAACAATCCTTGTTCAGATTTATGGACGCGGTTCCGGAGATAGACCGCTGGATTAATGTCGGCGTGGTCGGGGCTACCGGAATTGTCGGGATAACTCTGTTGCGCATTTTGCACCAGCGGAAGTTCCCGGTCGGTGAGCTTCATCTGTACGGCACACCCAAGTCTGAAGGTCGCTGGATAAACACACCCTTCGGTCAAAGATGCGTCGAGTGTCTTAACAAGCGCAAACCCCCTCATCACGACCTGGTTTTTATGGCTGCAGGAACGGCTGTAGCTCGCGAGTGGGGATGGCGTTTCGCGCATCGAGGCGCAGTGGTGATCGACAAGAGCTCCTACTTTCGTGATAAAACCTATGCATCCCTGGCGATTCCGGAGGTCAACCCCGAAGCCATTGAAAATCATAGAGGGATATTCGCCAATCCGAACTGCACAACTATCCCGCTGGTGGTCGCTCTTAAGCCGCTTCACGATAAATTCGGACTTGCCGGCTTTACCGCGGTGAGTTTCCAGAGTGTCTCCGGCAGCGGCAGGAACGGCATGTTGGCACTGGAGAGAGAGTTGGAAGACAGTGAAGCTGAAGCGACGTTTTATCCACATCGTATTGCACATAACGCTATCCCCTGGATAGGCTCGAATCAGGGAGGCTTCAGCAGCGAAGAGATCAAGATGATTGCCGAACCAAGAAAGATACTGCAACTACCGCGTCTTCCAATCCGGATTACGGCGGTTCGTGTACCGATTATGATAGGTCATTCACTCGCTGTTCACGCAACGTTCCGCAGAAGCCTGTCGGTTGAACGGGCTCGGGAAGCGTTCATAAAAGCCCCGGGGATAATCCTTGAGGATGATCCTTCCGCGGATCGTTATCCCATGCCTTATAAAGCGGTGGGACGAGACGACGTGCTGGTCGGTCGTATTCGCAGGGATCGCGGGCGTCACGGGCTGGCTTTCTGGATTTCAACGGACAACCTGCGCAAGGGCGCCGCCACCAACGCCGTTCAGATTGCAGAACTCCTCCTGTCAAATAAAGCTTTGGGAAATTCCGATGATAATACCATATCGCGATGAAAACCCGTCAAGGTCGTTTCCCTTCTTTACAATTACCCTAATTGGCGTAAACATTATTGTTTATTACCTTACACAGATAAGTGGCGGGACAGATTTCTACGCCTACAGGTTGGGATTCAAGCCCGTCGCGACACTTGAACGCCCGATGGTTATCTTCAGTTCGATACTTCTACATGCAAATCTAATTCATCTTGTCAGCAATATGTGGTTCCTCTGGCTTTTCGGTGATAACGTTGAGGACGCGTTTGGCAGGCTACCTTTCTTCCTGCTTTTTGTAATCTCCGGTGTAGTCGGCAATCTAACCCACGGACTGTTTGATTTATTCAGCTCGGACGTACCCGTAATAGGCGCTTCCGGTGCAGTAGCCGGTGTGATGGGCAGCTACCTGGCTCGTTTCCCGACCGCGAAGCTCCGTTGTGTGTTTATTCTGATCTTTTATCCAATCTTCTTCCGTATCCACGCAATCTGGTTCATCGGTGCCTGGATATTGTGGGAGTTCATCTCCGTTTACATTGCACCTGAAAGTTATGTGGCACACTGGGCGCATATCGGAGGATTTGCCTATGGATTTCTATGGGCTTACCGCAGAAGTGACAAGGCGCCTTTTCCGAAAGGTATGTGGAGGTTGAGTAGATAACGCTTCAGCTAAAAGTGGTGTCCCTTGATGGTTGTCATTCCCGCGAAACAGTGTGTCCGAGAATGTGAAAAACGCACCGAACTTCATCATTCCATCGGAAGATGGAATCCAGTAACTCCCTCAATATCAGCAACTTCTCTGGATTCCAATTTTCGTTTGAATGATGAATCCTGAGACAATTTAGTATTTCCAGTTTGTCTGAGAATAAGAGAGTCCGCTGCTGTCACCTCTCCGTAGATGACAGTAACACTATGATAGGGTTGTAATTAGTGCCTGTTGAAAAACTCATTGAAATTGTTACCAACCCGCTGGCAGACGCCCTCGTCTGCCAGTAACAACCATGCGTATCAAGTACTTATCTGGCAGACGAGGGCGTCTGCCAGCGGGTAATCGGGCATTTTCAACAGGAACTAATTAATCTGTCACCTGCGGAGAGGTGACAGCGGCTTTGAATCATTTTCGGACAGACTGTTTCGCGGGAATGACAATGAATAGCTGACACTACCAAGTTTAAGAGTTGATTTAATGTACTACAAGGAAGCGATCGCACACCTGAATGGATTTATCAATTTCGAACGCCTGCCCGAACCCCGTTATAATACGCAACTGCGAGACCTTGCCCGTTTCCGTAACCTCCTGCGCGAATTGGGTGATCCACAATCCGATTATCCCATAATACATATCGCCGGAACCAAAGGGAAAGGTTCCACAGTAGCAATATTATCCTCTATCTTAAGAACCGCGGGCTACCACGTCGGCGTGTATACATCGCCTCACCTTGTAACAGTTCGCGAGCGCATGCGCGTGAACGGTCGGATGGTTTCAAAGCCCGAATTTGCCTGTCTATTAAGTCGTATCAATAAGGTATCTGCATCTGTAAATTCAACAGAGAAACAAACTTATCGCACGGTATTTGAATATCTTACCGCAATGGCGTTGTTGTGGTTCTCCCGCAGAAAGATAGATGTGGCGATCATTGAAGCCGGACTCGGCGGCAGGTTGGACGCGACCGTGGTAATCGATCCGGTGATGACTATAATAACGCCGATCGGTCTTGATCATACGGCGGTTCTTGGATATACTGTTTCAGCTATTGCCGCGGACAAGGCTTACGTCATCAAAGCAGGCGTCCCCGCCGTTTCCGCCCGACAGATCCCGGAAGCTCAATCAGAACTCGTCAAACGTGCGCAGGAGGTATCCACCCTGCTGATCTTCGCAACCGGTCGTTCGGAGTTTGAATTGCTCTCCTCCAGCTTCCGGCGGCAGATATTCCGCACTAACAGGGAATGGCTGGGGAAAGAGACGATCCATATGAATCTCCCGGGTAGATTCCAGCTTGATAATATTTCCACCGTTCTCACAACAGTGGAAAAACTTAAGGAAACCTTTTTTAATCTTACACCTCAAGATGTTAGAGATAGTCTGAAAAAAATTAACTTGCCGGGTCGAATGCAGTTCAAAAAAGGGAAGCCGTCCGTAATTCTTGACGTATCACACAATGTAATGTCGATGGAAGCGCTGCTGGAGTCGTTATCGGAGTTGATTGGCGGTCGGAAGTTGTATGTGGTCTTTTCAGCGATGCGCAGCAAGCCGGTTCGTCAGATGCTGAAGTTGTTATCCGCTACTGCTGAGAAATTCTACCTTGCGCCCATTTCATTTCCAAAAGGAATGTCGTCGGAAGAGCTGAGGTCGGAAGCTCAAACCTTGGGAATATCAAACGTTATCTGCGAAAATATTCCCTCCGCATTCGATCTTGCCTGCCGCGAGGCAGGACAAAAAGGGGTCGTGCTGGCAACCGGCTCTCTCTATCTGACAGGTGAGGTGATTCGACACAGCAGAGGGCTCCCCGCGCCACCTTTGGATGGTAGAATCGATGATCGAATATAACCTTAAAAAAAAACTTGCAACTATCGAAGTTGAGGCTTATATTGACCAAACACTTTAAGAATACTTGGACGCCTCACACCGATTTATCTCGTGTATAATTAAGATATTGCACTGACAAACGATTTTGACTGTGCGTGTCTGAAACCTGACTGTTTAATCACTCCCCCCCGGGCGCTCCAAGATGAGAATCCCGGCGAGAATTTGTAACTTTTTAATCCCCAAACATTAGAGTGAAATGGGAGCAAAAATCAGAAATTGCCGGGTAAATGATCTCCCGGATTTGATCCAAATCTGGCATCGTACCGATCTGACTCTCGGAGTTTCTGACACTGTTCCCGAACTAAAAAGGCTGTTGGAGAGAAATCCGGATACCTGTCTCGTCCTCGAACGCGATAACAGGATAGTCGCCGGAGTGATGGGTGGATTTGACGGCAGAAGAGGTCTGGTACACCACCTGTCGGTTGAGCCTGAATTTCAAGGATGCGGATACGGTGTCGAGCTGATGATGGAGCTTGAGACACGCTTCAGACAGAATGGCGTCGTAAAATACAGCTTATGGATTGAGCCGCGCAACAGGGACGTTATCGCATTTTATAATCAACTCGAATATGAACGCCGTGATCTTATAACCTTCAGTAAAACCCTTCGACAATGAGTGAATTAGAAAACACACCCGGGGATCCAAATAGCGAAATCGGCACCCTGGTAAACGCCTTCAGATACTTCAACGAAGCAGCTTCCAGCCTGAACGTAGCTTACAGGCGTCTTGAGGATCGGATAGAGCTGTTAAACAGGCAGATCGAGGAGAAGGATCGTGAGTTATACAGCCGCCTGCGGGAACTTGATCGTGTAACCCGTTACCTGAGCAGCCTGCTTGAGAGCATCTCTTCAGGCGTGATTGCCGTTGATATGGACGGTAACATTACTATCTTCAACCGCACAGCCGCAGAGATGACCAATGTTGTTGCTGAGACCGCAATCGGTAAGCCTTATTCTGAAGTGATGGGCGAGGAGAACCAGGATTCGGGAGCGATTTATACACTGCTTAACGGTCCTGAATTACGGAGTGTGGAGAAACGCCTTCCGGGCAGCGGCTGCCAGGTTGAGGTCGGTACTACATGGGTGGTCGATTCGCTTGGTGAACGTGTTGGGGTGGTCGAGGTTTTTGAAGATATTTCCACACTGCGCCGGTTACAGGAGCGGTATGAACATCAGAAGGTTCTGTCGGCGATGGGGGAAATGGCTTCTGCAGTTGCGCATGAGGTTCGCAATCCGTTAGCCGGGATCGGAGGATTCGCAGCCCTTCTGAAGGAAGACCTGTCCGATGATCCTTCAAAACAGCGGTTAGTGAGCAAAATCCTCCAGGGGGTCAACGATCTTGATAGGGTCGCCGGGAACTTACTCTTCCTGACGCGCAGGAACGAAGTAAGGCGCGAAAATGTCGATCTGAAAGCGCTCTTAGAGGACACCGTTCAACTGTTGGAGGCTGAAGTTCACGGCAAAGGGCTGGATGTTAATATCACCGCACATCTACCACAGGAGAACATTGATATCAGCGGCGATAAGGAATTGCTGAAGATGATCTTAACCAATCTTGGTCGCAATTCAATACAAGCCCTGAACGACAAAGGCTCCATCACCTTTCGCCTCAATTGGATGCTGTTATCCAACCGGGTTCAGCTCGAAGTAGTCGATGATGGTTGTGGAATAGAGCTCGAGAACATTTCGAAGCTGTTTAACCCGTTCTTTACGACGAGAACCGAAGGTACCGGACTTGGACTGGCTTTAGTGAAAAAAGCGATCGATTTGCACAAAGGTCACATCGACGTGGTGTCAAAGCCCGGGGAAGGTACGAAGTTCGAAATACAGCTTCCGATAAAACCCTTCACGCCTGCGTTGCAGGAGACAGATAAGAAGGATGAAATCCAGGAAATTTTATCAGAACCGGTAACGGTTAACGATAGGCGAGATTCTCCACTGCTTTCAGAATGACCTGTTGGTGTGTCACCCTGAACGTTTAGTGTGTCACCCTGAACGTAGTGAAGGATCTAACGTATGACCAACGAGATTCTTCACTGCGTTCAGAATGACAATACAACTGTAACGCGCCCTCATCAGAAAGTCAAACTGGTAGAATTCATAGATTAGCCATTGCCTGAGGTCAGAATAACAATTAAGGATCGGTTGCTGTTTATGCTGACGGGTTTATTAGGTCCCTGGCTGATCCGCATATTGGGCGCTCTTTGCCGCTACAGAATTGTGGGTGAAGAGCGCCTTTTTAGAACCATGGATGAGGGCGGTGGCGTAATTATCGCCCTCTGGCACGGGCGGATGCTCCTGCCGATATATCACTTCAGAAACCGGAACATCTCGTCACTTGTCAGCCTGCATCGCGATGGTGAACTGATTACACGGGTTGTAACCAGGCTCGGTTATATCATCAGGCGCGGTTCGCCTCGTGAGGGGGGACAAGAGGGATTTCTTGCGATGAGCCGGGATCTCAAGGCGGGGAAAACCGTTTCAATATTCCCCGATGGACCTACCGGACCACGTTATAATCTCCGTGATGGAATCATTCACCTGGGCAGAATATCCGGCGCGCCGATATTTCCGCTAAGCTTCTCCTCCTCATCCTCCTGGCGGGCGAAAAGCTGGGATCGGTTCATGATTATGAAGCCTTTCAGCCGGGGGATTATCTGTGTCGGCGAACCGGTTAAAGTTCCGCGGCGGATCGGTTCGGATAAGGAACTGGCTAAACATCGAAGGATAATCCGGCAGGCTTTAATCGACGTGGAACGTGAAGCTGACAGGCTGATGGGCGTATTGGAAGACGTTTCGGAGAGCAAGTCTTGAAACCGCTTGGCTGTCTTTGGCCCCTGAGCATCCCTTACGGCGCCGTGATGGGAGTGCGCAACCGGCTGTATGATCTCGGATTACTGAAGGTCAGGCGGGTGGATGCGCCTGTGATCAGTGTCGGCAACCTCAGTGTCGGAGGTACGGGCAAGACACCGTTTGTTATACATCTGACTGATAGATTAAAGAAGCTTGTCGGCGCTCGGAAAGTTAAGCTCGGAGTGGTCAGCAGGGGTTACAAGGGGAGCGCTGATGAGACGCTGCTTGTATCGGATGGCAGACGCCGGCTCGCAGATTTCATGAGTGCGGGTGATGAACCGGTTCTGATGGCGGAATCCGCTCCGGGTGTAGTGGTTGTTGTTGACCGCAATCGTTTCCGTGGAGCGGAGCATGCAGTTAAGAACCTGCGCGTGAAACTGCTCCTGCTCGACGACGGTTTCCAGCACCGGAAGCTGCACCGGGACCTTGACATTGTGCTGCTTGATGCCAGCGATCCGAGCGGAAGTCGGCTGGTTTTGCCTGCCGGATACCTCAGAGAGCCTTATAAATCGCTTCGGCGGGCGGACATCATCGTACTTTCCAAGGCTACAGGCGATAATGATGAGCTTGGTGAGCGAGCGTTGAAACTGCGGGAACTCGTTAAGAAACCGGTTGTGGTGACGAAGATGGTGCCGAGATACTGGCGACGGCTTAACCAGGCGGAGCTGCACGCTCCGGAGGAGATCGCGGGAAAGAAGACCACCGCCTTTGCCGGTATTGCCAGACCGGACTCGTTTTTTAATACCGTAACCAGCTTGGGCGCCGACCTGGTCGAGGCTCTGCCGATGTCGGATCACTGCAACTACAGCAAGAGATATCTCGATTATATTTCCAGACGTTACCTGCACAGCAAATCGGAATGGATGGTAACCACAGCCAAAGACGCGATAAAACTGCCGCCCATCCTTCGTTTCCTGCCTGTTTATCTGCTGGAGACGAATATGGAGGTTGTATTCGGCGAGGAAAAGCTTGATGAGGCATTGTTGAAGGTGATTGATATGGTTGTTTAGGATATATTCTTGAGTGTATTAACAAAACACTGAATCCAGCACATTGTCATTCTGAACGAAGTGAAGAATCTCGTTTTCAATCACCCGCTGTCGGAGATTCTTCACTTCGTTCAGAATGACGAGATGAGAACCTTTACACAATATCGGTAATCAGTTAAGACTCTCATGTATTTAAGAGGATGACCACAAAACCTCTAAATGGCTTAAGAGACTTGATATTGCCTGTAAGCAATACTATATTGGAATTGTACCTGTAACCAAATTGAACAAGGTGGTGTAAATGAAATGGACAGCAAGCAAAGTAAGAATGCTGCGGGAACGAATGGGACTCTCGCAGGAGCTGTTTGCCAAAGCCCTTGACCCGTCCAAAAAATTGAGCGCGTTTACAGTATCCCGGTGGGAACGAGGCATAAGCAGAGTAAGCCCTTGGTATGCCGGAGCGCTCGATGTATTAGAGAGGAAATCTGTTCGTAAACGGTAATTATATCAGGGAAAGGAAAAAACGATTACAGATTAATAAATCTAAACCATCAACTGTTTACTCTAACTTTCCCACCGCTCTCTTCGATTACAGCCTTCCGGAATTTCTCCTCACTACTCAAAGGCAACCTCACTGTCAGACAGACATTTTCAAGATAATCGCCGCTTTCAACATTCCCGCTGTATCCGGCAGCCGTCCTTTCGACTAAACCGACGAGATCATAGCCGCACTCTACTTTCACGACAACTGAGGGTATCCGGATCCGGGTTTCGAGCAGTTTCAGCGTCCCAGCCGCACAGTCACTATAAGCCCTGATCAGTCCGCCGCGCCCGAGTTTCGTGCCGCCGAACCAGCGCGAAACTACCAGCACGACATCGATCAGGTTAAACCTGACCAGTTGTTCGAGTATCGGTCTGCCCGCAGTTCCCGATGGTTCGCCCTCATCTGATGAACGTTCGCTGGGCGCGGTTGGATCGTCGACACGGTAAGCCCAGCAGTTGTGCGTCGCATTATGGTGCTGACGGCTGCGCGCCTTTATGAACTCCATCGCGGCAGCTTCGTCAGTTGCAGAACCACAGTAACCGATGAACTTCGATCCCTTTATGGTTATCTTGTATTCAGCGGTTCCGATGGGGACATTATGGCTTTCAGGCGGTTCGTTCAAATCGTATCAATCCTCACCCTTAAATCTGTCGTCCGCGGTCTGTCTGGGTAGACTGTTATCCAGCCAACCCGCGGCTTCGTCCGAATGGCTGTCGAAGCGGGGCGCGTAAGGCTTAATATCCAGGACCGGCGTGCCATCCAGCAGGTCGATGCCTCTGACCTTTATGATGCAACTCTCGATGTCCACAGATATTAGCCGAACGGCTGAGATGCCTATCGGGTTTGGTCTGTTCGGCGCGCGAGACGAAAAGAGACCCCTTTCGACAGTATCACGGTAGGGAATTACTTTCAGCTTATATGAACGGCTCCTGTCCATCCAGCTTATCACCCAGATGCGGCTGAACCGTTCCAGGTCTTCCAAAGCCTCACGGAATTCAGGATTGATATGGATCTCCGCGTCGCGCTGCTCGCCGTATGATGGTTGAATTGGAGTACCTGCCTGCTCCCGGTATGGGCTGCGCACGTAACCGATTTCACGAACTTTATGTGTTTTCACGAAGTCGCTTCTAATTGTCGATATTGTTTAATCAAGAATCAGGAATCAGGAACGATGCTTGATCACCTTTAAGGTTAATTTGTGCCTGTTGAAAACTCATTGAAATATCATCAATCCGCTGGCAGACGCCCTCGTCTGCCAGTAAAATTCATGCATATCAAGTACTTATCTGGCAGACGAGGGCGTCTGCCAGCGGGTAATTAGGACTTTTTCAACAGGAACTAATTAA
>CAYYHI010000020.1:0-28487 GCA_964471745.1 uncultured bacterium | reverse complement strand
TATAAGTCTTAATTGATTACTGATATAGTCTGAAAGTTCTCATATCGTCATTCTTCACTTCGTTCAGAATGACAAGGCAAAGTTCTAATGACAACGTACTGGATTCACTATTTTGTAAATACTCTTGACAATATAACCCTATTCCCCTCTGCTTATCAATAAGATGACCTATCTCTCCTCAACTAACCGCAAGAAAGCATAATCCCCCTCCGCTAAGTAGAGGGGGATTAGAAAGAAGTTATCCGATGCAATTCCTTACGAAAACCATTATCGCTTCAGGACTATGGATTCTAAAACTCCCTTATCTCAAATTTATCATCTGCTTCGCAGATCATTTGCACCTTCCGGTTATTGGCACGGGTTTCAAGTATTACTGTTTTCTGCCATATATTCCTAATATACTGTAACGTGTGCCGTGCATAGTCCCGGTCGAGCTCCCGCTCGTCAAATTCATGAACCAGCAGAAGCTTGCCGTATCCATCGAAGTCTGCGTCGTGTATCTTTATAACAGGCATGGAATTCAGACCAGTATTGGCGATAATTGTTTCTTTAAGCTCCTCCCAATGGTCGTCTGATGCAACCTTCGTCACCACACGATCACCGCCGATATCCTCATGCTGATACAGATCAAGCTCATCCATCAGTTCTTTTGTAAGATACTGGCGTATAAAGGATTCGTCACGATCGGTCTCACGCACCTGGAAGATCTTGTCCATACCTTCAGATCCCTTGCGATCGAAGGTTTCTCGATCCTCATCTGACGGTTCGTCCCAACGTTGTACTATATCTTCAATGATTTTAAAACCGAGATGATAAGGATTCAGGCTTCTCGGAATGGGTCTCAGAACCTGATTGTGACGTACCATGAATTCCATCTGCATATCCTGCGGCAGATCGAGGTTGTCCAATATCTTCTTATGCCAATATGAAGCCCATCCTTCGTTCATTGTCTTGGTCTCGATCTGCGGTATGAAGTACTGCGCTTCCTCGTGAACGATCGTCAGTATATCCTTCTCCCACTCGGACAGGTTTAAATTGTGATCGCGAATGAACAACAGGATATCTTCATCCGGTTCAGATGGAATCCTGCGGGATTTCTCCTCTTTTTCATCCTCCTTTGCATCCTTCACTTCATCAAGCAGAGCGAGCGTTTGGTCATTCTCCTGTTTTGTTTTCTTCTCAAACTCTTCGTCATCCTCGTCGTCGGTTACGTCGTCAGAACCTTTCTTGACCGACGAATATCTCCTGCAGTTCAGCGATAATGCATGTGCCGTATCAAGTAATACTTCAACCTTGCGGAATCCAATTCGCGGGTCCTCGTGGTATTTCCTTATCCTGTCAGCGTGTGCCTTGAATTTCTCAAGTGTATATTCAGCATAAGTATTTCTGAATGAGAAGTTGTTCCTGAAGAAATCGTTGTGCGCGTAGACGTGGGCAATGGTAAGTATCTGCAGCAGCAGGCTGTTGTCAGACATCAAATAGGCTAGGCAGGGATTTGAATTGATGACCATTTCGTAAGGCAGTCCAGCCACACCCAAGTCGTACAAAGTCTTTTGCTTCTCGTACTGTTTGCCGAAAGACCAGTGCGGATATCGTGCCGGCATCCCGGAATATGACATGTAACCGATCATCTGGTTCTGGTCGCAGAATTCGAAGATCTGAGGATAGGGATCCAGTCCGAAGGAATCAATCAGATTCTTTATCTTCTTTTCCCATTTCTCGAGGTCGCTTACGGTGTATTCAGGCATTTTATCAATAAGTTATAAAGTTATAAAGTTGTAAAGTTCGGTTCTTCGCTGTTTCAAGTGGGTAAGTTGTATTGACAAGTTAAGTTAGCATATGCAAGTGTCATTTCCGCCTTCTTATGTGTCCAAGAATGTGTTCCAGTGTGCCGTCACATGTCCTCATGTGACGGACAAACAAGAACATAACATAGCTGTCATGTGGGGACACATGACAGCACTTCCGGTGCTATTCTCTGACGCACTGTTTCGCAGGTAAGACACTTGGCAAACTTTTTCAACAGGTACTTTATGGATTCGTTATATGTAAACTCAGTATGGACACTAACAACTTTACAACTTTCCAACTTTTCAACTTTCCTTGTCCACCGATATCAACGTTTTGAAGGAGGGCCAGATTTCACTCTTGCGCGTGATCTTAACCATAACGAAATTATCGGCTTTTATCGGTTCGAAAATCTTGAACATTGACGACTCGAAATTTATGATCCTGCCGGGTTTAATCTCACCATAACCGAAGAGATTACAGACCTTAAGCAGCTCCCCAGCAGCCTTGACAGCCTCCTCGTTATCCGAGCTCCAGTTGTCCCCATCCGAGCAGTGGAAGGCATATACATTCCAAAGCGACGGATGATAACGGCTATTGATTATCTCCAGCGCCTTGTTATACCCGGATGAAATCAGCGTGCCTCCGGATTCGCCCTTGTGGAAGAAATCCTCCTCGCTAACCTCCCTGGCATCAGTGTGGTGAGCTATAAATACCAGGTCGGTGTTGCGATATTTTATCTTAACAAACTGGTACAACAGGAAATAGAAGCTGCGCGCCAGGAATTTCTTGGTGCTGTCCATCGAACCCGATGTGTCCATTATACAGATCACAACCGCGTTGGATTCCTCCTTAACGTCTTCATCCAGCCTCTTGTAACGCAGGTCATCCTGGTGAAAGGGAAAACGTTCATCATCATCCTGACCCTCGTCGTTTCTAAATCGCTCGCGGGCTAACTTGCGCTTCACACGCTGCACAGAGGTCTTTTTCTTGTCAAGCCTGGCGCGGATACCAACTTTCTTGGTGCCCCTGGGCTTGAGCAGGCGTGTTGATTCAATCACCCTGAGTTTTTTCCGTTCGAGGTGCGGCAGTTCAAGATCCTCAAAGAGGATGTCGGTGAGTTCCTCGATCGTAATTTCCGTTTCGTAGTAATCCTCACCGGGTTTATTGCCTGCTTTATCCCCGAGCGGGCTGCCGTCTTCGCTTCCCTTGCCGACCACATCTCCGGGTTTAGTATCACCTTCACCCTGACCTGCACCGGGTGAATTGGTTCCGTAAACAAACCGGTACTCTTTCATGCCGCGGATGGGGATTTTGATAACCTTATCGCCGGCTTTGCCGATGATCGACTCCTCGGATACTATATCGGCGATGTTATCCTTGATGGTCTCGCGGATCTTCTCCCGGTGCCGGGCACGATCAGATGCGCTACGGTCGCTGTGGTAATCCGATGGTTGAATAAAGTATGCCATAATCTATAATGAGTGAGCAAGTAATCAAGTGATCAAGTGTGCAAGTTGAATTTGGAGTCTCACACTTGTTCCCTTGCTTCCCAGCTCCCTTCTAATCTCGCCAGAGGTTGTTAGCCGCATACTTCAGGATTGTATCAACACACGACTCACAATATCCGTTTTCGAGGAGTCTCTGAACCATCATATCATACTTACCCTCCTGCTCCTTGTCGCGAGTACGAGCCTTTGTTATGATCCGCGACAGGTCGCGCACTGACGCCAACAGTTTTTTCTCAATGGCTTCCTTCAGCGGTTCGTAACTGGTATAGTCAACCTTGTTGCCCTTGCGTGTAACCGACCACAGGAAAGCGATCACATCCTGACGGAAGCCATCGGCTGATGTGCCGGAAATTCCAATCTGCTCCTCGATTGAACTTAGGAACTGAATGTCCGGGTTCAGCTCCTCCTTGGTGTTGGGATCCTTGACCTTCGTCTTGTTGACGTAGGCTTCAGCATGGTCAAGGTAGTTCTGGAACAGAGATTCCGCTTGCTCCTGATAGGAATACACAAAGGCTTTGGTTATCTCTTTCTCAAGTATCTGCAGGTATTCCTTATGCAATGTATCCTGGAGATATGCCAGGTATTCCTTTCGCATCTCATCGGGTAAATCTTCCGATTTCACACGCCGGATAAGCGCTTCAGCAACGTTAATTGGATTGATGCACTGTCCCTCGCTTTCGGCAAGTGCATGGTCGAGAGCTTTCATAATGAAGCGGGTTGATATACCGTTCATACCTTCGTGCCGCGCTTCCTCCTTGAGTTCATCGATATCGAATCGCTTGGTCTGACCCTGTTCCAGAACTTCGTCACCGTTGTAGATTTTAAGCTTGGTTATCGGATCAACCTTGTTACTCTTCTCCAATCGGGTAAGGATAGCGAACATCGAAGCAAACTCAAGCGTGAAAGGTGCAATGTGAGCCTGGAAATCAGAGGAATTTATGATCTTCTGATATATCTTTATCTCCTCCGATAACTCGAGGTTATAAGGCACCTGCACAACCATTATGCGGTCAAGTATGGCTTCATTGGTGTGATCCGATCTGAATTTTCTCCATTCAGCCTCGTTGGAGTGGGCGATGATAACCTCGTCAACGTAAACCATACCGTGACGACCGGGAGCGGGAATGTGCTTCTCCTGAGTAGCAGTTATCATCACATGCAGGTATTCAACTTCGTTCTTGAAAACCTCGATAAATTCCGTCAATCCCCTGTTGCCGGCGTTGAGCGCTCCACTCAGATCGAGTACTCTCGGATCGCCTTCCGAGTATTTGTCAAGCTTGGAAATATCCTCACCGCCAATGAGAACGGAAGTATCCTGGTTATTTGGGTCAACGGGTGGTACAACACCGATACCGATCCTCGATCTCTTGGAAAGCTGCCTGGTGACTACTTTAAAATTCTCGTAGTTGTTGTCGAACTCATTCTTAAGTCTCCAACGACACACCGGGCATAGATCTCCTTCTATCTTAACTTTTAAGAGTTCCTCAAACCTGGGTCGCAGATGATTCGGTAGCAGGTGCAACGGCTCTTCATACATGGGACAGCCTTCGATGCAATAGATGACATTCTGTTCGAGTGCCTTCTTGATCTTATCCACCAGAGAACTCTTACCCGAACCGACAGGACCCATGAGGTAAAGGACCTGCCGCGACTCCTCACCTTTCATGGCGGCGGCGTTGAAGTAGCGTAAAATCCTGTTGATAGTTGGTTCCAGACCGAAGAACTCATCGGCAAAGAAGTTATAGATCTTTACCGAGTCGTCTTTGTAGATCCGTCTTAACTTCGGATTGCCGATCGTCGATACTTCAGTAATCCCCGGTGTCATCAATGTATCATATATACGCTGGTGAGCCAGTTTGACAATGGAAGGCTCCGCCTTTACCTTATCGAGGTATTCAAGAAGAGTTCCTGACCACTTCTCTTCTGCCCTGGCTTCGCGGTCTTCCGTGATAATCTTTGAAAAATCAACCTTTGCTGTCATTTCCCGTTCCTCCTTCCAGTTGATTACCAAAATGCCTATCGGTTGTTACCCGATTGACACGACCCTATCGTGAATGATCCACTTATGCTTTTGCTCAATTGTGAATTGTCTGGATATGGATTCGGATATTTATCCCTTCTATTAAGTTATACGTGAATTCAGTATATTTGTTCCGATCATTCATTGTGTTAGGTTATATATCTCATTGTTAATTAAAAATATCTGAATATCTCTCTTAAGAATTAATCGTCTCCAATATTTTCTACGATCCTCTTCAGCGTTTTAATTGCTTTAAGCTCATATTGACGAGCTTCTATCAGATTTTCTACAGCGGAAGATCGCCGGTCGTCATTCTGCAGTTCGTCATGAGGTGGAAATGGGAACAGTGCTGATACGTTATGGAGGCTCTTCTCTACTCGTCCATAGTTATCGATAGCTTCATCAAACAAGCCTTGTAATTTATTATCGAGTCTTTCTTTAGCCTCAATCAGGAACTTAACGGCAAAATATCTACATTCCGACCAGACAATTGAATTGTAAGCCATGCCGAAGTCGTGCGCCTGGTTATTTTCAAGGGCTTGAATCCATAAGTCATATCCCATCTTTCCGGATTTATACTTCTCATATACCCAATTCCCCGGATCCTCAGCAAACTTAACTGCGAATGACAGTGCATTGCGTACGGTGGTACGATCGTCAGCACCATCCTTCGGGCTAACTCGATACATCGCCAGTACACCGATTTCGGAGATTCCCAACTTATCCCATGGAAACGGTCCTTTACCATCATCAGCACCCGGTCCGGAGTAGTAATAGCCTTGATCGTCGTAACCAAAGACAACATAAAACTCGGGCACATCGAATTCCCATCCATAACAGGGAAGTCCGTCGTCTATTGCTTTTCGAGTGTTATCCCAGGCAGCTCGTTGTTTCTCATTGAAGTTATCCTCCCCTTTCCAACCGTCGATTCCTTCGACAGTGAAGCCGATGTTTTTACTGAGCTTAAATAAAATATCTCCTTGCCAGGCAGTCGGACCACTGGGGCAAACGATTTCGTGGATGTTCAGTATAAATGCATGACCGGTTGCGCCATAGAGCCAGGCTTCGGAGATGTTCATTTTTAGATAATCCAAACATCCTTTAAGGCAACCGATATGACTTGTCCACAGTGGGCTCCATTTCAAATTCTCCAGAGACTTCATTTCATATCTCTTGTAAATGATTAAATATCAAAATCTATGGTTAGGTTCGATGGCGATTTGGTTGTTCTACTGGCTTAACGAATCCCACGCTTAATAATTCTGTCATAAAGTATAGTCAATCGAGTAGATTCACAAGTTTACAGGAAGGCAAATAGAAAATTCAGGATCATTGTTTATTAATTTCTCCGCTCGTTAGAATTGTGTATCGGATGTGAATGTTGATAACCTTTGTCTGCAGATGAAGTGTGTAATTCGTTCAAAACGCTTGACAGTGTCAGGTGAAGCGATTATATTATATTCTATATCGCGGGGTGGAGCAGTCTGGTAGCTCGTTGGGCTCATAACCCAAAGGTCGTAGGTTCAAATCCTACCCCCGCTACAGGTGATAAAGAAGACCGACGGTTTTGACAGAATCGCCGGTCTTCTGCCATTATGGCAGAATTCGTGCATTATTTGCATGCCCCGCTTCCTATATTAAAGAAGACAGGGATTTGAGCTTGATGGCTTGGAATAGAATCGGATCCGTTGAGATCGTAGTCGGATTGCGAGACTTCAGTTTAAAAGGTGGATATTCACAGCCGAGTCCTCTACGCCTCTTGTTTTTTCCGAAAGCGCTGTTTATCTTGAGTAATATCAAGGGTCGGGCAGCAGGTGGGATTACTCCTGCTACCCTTTGGGGGCGATGACGAACATTTCAGCCCAGCGTCCTGCATGCTTTTGCATATCGAGAATCGAAGTTACAGCTCAACGGTTCATGTTGAGATATTCTATAGGATCGGACTGCCTATCATGCCCTTCGCTGGCTTCTGAATAGCCATCCCACCGCATTTCGGCAATGGTAGAACGTGGCAGATTGACAGACACTCCAGGTAATGCGCAACCACCTTCATTCTTATTCCTGCTGCATATATGCCCATGCCCTCCGTGTATATTTGGGACTATGAAGACATTGGCCTTTTGGTTAGGCATAGACGTCTCATATGCGATTTCTGTTCGTCAGGCCAGCGCTTTGCCTGGGGCTTCCTTCAGATTTGATCTTGCAAAGGGAGTATTAAACAGTCGCCTTACAAAGTGCAGTAAACAGAGGGAATGAAGAGAATACTACTCTCAATTATTTGTGAGATAGAAGAGGTACAAATCTGAAATATTAATATGTCCAACCATTTATTGTTCTAAATCTCTCTCGATACCAATCTGTTTTACTTTCAATATAATCTTCCATTCTTGTCCAGTACTGTTCAGCCATTCCTGAATAATCAAACCACTCACTGATTATTGCCATCATTTTGCAAGCATCAACTGAGCCACGGTACATCCTAAATGTGGTGCGCATATAAAAAAGAGAGGAATCAATTTTATCATCTAAAGCAAATCTGTATGCTTTGTCCATGAAAAGGTTCAATGTATCTATTATGCCCTTCACAGGCCTAATATAAATCGGTTCCGTTCGCCGGCTGCTTACAGAATCTATAATACTTCCATAAGATGTTACAACTTGAATATATTCTTTCGATTCATATCCCTGCTCTTGATCCGAGAGACTGAAGATATCGAGTGTAGAGCTTATATCATATATTCCAGTATCTAAACCGGTGATGTCGTAAAATGCGGAGTGCATAAAACCATTTCTTCGTATATAGAAATTGGAAGAATCTGTTATAGTAGGATAGTAGCCTGCGTCGGGACTCTGACCTCGATAAATAAATGTTAAATCGCCCGTTTGGATTGCTGTAGGATTCGTTAAGGTGAAATCGGAATATTTATAGATCGTGAAATCGAGATGTGCCGGTAAATTGTTATTCACATTAACATACAGACTATCATCCTCAAGTGATTCGAAACAAATCTTTATGCTTACAGTATCCCCCTGATAAAAATCAATCGAAGCCATCGAACCCTGAGGCATATTTGTTTTTTCAACATATAAATATCTCACAGTATCCAGGTAACAGTATACATGACCGCGTTTTGCAGATTTAATGGCAGACATATTGCTTTTTACCAGCAAGGAATCACGTATTTTCGTCATTGGTAAGATGGATGTCCCTCGATAAACATATATCCGTGCTTTGCGAGCCTGAATACTACCAGGTAGAAGTATTTGTGCTGCTAATGAAAGCGTAATTATGGTTGTGATTAAGCGATTCATTTTCTAATGCCTCAGGATATATTTCGTTTAAATTTACTGATTACCAAAGGGATTCCGAAAATTGATCCTTAAGAAGCTTGTGTCCTGGGAATCGTATGTACGAGGAATGCCTTTGCCCAAACTGTCCATCATGCTGAAGCCCCATGTCATGATGGAAATATCGTCTTTAGCTAGAAAGTAATGGAATTCTGTGGGAAATTTTTCAAGCGGTGGGATACCGGCAATATGACCGATCTCGTGGCCTAATACCTTCCTAACACCAGCATGCTTTACAGAATCGATCTCTGCTGCAGTCATCCCTTGTTTATATAACATTTGATCCAAGTCTGATTGTAGATAATTCACGAAGATTCCCGTTTGTTGCCACAGGTCAATTACATTTGTGCCGGATACGTATGCAAGATATGCCGGCAAACAGTCATCTATACAAAAATTTGAGAAACCGTATGGCCACTTGATATAATAACGTCTATCCCCCACTTTCCAGGTTCTCATGCCATAAATCATCTGTAGGACCGGTGCGAAAGTCGCTTTATACCTGATTGTATACATGGACGAGTAAATCCATCGATGGTATGGAAGCTTGGCTGCAACGTGATGAGCATTAACTACAGGTGCCACTCCACCCAGATCGGAATTGTAGCCCTCCGTATAGCCAAGTTGATTTGTTGACCGGCTGTAATCGATTATATGAACCGGAATGGGAAGTGTATCGGCAAAGCCGATTGTGTATCTGTTCAAAGGGGCAAGTGAAACGAACAGATCCTTAATGAAAGGGTTGCTTCGTATGTGCTTTCTTTCGAAAAACAATGTATCATACGGTTTGGTCATAAACTCGACGAGAAAACCTCTATACTCCTCAAAAACCGTTAGTCCATCTCCAAAGGTCGTATCACCCTGAGTAACGAAATCACTGTCAGCATAGGAAATGAACTTACTGCTGTCCGTGTATAGCCAATAAGGTGTCAGACAGTGAATGTCATAACTGTCACCAGTGGTGTTCAAATACCATGTTTTAATGGAATCCTCCCAACAATCCGCCATTCCATCACCAACGTCAGTTCTATAGACTGAAAACGGCAGTGGTTGGATCTGAACGCGACAATCTTCATCTTTTGGAACTGCAACATAACGTACCGTATCAGAATCGAGCGATTGGATGATAATGTCGAGAGGAAATAAGATTTTTTCATTCTCCGGATCAACGATGGCAGCAGTTACTACGGCATGAGCACCGTAATCGTTACTTTTCAAATAGATTGTATCTTTATTAACTTTCGTTTCAGTTTTTGCAGTAATGGTATGGACATCTGTTTCCACCAATCGACCACGTTCAATGCTGTAACCAGTAGTATCGTATGTTACGATGTTATATTTCGGACTTCCGCCAACATCTGGATTAATCACAGAAAAATCAAAAAACTGACCTTTCTGTGTTTTTCTATTATGAAAGTCTCCTGCTAGCGGTGGACCGTTCATACAAGTTCCTTCAAATTGACTGATTTGCGATATGAAATAGGCAATTTTCCGTTTTACACTTGAAGTGGTAAGCTTAAAGACCAATCCAACTGAATCATCTGGTGATGGTACCCAAGTACTAGGGATGAATTTTATAAACTCCAAATTAACAGTTGAAGGTGGCGGGGTTCCACAAGTAGTGAAAAAGGCTTGCGCACCAGCACCAGCGGAGTTATAATCCTCGCGCAGATTGCGTGAGTAAGGATCGACAATATTGAGTGTATCGTTGTAGAATCCTAAAGGAGTTAAAAGGGTGAAATATTCCCGAGACCAGTTTGCTCCTAATGAGTCATTAAGTTCCCAATGAAGACCGTCAAAGTAAAAGAACACAGTATCAGCAAGGCCAGAATCCGGCATAACTGAATAAAATGTAGCATCGCATGTGATGTAATACTTAACTTTATCTCCCATATTGATATTTTTATGAAATACACGAACGCTGTCGCGATTTGTAAAGACGACATTCGAAGAGAACATCGGGAAGTACTGTTGGTAATGGTTGCTATAGAAAAACAGATGATTCTCGAGGCAGTCTGAGTTGAATGTATCGATAGAAGTCTCACCTCGAACAGTGAACTTTATTCTGAATTCCAGATTACGCCAGATGCCTTCCTGTTCGGCGATGCCAAAATTGTAACTTCCGGTAAACGAATCAATCTGTAAATTAGATGTAGGCAGGATGGCGACTGCATTTGCAGCAATAAATAGCAATGCGACTATTCCCATTCTTCCTACAGGAGAAACCCAGAGTATTACTTCAAATATTCTTTTCATTTCTAAAGACCCGAATTTATACTATTGAATCGTTCTAAATACCAGTCCTTTTGCCAACTTCTCATATTGAGGAAATACTCCTTTATCTGTTTACCGACACTGAACCTGAATGACCATTCATTAACCCAACTATTGGCAAGGATTACATATAGAGAACCCGGATACAGGTCTTTAGAAAGCTTCAAATAATAATGCGCCTTATCAACACTGTCAACCAACGCATATCTAATACCATTGCTTAAAAACACGTTGACTGAATCAACCCAACCGGAGTTTTCTCGGATATAAAGTGGTAAAGTTTTTCTTCTAATAATTGTATCTTTAACTGTGGCGGAAGTACCTGATCCCTCCATTAATGTCCAAATCCTCTTGTAACCATATCCCTGTGAATCAGCATCAAAGATTGTAAATGTCGGTAATATTTCGTATATGCCTTCTTGAAGCCCCACGATATCATAGAATAGGCAGAAGTGATCTTCTTCTTTGAGATAGAAATTACTGGAATCTAATTTGGTTGGTACAGGTCCTAATCCCTCGTCCTTGCCTCGATAAATGAACGTCAGCCCTTGAGTTGAAACACTATCAGAGTCGCTCAGCGTGAAATCGCTGTACTCAAAGATCCTGAAATAGATACTGTCCGGGAGACTATTGCCCACGTCGAAGTAAATGCTATCCTCTAACGACTGCAACATAATTCTTAGCGCAACTGTGTCACCTTCGTAAAAATCATTGGAACCAAACACATCTCCGTTAATTTCAGTGTTCGAATAGGAGTAACGGACTGTGTCAGGATACGGATACCAGCGATTCCGAAGCATATATGACACGATAGCACTATCACTATACATGATGGTTGTATCGTTCAATAGTTCTGTTGGCAGCAGCGAGTTGTACCTATGGACTTCCATATAAATCTTGTGGAAATATCCCGGCTTGGCATTCGCTATTCCAATGCCGACAGATAGAAGCATAATTAATGCCAAACTCAGCATACTTAATTGATTGACTTTCATTCCTCAACCTCTTTAGTGACCTTCATTCAGGTACAGTTGCACGCCAGGGAGGAAGCGCTATGTATAAAGACTTCCGACCGTCCGGCAATGTTACAGGTGCCATTGGCGTCAACTCGCCATCTTCACGAATTATAGCTGCAGTAATCAGAAGTTTCAAACCAGGATCCTGAATCTTGACTCTCAGTGTGTCTTTGTCTGAGAATCTATGAACCGATGCGACTATCGTTTGTACAGGACGAATGATGATGCCTCCGGTTATAAGTTTTCTCTCGGTTTCGCACCCAAAATTCTGAGGGTTACCTTTTGAAGATGAATAATAATAAGTAAGCGAATTGTATTGAATAATATCAAATCGATCATTATTTAGAATTGAAAATTGAAGTTCAGATGTGGTATCGGTTTGTTGCTGCGGTCCAGTATAGAAATCAACAATGTTTGAAATGTAATATTTCCTTTGACACGCTTTCTCGGAACTATTTGAAAATATTATTTCAATAATTTCATTACTTGACGTTTTATCGATATATTGAACGTTGTCTAACCGGAACTCAGTCTCGCTATAAAGAGAATTCTTTAAACGAGGATTCAATTTCGTGAAATTATAATCTTTGAGATAAATATTAGCATAATGATAATTACGCTTCAATTCGTAAAAAAGTTCAAGAAGGGGATTCTTGCTAGACTTATATTTTCTCCCATTTATCTCCGTTGATTCTGCAATACTGCCGCGAGACTTCTTAATGAGATTTATCATATCATTTTTACCCGGCTTGTATTTATTTGCCTTATCCCAAATAAGCTCAATCCAATTTCTTCCAGATTCGGCTCCAAAGTAAAACAGATCTCCTTTTTTTCGAAATATTGCTATAACTTCATATTCCGGTTTCAAAAGCAAGTGGTTTAATAGAGTCCATCTATTTTGCTTCCAGACAAGGTAGTTTCTTGAAATATCGAATTCATTCCATTTAAATGAATTTGGAATAGCCTTAATCGTAAATAAACAGGTATCAGGAAAGGCGCCTCTGAATTTTACATTACAGACTAAAGCTTTTGTTCCGATAACGTTAGAGTTCCTTGTAGCATAAATAGTATGCGAATCAGGAACTATTCTTAAGTAATAATTGCAGAAAATGGGTTTGACCGATCGAAATACACCGTCTTTGTTATAGTCGAAATAAAACATATTTACTCTCGTCGAAACGCTATCTGGCTTTATAAAGGTGCAAAAGTCAAGATTTAACTCAGTATTAGACCAAATTCCCTCTCTTTCATTAATACATATATTATAGATGGGTGAATAACTCTTAACCCAGTTCACTCTAAAATCAGGACAACAATATCCCAAATTATAGAAAATAAATATTGCAATGAATATTATCAACTTTCTATTCATCGCTCAATTTCGGCTCTCGCTTATTGGTCCAAATCCAGCTGGCATCGTAAGAAGAAAACATTCTTGGAACACCATACTTATCAAGGATCGTTTTATCCAGTGATACCATGACACTAGTATCACCTAATTCAACAAGTTTTCTTTTATTAAACCAGTATTCTAATAATGTTCCAGGATATTTTGACTCAACCCATTCATCATGTACTCCACGTGTTGAGTCTGTAATAATCCTGTTGGTTGGCCAATGAGGTATTCCATAAACATGACCTATCTCGTGTGTGATTGTGGATGACACCAATGAATCTCGCATCGCATGGCACCATGTTATACCTTTCTCTGCGTAAAGCTCGATTACTCTACTTTCAATATAGGCAACATTAACAAATATATAGTTAACATCCTCGGAACTCCACTGAAGTATTAAGGGATTTTCGCAATTTCGATTAAAAATTATTAATCCAAAATTATCAGAATCTTCTCCATGAATATCAAAAGGATCATAATATAAAGAAGGCGCAAATTTCCTTCGCCATCTGACGGTTCCGCCCTGATGATTAAATATTTTACTATTGTGCTCTAATGATAAATTTATTGGCATGTATGACCCAATATGAGCACAATTTACCACTGGATGTTTACCAGCTCCAGGGCTTCTACTTTCAACTCGATCAATCCTTTCTAGGATACTCTCTTCCCTGATTATTTTATTCATTTCTAAATATGATCCAACACCTGCAGACTTTGACCAAAGCCCTGTCTCCGAATAGCCCAACCCATAGTCGCTGGAAAACCTATCTCCAGATGAAACGGAGATGAATCCGGTCTTCATGAATGGATTAGTTCTCAGATGGTTAAGATTACACTCTGCTGAGTCAGCGATTAAAAAACCGCGATATTCCTCGAATACATTAAGACCATCACCCAAGAATTCATCACTGCCGGTAGGGTAGGGATCCTGATCGGTAGGTACAGGATCGTTTTTAAATTTCCCACCTCCTGTAGTATCTCCTTCATAAACCGGCCATACTTCGCTGATTTTCAAATCAGTGCCGTACTTATTGTTATACCAGTCAACCATTTCCTGCTCCCAGGAATCCGCCATACCGTCGCCCACTCCCATCACAGGCTGAATACCGTCGAAAACACCGATCTGACGAAACCCATCGTAATCTTGAGGAATAGGCACGAAATAGGTGGTATCGCCATCGCCTTGTGCATGCTGGAACGGCAACTCATCCGGGTCTGGGTATCCACCACCTTTGGCCGGTCTGCCTACCCATAGCAGTCCGTGAGCTCCGTAATCGCGACAGGCGATCTGGATACTGTCTATTGTGTCCGGTAAGGTTGTATAGGCGAATACGGTATTGAATTTCTTCTCGATAACAGTTCCTGTAAACGGATCAAGAGCAAATCCCACTGTATCTACAATTTCTACTCTATGGCTAGATGTATCATTCTTTTCGTAAGGAACAACCATCAAATCAAACGTTCCACCTAGTTCATTAACTGTAGGAGCGTCATAATACGGATCATTCATATATTCTCCCCAATAATCGCTTATGAAGCATAGGTTATATCTAATATGTCGAGCATTTGTGTCGTCATAGGCAAAAACAAGAAATATCGTATCTAGTGGCGTCGGAAGCCAGTTCTCTTCTGAGTAGCGGATGAATTCCAGCCTGCCGGGTGGAATCTGACCTGGACGTTCTTTACCGACAAGGGTTATCTTATCCCTCACCGGAGCAAGATTATACATTTGCATCAGATCTTCCTCGCCAGGATCAATCCATTTGCTGTTGTCAAGCTTATAAGAGCTGTCAACGTCTCCGAAGGTTTTACCAATTTGGAAGTAAGGTGGAGTTGAGGGACCGTCTTTCCTCTGTATCCAATGTTTATCGTCAACATAGAAATAATAAGTAGTGGTGTCATAGTGCGGTACGAAGAGCGGGGTCGCGATGTTATAATGCTGATAATAATACACACGAGTGGAGTCAAATTCAATTTCCTCTTTATCTTCTGGAAGAGTATCTACTGGAAGGTATCTTATTACGCCACTGTAGCAAGGCCAATATGTAGTGTCGGTTCCCTCCGGTCCTGCTGTCAGGCGTTCCATAAACATGTGATTTTCAATTAGATCTGAAACCCATTCTTCTATTGTGCAATCACCTTTAATCCGTAGCTCTACTCGAAGTACCAGCTGAAAGCGTGTGCCATCTATGGAATCTATGTCATCACCGGAAGCCCCTTCAAATTGTAACAGGTTAATGTCCCCCGGAAGTATCGCATAGGTTTTAATCACGCCAATCGTGATAAGAGCTGCGAATATGAGGATTATAATTCTGAAGAGTCTCGTGTTCATGGTGTAATTCCTTGTAAACTTGCTTTTTACCTACACCAATTGCTGGTGAGTATTATTACATCTTATCTGATGGTGACTAATTCATTTCTTATTCAGACAATCAATTGATTAATCACTAAGGTCAGGTAGATCAATAAAACGCAATACAGGAATTCCGTTAGCATGCGAGATATTTCCTATAAAAGTGGTCCTGATTGGGATCGACGATGTACGCCGCCGTAAACGGCAAAGTTACCCGAACCAGCTCTGCAAGATATCCAAAGGTCGTCACAGTCTGCTGTGTAATGGCATGGGGTGTGCCAAGGGGACTTTGAAGAACTCGTTCGATCACTGGGAAACTGAATGTAGCGCCCGTCTCCAAGGCATCAGCAGCAACATGTGGGACCTTTACCTGATGGTCATCGTTGAGTATGCCTCGTAGACTACCATGGTTTTTAACAGGTTTCATATCATCCTGCAGCTGAACGAAGCGGTTGACGAGGTTCGATGTGAGGAAACACACCAGCTGCACTGGGCTGGCATCGACCTGTTCAAGGGCAACAGTGTATTTGGGTGTCCCATCCTGCCAGACTGACAGCCAGCCAGCAAATGCTCCTGCAACAGTTGACTTTTCAAGACTTGGAAACCTTTCGGATCTGCCTGCTGAAGGAGGCGTTCCGAAACTTCTGGGACGATGGAAACCATGACGAATCATGGAAAGCCTTCAGCGCCTGATTCCGGTGGGCGACACATAGTCCTCTTGAATGCTTCCACCAACCCTATTTGAAGTATGCCAAGTTCTTTATCAAAATGCAAGAGTTTGAGTTCCCCATTATCAATTTATTTTGCAAGCAGAAGATTTATGCGCTGACCATAGGCTCTTATTGGCTCCACTATCTTATCGGCTCCTGGCAGCAAAATGAACTTCGCCTGCCCTTTCCCAACTATCGGGTCCAATTCGATCCCCTTTAGGAAAGCTCTTAAAAATAAGCGCTTCTCTTCAATCGTTCCCTCAGAAAACGCTGACTTGAAATCCCCCGCCAGTTCGACTGCCTGATCAATCAGGCACCCGATCTCTATCTTCTTTTTTGCACCGGCAATCTCCAGTTTCAAACGCTTGGACTCCAGAACAGCCAATTCCTGCTTCAGCTCAACCAATAGGGCGTCAGAGGGCCTGCACCTCCATGCCAGTGCGCTCCGACAGGTGCTGTAGAAAAAGGGAGTGGCTGAGCTGAGAGGCCACTCCCTTTTTCTAATGTTTTTCAAAGCTACCTCATCAAATTCAGTTTGATTGCAGTGACGTCATGACCTGCCTCCATACGGCAGATATAAATACCCGAAGGCGAGTCAACTCCATTCCAAGTCAAACTGTGGGAGCCAGCGGATCGATGACCATTCAGCAATGTAGTCACCTCACGCCCTTTGACATCGAAGACCTTGATGGTGACATACGTGGCTTCCGACAGCTGATAGCTTAGAAGCGCTCGGGAGTTGAAAGGATTCGGATAGGCTGCAGTAATAAGAGATGTTGTCGGAAGCGAAACCATGTCACCGCCACTTCGAGGATTTTGCTCAAGTTCTCTAAGAGTCTTTCTCAACTCGCGCAGGCGGGCCTCGTAATCTGTGATGTTATCCACATTTCCTTCAAGGTCTGCGGCAATACGCGCATTCAGCGCGTCAATTTCGGTAAAGATGGCGATCAGCTCATTGTCGGCATCAATTGCTCGCTGCTGAGCAGCCTCATACTCTGCGATAGCCTCATCATCTCGACCAAGATCCGTAAGACACCGAGCAGCATAACGATATAGTATCCATTTAAAATCGGAATCTTCAAAAGTTTCCGCTGCATCGAAATAGACGTCACGTAAATCGCTCAATTCACCTTCCACCGCCTTGTACGCCGGGAGCAGATAATGCACGGCGTATGAGAGTTCACCATTGTCCGCTTCAGGATCCTCGAGGATCTCTATGCCTATTTCGATAACACCCTCGAAATCGCCATCATTCCAACAGGCTATGAGCATACTCCGACGGTCAAGCTCGGCATTGTCAATCTCTGCACCATCAAATGCAGCTACAGCCGGTGGGTCCCAAACTACATCGCCAACGAAGTCCTCGTCGCCCACCTCAACGCCTTCACCGTAAAAATTGTTCACAGCGTCGACTTCCCAGAATGGACCAAGATCATCAGCGTCAATCATCAATCCATCCACGGGGTGACCTGCAATATCCACGAAGTCAATAATATTATTATCATTGATATCGGGATTGCTTGCGAAATTAAGTTCTATTTCGGTGCCATCATTGTTTTGAATGGTGTTGGCATTATCGACTGTGGGAACCAAATCGGGTAAGGAACCCCAAGAGGCATTGATCCCAACTCCAGTGTTGTTGTGGATATGACAGAATTCTATCTCAGGATCAGCGGCGAAAAGATCGATTCCAGTTTCACAGTTACTGATGTCAATATAGCGAAGCTCCACCTGAGTGCTGTTCACAGCATCGATGTCTATACCAAAGTCTCCACAGTTATCAATAACGTTGTCATTATCATCCGGTGCTGCCTCGTCGCTGTCGATATCCACGTAGGAGTCATTTATTCTAATCCCTCCATCCGCGCAATCTTGAATGCTCACATTTGAAATATTTATGTCACTGAGTGAGCTGTTACAGCCCTGGATATCCAATCCCCAGGCAGCGCCACTAATAACACACCAGGTCAGGTTGCTTTCGGTGTAGGATTGGGCAAGTTTGATCGAGGTCCAGTTGTCTTCACCGTCCATAGAAACAAACGAAATCTGTTCACCTTCCCCGTCGTCGCCATTAAATTCAGCTGTGCCTTTTATCTTCAACATGACATCTTCATCCATCATAAAAGATGTGCCTGCAGCGAGGGTAAGAGATTCGTTCGCTTCAATGTCGCAGGTACCAGTCATGCGGTATGTATCCCATAGCACAACACCGGTTCCTCCAACGTCTTCAATGTCAGAACCACCTGGCATGACGCAATAATCTTCGAATCCAGCGCGGTTAAAATCATCCGCCCTGGGACCGCCGAAACCGCCCATGTCGTTGTCGGATCCATCCGGATCGTCACAATCCTCATCGGGATCACCCTCATTGATGGCTGGTGAATCCCAGAGGAGATGGTAGTCACCATTGGCGTCATCGACGAATTCGGGGTCAGCATCAATTATGTCATCATTAGCGTCCTGACAGCCCTCCAATGGTGGATCGCAGTTGAAGATAAGCTGGAAATCAACTTCCGGGTTGCCGCCGGCACCGTTGTTGATTCCAACATTACAATTGACTATGATATTGTTGAGAATTTGTTCAGACCATCTCCCCAAGACGTTGAGACCGGTGACATTTTGCTCCTGTCCATCTATGACGTTATTAATCACCACCGGATTCTCAAACTCACCTCCTTCGAGGTCAAGATCGATCTGGGAGGCGTCGTTGCCAAAGACTATGTTATTCGCAACCCAAATCTCACTTCTTGTGTTGTGCAACTGAATGCCGTCGCCGGGGTTGTCGAAAACTACGTTGTTCACGATGGCTAATTCAGGGAATTGTCCAACGAAGGTGCCGTCAAACTCAATTCCACGCCAACCATTGTCGTGAATGACGTTGCTGCGGATTGAGAAATCGCTGCCGTCGTTTACAGGACCCCAGACCTGAATGCCATTGCCGAATCCGCCATTGTCGTGAATATGGGATCGTTCCACAACGCATTGGGCTGGAATGTTTGCGGTCCCAATTTGAATGGCGATTCCGTCA
Source organism: uncultured bacterium (assembly GCA_964471745.1). GTDB lineage: Bacteria > Electryoneota > AABM5-125-24 > Hatepunaeales > Hatepunaeaceae > CAYYHI01. Next base: position 9,040 of record CAYYHI010000020.1, on the reverse strand, counting down.
ACATTTGTCAATTCGCAGTACCTGATCAGGTTCTCTCCTTCAGGAAAGGTTGCCACGATAACCCCCCCCCAGCCTTCTCCTGCTTCGTCCAGCGTCACCATGTTCCCCGCCGCGCCAACCGCCTGGATGCGGCCGATGCCGACGGTCTCATCCTCGTCGTATTCGGTCTCTTGGATTGTCAGTGAGCCCTCGAACGTATACTCCTCACCTGCCTCGAGGTTGAGGGTGTAGGTGCCGTCGTTGAGGTGCCTTTGCCCGACTGGAAACTCACCGTTCCAATCGGCATCATAAGGAGGTGGGAAGAGGATGTCTTCTTCAAACTCATGGTCATTGGCAGGTGGAGTATACTCCGGATTCTGCCGAAGCGCGCGATAGATGTCGAGATTGGTGATCCCCCATGAGTCGTTGACTGCAACCAGTGAGAGGATGATCGCGCAAAGCGCGACGGTGAGTATGGTGTGAATGCGTTCCATTGTAAATCTCCTTTGTGGATTGGGTTTCACCACAAAGAACACGAAGTTTCTTCTTTGTGCTCTTAGTGAACTTGTTGGTTGATCTTTATTTCACCAGAATCAGTTTTCTATGAATCTGTCTCCCTCCGAACTCAACTGTCAGAAGGTAGAGCCCGGAACGAAGATCGCTGCTATCTAAGTTTAGAAACTCGGAGATGCTGCGCCGGTGCGTTCCGGCGGTTAATTGAACGCTGTGGGAGGCAATCCTCCTCCCCTGAATGTCGAACAATAGGAAGGATGCTATTCCGTGATACGGAACTTCGACGGAAATGTTGGCGGTCAGATTGAAGGGGTTGGGATAGGCGTTTCCCACCCGGAACTCACGCGGCGGGCCATCGAAGGTGATCACCTCGTCCGGGTCGAGGTATTCGTAGGACTCGCCGAATGGACCTCCGAACAGCCCGATGTCGTTGACCGATCCGTCAACGTCATTGAAGGAAGAATCGGGATTGCCGGCATTGATCAACGGCGAGTCGGCAAAGAGCCGGAAGTCGAGCGAGTCGGCGTCGGCGATACGCGGATCGAGGTAGAGGTTGAAGTTGGAATCTACGGAATCACCATTGGCGTTAATGATGGTGAGGCGAGAATCGAATGTAGTGTCATTTGTTAGAAAGCCGAAATTGGATAACGAATTATGACGTATGCCTTCTGTTCGGTTCCGGTAGGAGTAAAGCAGGGTATCCATACCTGCAAACACATTATTTTCTATTCTCAGGTTTGGGCGGAATCCTTCCTCATAATCCCTCGCGTAACGAGCATATATTCCTATGTTGACTTGATCTTCGGCGTTCGCCGTGCCAAAAACATTATTAAGTAATAGTGTCGGTCTATCGAAGGGTGCTATCTCAACTAACCGTTCTTGTTGCCCAAGAATAATATTATTCGTAATGTCACTCTTAATCCAGCCTGTAACATCCAATCCTGGCATTCCATTCCTAATGATATTGTTGCGAAACTCGAAATTCTCATCCGTTATCGGATAATATATAGTAGCATTTACTCCACCAGAGATTTCGTTGTTTTGCATTCGAATATATCGTGCTTCTGCTTCGACGCGCGATCCGAACCAGATTGGCAAACGATAAGCAATTTGGTTATCCGTAACATATATTGAATCAGGCTCAGGAAGTGAAAGGCTAATCATTCTATTATTCCTTACGCGGGCTTTGCCATAAGCGGAGATACCGCCAGAGTGTCCGGTATTGTCGCTGACCTCGCTAAATATTGAATATCCACCCGCCCTTAATGAACTTAAATCTATTAGGGAGTTATTGATCTCTATATTGTTCTCAGGTCTCATGTAGTAAAACGTGATTTTATAAAAATAACAATACCTAAATTCGCTAAGTGACTCAACCGCAGGCATAAATCCTATACAAATGTTGTCTCGATCTCGATCCATTGCATATAAATGAATACTGTCCTCTTCCGTTCCCACCGCTTTGATTGCCCCCATAACCATCAGCATTGACTTTGCCCTCCCCGCCAGACTATCATCCCGATTGTCAAAATAGAGATGTGTCCCTGGCGGCAGAACCAGCGAATCCCCCGCCGGTATCCAAGCCGTATCCGCGACGATAAACGGTGACCGCTCGATGTCCAGCACCCCTCGCACCACGCCCGTCAACACCCGGTAGGGATAGACCATAACCCTTACCGAAAGTGTGTCCTCGCGATCCGCATCGTCGCACGCTATCACCCGGAACACGAAATCCTCCTGATCTTCCGGCACTTCGCCCGACACAACCACCGAATCACGGACGAAGTCACGCTGACCGTCGTCTTCCTCGATCCCAAGCCATTCCGGCAGCCCTTCGAAGCTGAGGTTCAGCTCCTCGCCCTCATCGACGGCTATGGCAGCGTAACGGAAGGTCTCACCCCAACCGATGTAATAATCCCAGTGGCGATACAGCGCGGGCGGCTCGCCGTTCTCCTGGTCAAAGAAATAGCAGCCGATGTCGGCTCTGGTGCCGTCGGGGTCTTCAGGGGATTCGGGATCTCCGGCGTCGATGCAGGGCGAATCGGCGCGCAGGCGATAGTCATAAGGAATGCCGCCACGCATAAGCGGATCCTGGACGATGTCGCCTTCCAGCAGGTCTCTATCCTCGCCGTAGGGCTGTTCCTCTCCCCAGAAGCAGTTATAGCCGCCGGAAACCTCACCGATGGCAGAGTCGATCAGGAATCCCTCCATGTCAAAATATGCGAAAATGTTGTTGATGGTCGTTATACTGCTGCTTTCGGCGCCGCTGATGTATTCCGCCACCCCTCCCCAGATCGTATTGTTGCGCATATATACGTCGCTGTGGTCTCTAATCCGAACACCATTCAGCAGGTTTCTTTCAAAGACCGCCTCAGAACGCCAGCCGTCTGATCCCTCGCAGTATAGGGAAGACTGGTGCTGTCGGTGTCGTCCGATTACATTGTCATAAAACTCGGCGTGGGCGAAGAGAACACTGCATTCGTTACTAAACCTGTTGTTCCTTACTACTACACCCCAATCCGACTGGTCGGTGACATTTATAAATTGAACCTGATTATTTTCAAATATTGCCTGTCGCAGACGTCTAAAGGTATTGCCAATATGAATTGATAATACGCCGGTATTCCCGCTGCACAATACATCAAGACAGCCGTCCAATCTAAGCCAAATGCGGATGCCGACAGGAATTGCGGTGTTTTCGACGAATTCAACATTATCTGTTTCTAGAAATTGAATATCACTCCGACTTTGAATATCGTTTTCAGAAAAGATGTAGGTTCCGTTTCTCCTGTTGATCGTCCCGAATTCAAGTCTGCCCATGCCGTTCCCCTCATCCGCACCGATGAAATGATTGTGGGTTACATGGGCCCAATTGCTTATCAAATCTAAATGCCGGTTGTTATTGATAAACAGGCAATTTTCCACACTTAGCGCGCGGTTGTCAGACAGAATGGCATTTTGCAACGAATCAAAGCGGCAGTATTGGAAGCGGATGGTGTCTTCGGCAGTTCTGAGGCTTATTTGTCCGCTGACCAATCCTTCCGGACCGTGGAAACGAATGGTGTCGTCTTCTGTTCCGATGGCGGTGAGTAGTCCGACGGTGGTGAGGACCATCTCTTCGCCGAGGATCACTTCCACACCGGGCAGTATATTTAAGCTTTCGTCTTCCGGCACCTGTGCATCACCGACCTGAATGTAAGGGCTGCCTTCCGTATCCCATTCACCGGAGACGTTACCCTCGAATTCGGTCTGAGCAATAGCATGGTTAACTAATGTAAAAACAAAAACTAATGCAAAATAGTGTTTCATTTAGCCCCCTCTATAGAAAATGTTCGCCTCACGGGTACACACGACCTCGTAAACGAAGTGTTGCTATCATCGCCACATGAACCTTTGTAATGGCTTTCCTAAAAAGGCATTCTTTGGACATATGACGCTAAAATTTTTCTTCTTAGTAACTTAAGTCTAATCGGCTATCGTGTCAAGAATTTTCCTCTTTTTCCTCAAATCGGTTTATCTGCTGTCTATAACGTGAGTTTTAAATTCAGTTTTTTAAAGTTCTGAATGACCGAAGGCTAAACACACTGCCTCCTAGACTGCGGTTCAGTCAGTGGTGTGAACCAGATTAAGCAAGCGTTCATATCATAAACGGTAAGGTATACTGTCCCAAAGACGAACATCGTCCGGATAGTATTTATGCGTCTGAAGCATCAAATGCTGTCATCCGGCGAGCTAATGGATAGGATGATTTGGGTGTAAGTCCACCGGACGGCGGCTTTGGATACCCGACTTGTCCTCCTCGCATGAAGGATCCGGGTGACGATGTTCAGCACGGAACCATTTAGCTGGAATTAGCTGTGACTTACTGACGCTGGCATTAGTCTTGTGCCTGTACGATCGATTGTGCCAATTCCGCTGCCATGAAAGGTGAATAAATTTAATATAGCTTATGATTTGAACCAGCGCAATGATTCGCACTGAAAATCTGTAAAAAAGACATCGTATGGAAGACGGGATCACTCCCTCAGTCTTCCTCACTACAGTACGGACCGTTCGGTAAACGACGGTTCATGAAGCATATTGAAGCTGATTCGGTAGACCAACTGGTGTTTCATCCTCTTTGCGACAGCCAACCGCTAATAATGTCGCACTAATCAGCCAGATTCCTATCTGCTTTGCATTTCGGGCAAAATTCATTGGTGCTTTCTACTCATTATGGCGTCGGATAAGCACAGGAGCCTCCATACTAAACCAAATCTTATCTTAAAATATAATCAAACTGTTTTCAGAACGCAAGTCACTATATTCCTTACGCTTGTTTTGTCAGCGAGAGATCTACGCTGTACCGGCAATTGCCTATCGGCTCTATCATCTTCTCGGATCCTGGCAGCAAAATGAACACCGCCTGCCCCTTCTCTACTGTCGGATCCAGATCAATCCGCTTCAGGAAGACTCTCAAGAACAGGCGCTTCTCTTCAATCGTCCCTTTGGCGAACGCCGTCTTGAACTCACTTGCTAACTCAACCGCTTGATCGATCAGTCTCTCAATCTCGATCTTCTTCGCACCGGCAGCTTCCAATTCCAAGCGTTTGGACTCCAGAACAGTCAACTCCCGTTTCAGCTCAACCAGCCTGGCGTCGACATATTCCCTGTTGGTCGAGGTAAGGTTTTCGATCAGGTTGGATATCGTATGTTTGACCTCCCGAATGCGAGCCTCAACCTGATCGAACTCTTCACCGATTTGAGGTGCCATGCTATTGATCTCAGCTTCAACCATCCGGCGCATCTTCTCAATCCCCTCCGATGTCCCGAAATATTCCTTTAGCATTTCCTCAATTTTGTTCACCACCCACTCTTCCAGCCACTCTTTTCGCACTACTCGCCTCGGGCAGACCGACTTGCCCTTGTTGATGTACCCACCACAAGCGTAATACAGCGTCTTGACGTTTGATCCATCCTTCCGCTTCCGACCTTTGTTCACCGTATATCCGATCCACTTGTGACCGCAGTGGGTGCATCGGATCAATCCCGTCAGAAGAAAAGGTGACCGAGCCCCTCGCCCCACGTTGTGGCTGTTCGCATAACCGAATTTCGCTGTCGCTTCCCGCCGCTTCTGCGCTTGGTCGAATCGGGTGCGAGTAATGATGGCTGGATGAGTGTTCCGATGAACGATCCAATCCTCCTGACCGTTGCGGGAAGGTCCTTGCCCTGGGAAGTTCCGTGTCTGGACAGCCCTGCCATTCGAAATCTTATGGAACTTGGCGAATGACAGCCGATTCCAGACCATATCACCGGTATAAACAGGATTCTGCAGGATCGACATGATCGTCGTAGCACACCACTTAGCTTCTTTGGAGGTTCGCCGCCGACCACCCATCGGTGTCGTCACTCCAGCTTGGTTAAGTCGATCGGCGATACTCTTATAACCCACACCCTCTAGCACATACCAGTCGAAGATCTGTTTGACGAGCTTGATCCGATCTGGATGCCCTAGCACGAGGCGTGATTTATCCTTCTTCGTAAACTGAAGGCTATCGCCCTTCTGAACCACCCGCAACAGGTTACTATCCTTATCGAACACCTCCCTCGAGCCGTCCTCCATGAATCGCACACTTGAGATGAACTCTCCAGACCCGGAATAATATGCCAAGTCATATCCATAGGGTGGCATGCCACCCACCCACCAGCCACCGTCGGCACGGGTCAATAGGCCTCGGATCGTGACCTTGGAGAGATCCTTCAGCTCCTGGCGTGCCTGCCACTGCTTGACCGGACGCAGAAGATCGTCCGTGTCGTCGCCGTTGAAGCCCTCGGACACGTAGATGATTTCGATGCCATTGCGGCGGAGCTGATAGCGATAGTATCCGGCTTCGTCGTTATCGACCCGCCCGAACCGCTTGATGTCGTACACCAGCACAAACTGGAACGGGCAATCGCGCTGATTAGCGTCCCGGATGAGTCGCAGGAAGGACGCCCTCTCTTCCGATGAGGCTCCGCTGATAGCATCGTCAATGTAATAGTCGAGGACGTCATAGCCATTGTTTACCGCATAACCCTCGATTACCCGCCTTTGATCGCCGATGGATTGTTCCTGACGGTCGGTCGAGCGCCTGAGGTAGCCGACAGCGGGTCTGAAGGTCGCGGATCCGGTATTTTTCACTTTTTGGAACCTCCTGTTTTACAGTGTTTTGGGGTTCCAATGGTGCAGTTGTCCGGGTGGGAAGTCAAGGCAGGTTGCGCAGAAGGCGCTACAGAGTGAGAAGCATTCGCCTCTAAACCCGCTCGTCGGAGGACCGTCCTTGCCAGCCAGGCAGCATATATACACAAAGCATAGTGCTGTTGCTCAAGTTCCTTCCCTACTCCAGCCCTATAATCAGTATCCATGTGCATTTTGGCAACATTGGTCTTCCGATCAAGGTCTTTACCGGTATTGCCTCGTTTCGATTGCATAATACGCTACCCTTCCGATTACGCTTTTCCGAGGAACTGCGATACTGCCCTCTATTAATAAAAGGGGGGGTATTTTCCGGAATCGGGGACAATTTTAGTAAAAAACATTGTTGACCTTATTCAAATCAGGTATATTGAAGGGTATCTCGTTCAATGAAGAAATCGAGTCGACATGGCACGTAAACCTCTAACCCATCGTCAACATCAATTCCTGGATTGGATCTGGGACTGCATTTCAGAACGTGGCAAATCACCGACTATGAAGGAGTTAGGTAATCAATTTGGGATGAAAGCCCCAAGCGCTTTCGACGTAGTCAATGCACTGGTCAAGAAGGGGTATCTTAGAAAGAGAGGTCGTAATCCTTACGTTACACTCGAGTTGGTGGATGAATTCGGACAGCGTGTTGAGCCCAACCGCTTGCCGGTGATCGGCAATGTAGCAGCGGGAGTTCCACTATTGGCTGTGGATAACCGTATAGGGATGTTGACTGTGGATAATAGCTTCATGCGGCGAGGGGCTTCCTTTGCCCTCAGGGTCAAGGGAGACAGCATGATCGAGGAAGGCATCTATAATGGAGATTACGTCATCATAAGAAAACAATCGGCAGCCGATGATGGGGATGTCGTTCTGGCTCTCATCGGCGAAGAAGCCACGCTAAAGAGGTTTCATCAGTGTGAGGGTGGTTTGGTTCGCCTGCATCCGGCAAATTCCACAATGCAGGACATCTTCGTTCAAGCCGACAATTGTCTAATTCAGGGAGTGGTAATCGGGGTGCAGCGAGAGTTGTGATACGCCTACTCAGGGCAGCTGACTCGAACCACTCAGAATATTAACCTGAGGTGTTACTATGGGCGCTGTCATAAGCCGCCTGATAAAGAAACGGTTCGTTTACAACGTTCCCATTCAAATGCATCGTGATTTCCTGGGACCGTTTGCATCCAGTATCAGTCTCGATCTGGATGAGATGGATCACGATGAGCTGTATGCCTACTTCATCGAGCTTGGTGAGGAACTACCGCCTGAGGTGGTGTATAATTTGCAGCGAATTTCAGATATGGCGTGTCCGGAGGGATACGATCTGTTAATCACAAAAGCCAAAGAATTAGATACCCGGATTTTACCTCTCGAAGAGGATCGCAATCCAAGCGATCTGGATCAGAACGAGATTGCTTTTCTCGCGTATCTTCATTATCCGACGGTTTTTGAGGAGGCGTCGAGAAACTTCCATCAAGCCAGGATTAAGAGCTATGCTGAATTTAACGGCGTTGAAGAGCTTGACATCGACGAAGACGAGGAGAAAGAAGATGCCTTTAAGCAAGCTGTCGAAGACTACTTTAACGAACGTTACAAAGGTCGATGGTGCGAGGTGTTAAGGCATGTTGAAGGCAGTGCGATCCATTATATCATCAGCCACGGCAAGTTTAAGGAATCGATACGCGTTGTCGAGGATGGCGAACCCAAGATAAGGGCTTTTCGTGAAGAAAAACAGGATGTTGTTATATATTACCCATTCCGGGGTAAGCTCCTGGTCTCGGCTGCAACGGCAGAAGAAAAGTACACATTAGCCAAGATGTTTGCCAAGATCGTATTGAGTCGTGAGCGGTTCTTTGATCACCATGATGCGGAGAACAATTACACCATTGAACCACTTAAGGTTCATGGTCTTAATTTCAGGTTTGATTACGATTGGGATGCTGAGGTCCTCGGCATTTCGATAACTGAGATTCAGTTTTCAGACGAAGAGCGCGGGAGTGATGCAATTTCATTCCGCTCCGGCGATGTTCTTCAACAACTGGCGGATCATCCCGAAATTGATATTCAAAAGGACCCGATCAAGAGCATTAAGATCAAATTCCAGTTTCTGTGGAAGGGAAAGCGGAAGACCCGCACTGTCACGATCAAACCTCCCTCGACAGCCCTGTTTGACCGCAGGCTGTTCGGTGAGAAGATTCTAATCCATCTCAAGCGCAATCATTTCATCTATGACCGTCAAGCTTCTTAAACATATCCTCGAGATGTCGCGAGGTCTCGATAATAGGGCAATCGGTGGCTCTGAACTTTTCCACAACGGAACCGAAGAAGAGATCGCTGGTCTCC
>CAYYHI010000019.1:0-28688 GCA_964471745.1 uncultured bacterium | reverse complement strand
CGATAAAATGATTATGACCATGCCGATTGGGGTGGCGATCTTAATGGGAAAGCTGATCGGGATTCGTGAGTTGTGGTTCGGCGCTAAACTGTTGAAATTTTTAGATACTGCTGGTGAAGGGGGTAGTTCTGAAGAGATGAACAGCATACTTGGTCCGGCGACGACAACCTTAACGCAGTTCGCTGAAAAAATAAAAGGATAGCCAGATTAACACCCGGAATCAGGAGAAATTTCCGACGGTCGGTAGATCTCTGGGCGGGATGTTTGTCCTGAGGATCGCTTGTCAACTGGTCACCTTCGCCACGATTATTATAATATCAAGAGTGCTTGGTCCGGATGAATTCGGACGGTATTCCTTCCTGTATGGATTTCTGATTATCTTCACGCTCTTTAATGTCAACGGATTGAATGATATTCTGGTTCGTGAAATCGCTTCACGCCCCGCTTCTTCACGCGTTATTATATACCGTAACGGTCTGGCGCTGAAACTGATCGCTGGCATATTTGCCTTTGTGCTGGCTTGTATTGTAATTCTTGTGTTTAATATATCCACACTTCCCAAGTGGGTATGCTGTATAGCTGCGCTTACGATACTGGTTTCGTTCTCGATGGGTTCCTTCAGGCTTGTATGGGATGTTCCGTACCAGGTTGATTTCCGCATGACTTCAGCCTCAACAGTCAATCTGTTGGGGCGGGTGCTGTTCCTTGTACTACTGTTGGTTTGGCTGGTGAAAGGTTCGGGAAATGAAATTACAGGTTTTGCCGGACTGAAACTTGAGATATTTGGAATTAGTGTTTTAGTGGTCATACTGTTACAGACTTTTTCGGAAATAACCGCAACTGCGATGCAGGGCGGTTTAAATCTGAAATTCGGCTACCCGATGCTGCCGGGATGGAACACGGAAATGATTAAGTACCTACTCAGAGAAGTTTGGCCGTTGGCGGTTGCAGGTGGTCTCGTGATGGTGTTTACAAAGATCAATCTGCTGATGATTCAGTATTTTCTGACCGAACGTGATGTGGGACTGTTTGCCGTTCCAATGAGGATGGTTGATGCGCTGATGATTATTTCTGTGGTTTTCATCACGGCTGTTCTACCTGTTCTTTCAAGGATGTATAGAGAATCGAGAGATAAGTTCCTTAGTTTAGTGAGGCTTAGCTACAGGATAATGTTATGTATCTCCTTTCCAATTGTAGCTGTAGTGATGTTCTATAGCAGTGCGATCATTCATTTATTGGTAGGAGAATCATATAGTGCTTCGGCGCCAATCCTCACAATTTTGATATGGACTGCGATGTTATCGTTCTGTGGAACTGTATTCAACGGTATTTTAGTCGCTTCAGGCAATCAGCGATTATTAATGCTAATTCTCGGTATTCAAGCGATTGTCAATATATGTATGAACCTTCTTTTAATCCCAAAATATGGCAATATAGGGGCTGCTTGGGTAGCCTTTATAACCTACGGCATCATGTTTCCCGTTTCTTTATTATTTAAGCAGATAAGCTACGCAGGTAGATTGTGGTTGAATTCACTGGTTGTGCCGTTGCTTTTTGCTCTTGCATCTGGGTACATATCCTGGGTATTGGGTTTAAGTCTTCTGCCTGCTCTGCTGTTCATACCGGTGATGTTTTACGGTTTGGTAATAATTACAGGATGGATAAGTCGAGCCGATCTTGTATTGATGCGTGATATTATATCGTCTCGAGCAGTTGAGTACTGAAATTGCCGTTATTAAGAGGTTGTAGTGAATAATCTGGATATGTATTCTTCAGCGATGATAGTTCCCACACGTGGTAGTTCAAGAGGGGTCCATCCAGACGTTCTAATGAAACGATGGAGCGAGCAGAGCTGGCTGCCGGATGAGGTTATCATTGTACGCGGAGCTCCAAATCCCGCTATAGGACGGAATCTCGGTGTATCTTCCACATCGGCGGAGCTGTTGATTTTTGCCGACGATGACGGTCAACCATGCCACAGTAATACGCTGGAGTCAGTTGTAAAAGCGCTGATAGATGATGAGACAATCTGGTTGAGTGGTGCTGCGATTCGACAACCACAGGATGCTTCATGGTTTCAGAAGGCTTATGTGAAGCAGGTTCCTACGAATTCAGTGAAGATACCGCTTGAGACTATTGAAACAGATTTACATACTTCAGTGTGTTGTAAAGCGGATGCGATTAGGAGACAGCATTTTGATCAATTGGGTGGGTTTGATGAACGGCTCACTGCAGGTGAAGATCCTGAGCTTAGAGACAGACTGAGGAAAGCGGGTGGCAGGGTTGTGCTGGCGGGAGGAGCCGGTGTGTTTCACCCGCCGCCGAAGAACCTGCAAGCGTTGTGGAGAAAGGGTTACTGGTATGGAAAAGGGGAAGCGCAGGTCGCTGTACTATTCAGGGGTGAACAATGGCTCAAGGAAACCAGACCCAAGGGATTTGGTTATATTCTGATGAAAGCATTGGCTTCTCCGGCTTGCCTGTTACTTAACTGGACACAATTACGGACCGGGAAGATCAGGTTTGGTTTTCAGCCTTTACGTATGATTCACACTTGGGCTATCACAGCAGGTTACGTTTTGGGCAGGATATTTAAAGACCGAAATAAAAGACAGGAATCTGCGCCTGTTGTTGCAAAATATAAATTCCCAATAGTTTAACTATAAGCGCAAAACTATAAAAATGTAGTCCTGTAAGTCAGGAGTCGTGTTTGAACACCACGTTTACTATCGGATCCGACAGTCCGGTGATATCAATTTTGCGATTAGTATTAGCGATACTGTAAGCATGATAATCATATTTTTTCATAAACTCGACAAATTCCTGTGGTGTGATTCCCAATAGTGGGTATGCGTCATACGTGATTTCGCAGATTATTATCGGCAGTTTGCTGTTATTTTCAAAGAAATCGCTTAAACCCCTTAAAACCGGGAACTCATAACCCTCAACATCGATCTTTATCAGAGATATATTCTGTAATTGATTGTTCTTGATATATTCGTCCAGCCTGCGAGTCGGAACGGTCAACCTTTCACCGGTTGCATCATCGGACATCAGATCGCTTACAATGGTGTTCCAGCCGATATTCTGGACATCCGAAACAGAGATAACAGCTTCACCCGGCTCATCGCTCAAGGCTGTCTCATTTACTATAAGTGAATATTCCGGGTTATTTACAGCCAGGTTTCTTAGATGATGTGCATACTTGGGAACAGGCTCAAAGCTGTGTACCTGACCGGTTTTTTCGACAACACTCAGCGCTATAGCTGACATATATCCTATATTAGCGCCTACATCAATAAAAGTATCACCCTTACGAAGGAACTTTTTTATAGCTTTGACGGTTTCCACTTCATACGACCCATTGTACATAGCCTTTATTTCAGGATCATAATTAAAATCGAATTCAAATATTACACCGTTTCTTTTTTTACGGACAGGTTTACTTGGAATTCGGTTTATATTCCTGAATTTAGCAATTGTTTTAGTAATAAATAATCCTGGGTTATGCAGCAATAAATACAAGGCTTTTCTTATTCGCCACAGACGCATTGTTTTTCCATGTTTAGTTGATGAGTAGCAAGGCTCTCATGCTTTTAATATAATATCCGTATTTGCGATCAGTCAACTAATGCATTATTATTTTAGGTTTCAAATTTTCAAATAATTTAGATGGAGGTATTTTCATCCTGAAAAAGCTGACTTGGTTTATAATATACCTGATCTGGGGTGGAATGGTCTTGGTTATGTTCACGGGTATGCTGGACTCCCGGGAAAGCGAGCTGGTCACCCCGGAAGACCTGCTGGACGAGGTCAGCCTTGACGCCGAATCTACCTGGATGGGGATTTATCTACAAGGCTCCAGGATCGGCTACGTACATTCGGAACTGAAGCCTTGCGCAGGTGGCGGCTATGAGATCCGTGAGTTCTCGCGCGTAGAAGGTGCGATGATGGGAGCCCAACAGGTTATGCGTATCCGGATGGATGTTATTGCTGACAGCGCTCTGGCACTGGTTGAATTCGATGGTCGCCTCGATGCCGCACCCTATTCGACAACCTTCAAAGGCAGGGTTGAAGATAGAGTACTTTCCGTTCAGATCGGAACTGCGGGAAAAGTAACGGAACGATTTTTTCCAGCGCCGGAACCGCTCTATCTCAGCCAGGTAATTAAGCCGCTCTTGCAGTCGGGTAAACTAAGCGAAGGCGATTCACTCAAGCTGTCCGGCTTCGATCCTGTCAGTATGCAGATGCAGGATATCATCGTACTCTGTGGCGGACAGGAGAACCGGATGTTCAAAGGACAGGAGGTCGATGTTCGAAGGCTCACCACACGCCTGGCGGGTTTCGAGAGCACCATTTATGTCGATAAAGACGGCAACACTATTGAGGAACACGGACCGATGGGAATCGTGATGCGCCGTGAACAGATGCAGCAGGCTCTCGATATTGAAAGCGGCGGCGGGGGAGTAGATTTCCTGGCTGTCTATTCGGTAAAACCGTTGGGCTCTATGGCTGCACCTCGAAAAACAACGAGGGCTCGTTACAAGATTTCCAAGTTTAATGCTGTAAATCTGGGTGATGTCAGTGATCGTCAAAGAGTAGTCGATCACGATTCAAATATAATCGAAGTAACCACCGAGTCTGAATCCGGTCACATAACCGAGAAGGAATTTGAGGAATATACTGCGGATGCTCCCTTGATCGAGAGTCGAGACCCCCGTATCAGACAGGCAGCAGCGGAAGCGATGAATGGCGGAATGAACCGTCTGGACAGCCTGAACCGCTTGTCGGAATGGGTTTTCAAAGCGGTTGACAAGAAGTTGTCCGCCGGTCTGCCGTCGGCGCTGGCGGTTCTTGAGACTCGACAGGGGGATTGCAACGAGCACTCTATGCTGTTCACAGCCTTGGCACGCTCGGTAGGTATACCGGCAAGACTCCAGTTGGGTTTGGTTTACCAGGCTGGCAGGTTTTACTACCACGCCTGGCCCGCTGCCTGGGTCGATGACAGGTGGATCGAGTTCGAGCCGACTTTCGGCCTGAAAACTGCAGATGCGGCAAGGATTACACTCGCTTCTGGTAACCTGGGTGATTCAATCGAACTGGCGGGTGCGATTGGTAAAATTGAGGTAGAAATACTGGAGGTGGAAGAATAAAAATGAGCACAAACAGGATAGATAAACCGATGATCCTGCGCGGCAGAGCCCGCGTTATGCCGGTGGAGAACGTGGATACGGACATGATTTTCCACAACCGGCATCTTCACATCACCGATCGCGATGAAATGGCGCCGCTTATATTCGGCAACCTTGAGGGCTGGAAGGATTTTCCGAAAGAGACCAGACCCGGCGATATTCTCATCGTCGGGCATAACTTCGGCTGCGGATCATCCCGGCAACAGGCTGTTGACGGGTTTATAGCGCTTGGTGTGGCTGCCCTCGTGGGTGAGTCCTTTGGTGCAATATATAAGCGCAATGCCATCAATGCCGGCTTGCCGCTGATTGAATGCCCGGGAGTTATCTCCTCCGGCGTTCAGGACGGCGATGCGATAGTACTTGACCTTGCGTCAGGAACCATTTCCAGACCTGATGGTACAACCTTAATAAAGGGTAAACCATTAACTCAGGTGCAGCAGGATATTTACTTCGCCGGAGGACTGCTCCGGATGGCGGTTGAAGCATAGGACAAACGGGAATATAATCGAAGCAAACCATGGGAAACCGAGCGCTAAACGTTATCGCATTGCTCGTTTTAATCGCCATAGTTGGTTTTTTGGTTTGGGGTGCGGTGAAGAAGGAATCCAGGGACATGAAACCGTTGGTCATGAGCCCCGAGGAGTTCGAACAGCTCGAAACAGATGAGTTGATGGACACAGACATGGTTGTGATTACGTTCAATGACAACCTGTATCATGTCGAGGGCTGCCCTCATATTATTGGTCCACATGAGAAGATTATCCTCAAGGCTGCCGTGAAAAGCGGAGCGAAGCCGTGTCCTTATTGCATTGACGAGGAGGAGTGAGTTGGTTAAGTATATCGTTGTAATTATTATAGGTATTGCCATGGTTCTGGCGTTTATTGCTCTGAACCACATCCTCACACGTGACGTTACGGAAGAAACATCCGCAAGTTACAAAAGAACCGTTGAAGTGGAAACGGGAGCGATTGTCCAGCCGGAGATGGTTAAAGTAACCCTGGGAGACAGTCTGTATCACAAGCTTGAATGCAACTGGGCAGGCAGCAGCGCCAAACGTATGTCATTGAAAAACGCCATCAAGAAAGGATTCTACCCCTGCCCGCAATGTATGGGAGAGGATTAATCTCCCGGACGAGAATATGTGGAAGTATATCGGAATAGTGATCGCCGGGGTGTTGGTAATCCTGATCGCCTTATGGATGAATCACATTGTAATTGGGATGTTCGGCAAGGCTGGCGTTACAGATATACAGGCAATGAAATCGTCTGATGTTATTCCAATGATAGTGGTGATTACCCCTGAGGATAACTACTACCACAAACCCGACTGCATCTGGATCGGCAGAGATCCCATTCGGATTAGAATCGACTATGCGAAAAAGGAAGGTTACGAACCGTGTCCGTATTGTTTTAAGCGGGAAAGCAGCATCAATGACCTCAAATAAAAAGCAGATCCTCTGGGTGGACGATGAGATCAACTTACTTCGTTCACATGTATTATACCTCGATGAGAGGGGCTATGAAGTCACTCAATCAACCAACGGTTCAGATGCGCTTGAACTGCTTAACAATCGGTATTTCGATCTGGTTCTGATCGACGAGATGATGCCGGTTATGAGCGGGTTGGAACTATTACGCAGGGCGAAGGAACTGCACCCCGAGCTTCCGGCAGTGATGGTAACCAAGAACGAAGCTGAAGAGCTAATGGATCAGGCTATCGGCGCGCATATCGACGGTTACCTGACTAAGCCGGTCAATCCGTCGCAGATACTTTCGGTGATTAAAGGTATCGTGGACAGGCGGCAGATTTCAGAGGCACAGCTTTCGCGACGGTGGGCGGAAGGCTTTGCCGGACTGTCACGGCTTATAGACGAGGATCTCGACGCCGGAGGCTGGCTGGATCTACATAACCGCATCTGTACATGGGAGTTGGAGCTTGACAGCGCCGGTAACACCGAGTTGAAAGATATGCTGCGTGAAGTCAGGCTGGAAGCCGACCGCCGGTTTGCGCGCTGGATCGAACATGAATACCCCCGCTGGATCGCTTCATCTGCCAATGAACGCCCGCTGCTTTCAATGGGATTGGTAGAGGATAAACTGCTGCCGCTTCTAAACGGAGAAGGACCGGTTCTCTTTCTGGTTGTGGACTGTCTCAGATTCGATCAATGGCTTGTACTTGAGCCTCTGCTTGCTGAGCAGTTTGAACTTGACCGCGACGCCTACTTTTCCATCCTGCCCTCTGCTACGCCATATTCCCGGAATGCCATATTCAGCGGTTTTCTACCTTCCGAGATCGAGCGGCTTCATCCCGATCTATGGTCGAAAGGGGATGAGGACGAGGGTTCATGCAATCGCTTCGAACGTCAGTTCCTCGATATACTGCTGGAGCGACGGGGTGTGAAATTACAGCCCGAAATGCGCTATGTCAAGGTATTGGAACAAGAAGAAGCCGCCGAGTTTGAGCGGAGGGTCAAGGACTACCTGCATACACCGCTGACAGCAATGGTTTACAATTTCGTGGATATTCTGCTGCACACCCGTCAGTCGGTCGAGGTGCTGAAGGAGATGCTGCCGGACGAATCAGCGTTCAGGTCGGTTACTGCGGCATGGTTCAAGCATTCCTCGCTGCTGCGCATCATCCAGGCTTTTGGTGAAGCAGGCGGTACGGTTTTGATTACGTCGGATCATGGATCGATCATCGGTCGTCGGGGCGCCAAGGTGATTGGCGACAGGCAAACGTCGGCAAGTCTGCGCTACAAGCACGGGCGCAATCTGAAGTGCGACGACAGGCAGGCGGTCAGGATCAAGGATCCGTTGGTGTGGGGACTGCCTCGCCGCGGTGTGAATACGGAATACCTGTTGACTAAGGAGGATTTCTTCTTCGTTTATCCGACCAACTACCATAAGTATCTGGAACTATACAGAGGCAGTTTCCAGCATGGCGGGATTTCGCTTGACGAGATGGCGCTGCCGGTGGTGACGCTGCGGGTGAAGGGGAGATAACGTCGAGCTTGAATCATCAAAATGTAACATAGCCCCTTGTGGGCGATTGAAAATCAGACTTTGACATGCGCATATATATTTGGTTCGGCATGATGCGTACTGTTTTTCCCATCGCCCACAAGGGGCTATGCAACCCAACTGTTTCCTCCGTATTATATTACCGAATCAACATTCCTTTCGTTATAAGTCTTGTGCCGTTAGCTTCCAGTGTAAAGATATAAATTCCTGTCGGTAGATTGTTTGCAGACCATGAAACTGAATGACGACCCACCGGTAACTGTTTCGACAGGATAACTTCCAGCAAACGTCCGGAACCATCCCAGACAGCAAGCCTGACCTGTGTGGGTTCCGGCAGAGCGAAGTCGATGTGTGTGGATGGATTGAACGGGTTCGGATACACAGGTTCAAGGCTGAACTCGGTCGGAATGTTCTCATCCTGCATGTGAGCCGACGTTGGTATTGGTACAACAATCGTCCAGCGTTGGCTCGATTCGGTAGCCAGATCGCCGTCGGTCGCTTCAACCCACCAGGCAGCTTCGACTTCGATGCTTTCCTCAGATACGATCCCCAACTCGATCAGCAGGCTGTCAATGTGTTCGATGATGAACTCGTTGACTTCCAAACCTTCAACACTGACAGTCGTATCAATATCCTCGTAAGTGGCGTTTATGAACAGGTTATAGATAACTTCGTCGCCGTCCGGGTCGACCGCCTGATCCCACTCGAAACGCACCGTGTAATCCTGCGGATCGATCTCGTAACCGTCCTGTGGCGCAGTCAAGCTGAAGTCATCCGGGGCTCGATTGACGTTAATTACCGTTAAAATGAGAGGTAATGTTAAGAATCCACCAAATCCGTCATCAACCCTGAAGGTTGCCTCATAACATCCAGCATCCTCGAAGCTTGGAGTCAACCTAAACTCAAATGAGCCATCACCAAAGTCGGTAAACTCCCATCCATCGGGAAGATTTCCTTCATCAGTTATCGACCATACGAGATCATCCCCATCGGGATCAGAGGTAGCAAGCTCCAGAAAAAACTCCTCACCTTCAAGAATTACTGCCTCAATAAAGTCTGGATCAAATGGATAAGGGTTGCGGTTAACGTTATTTACGGTAATATTTACAACGGCTTCGACACTGATTTCACCATCGGATAGGACAAACGAAGCAGTGTATTCACCAGCGTCGTCGAATGACGGTGTCCAATTGAATGTACCAGTTCCGTCACCGTTATCGGCGAATTGAGCCTCTTCTGGAAGGTCTTCTGAAGCAAAGCTGATGGACAAGTCATCATCATCCGGGTCTTCTCCTACAACAGTGAACCCGAGCTCCTGATTCTCGTCAATCTCAACTTGCTCAGGATAATTAACCCAGATCGGTGGACGGTTGACATCATTAACGGTAATCGGAACTTCAATACCTACTTCTTCATCACCATCGGAAAGTGTGAATGAAGCAGTATATTCACCAGCATTCTCGTAAGTTGTCTGCCAGGTGAAAGTACCGGTTCCATCCCCATGATCCTCGAACTCAACATCATCTGGTAGATCGTCGGACGCAAAGCTAATGGATAGATCATCACCATCCGGGTCTGAACCCACTACTGTGAATTCAAGCTCCTGATTCTCATCGATCTCAACCTGTTCGGGGTAGTCAACCCAGATCGGCAGACGATCGACGTCTATAACAGTGATGGTAATCGTATCCTCGTTGGATAGCGATGGTTCACCGTCGTCCCTTACACGGAATATGATACCTTCGTAAACACCGGCTTGGTCGTAGGACGGCGTCCAACTGAACAGGTCTTCCTCCAATGTGGCGCCTTCGGGCAGGTTTTCAGCTTCAAAGGTAAGGTTGTCTCCAAAATCGGGATCGGTCGCTTCCAACTGCAGGCTGAGTCTCTCAGCTTCGTCAATTTCAAGGTTGCCTATTTCGGACAACACCGGCGGGCGGTTGACGTTGAGGACTGTAATAGTAATCGTAATCTCGTCGGACAAATTCGGTTCACCATCATCCATTACTCTGAATACAATATCTTCGTATACACCGGCTTGGTCGTGAGTCGGCGTCCAACTGAACTGGTCGCCTTCTAAAGTCGCGCCTTCAGGCAGGTTTTCGGCCTCGAAGGTCAGGTTGTCGTCGTCGGGAATTGCTCGTAGATTGATAACAAGCTCGTCTCCTTCATTAACCTCAAATTCCTCGCCGTCTTCCGGTTCGACTATTTGCAATGGAATTATGTTCTGAATTCTAATTACAACCGTAACTTCATCAGAACCATTTTCATTATCAGACACCCTGAACACCGGATCATAGTTCCCCTCATCGTCGAATCGGGGCGTCCAACAGAACTCAGCCGTGCCATCGCCATTATCGGTGAACTCCCAGCCTTCCGGCAGATCGCCCTCATCAGCAATCGACCAGGTCAGGTCATCATCGTCAGGATCTTCAGCAACGAATTCAATTATAATCTCTTCACCTTCATCACCTTCGATTTCCACTACTTCTTCTTCGGGCTGGGTTATGACCGGGTCGCGGTTGACGTTATTTGCCGTAATGGAAACGTTAGCCTCATCCTCAAGCTCACCATCCGACAACGTGAACGTTGCGTTGTATTCCCCAGCGTCGTCAAACGTAGGTTCCCAGGTGAACGTTCCCGTTCCGTCGTCGTTATCGGTAAACTCCCAACCGTCGGGTAGATCATCTGAAATACAGGTGATGGACAGATCTCGATCCTCAGGTCCGCCAACCACGTCGAATTCGAGCAACTGACCCTCGTCAACCTCAACCGAGTGAGGGATCTCAATCCAGCGGGGAGGAGGTTCAAATCCGACGAAGATGTTTACTTCGACATCTGCCGAACCGCCATTACCGTCTTCGACGCGGAAGAGGGGGTTATATTCGCCGCGCGCGTTGAATGCCGGTGTCCAGTTGAACAATGCCGTACCGTCTTGGTTATCAGTGAACTCCCAGCCTTCCGGCAGATCGTCCTCATCGGCAATCGACCAAGTCATGTCGTCATTGTCCGGATCTTCAGCGACGAATTCGATCACAAGCTCTTCGTTTTCTTCGATCACCACGTCCAGTGGGATCTCATCTGGTTCCAAGACCTGCGGGTCACGATTGACATTGTTGACCGTTATTGTTACTTCAGCTACTACATTAGCTTCTCCATCGGAAAGTGTGAATATAGCGGTATATTCACCGGCATCATTAAAGGTCGTCTGCCAGATGAAGTCGCCTGTACCATCGCCGTTATCGGTTAATTCAGCAGCTTCAGGCAGGTTGTCAGATGAAAAGGTTATTTCAAGATCGTCACCGTCAGGATCACTACCACACACAGCGAACTCGATCAGATGATCCTCATCAGCTTCGATCATCTCCGGCACTTCGTCCCAGATCGGATTGCGGTTAACTTCATTGACGATGATGCTTATCCGGATTTCATTGCTACCACCTCCGTCGTCTACGACCCGGAATAATGGATCATATTCGCCTGCATCATTAAAGTCAGGCTCCCAGCTAAATTCAGCCTCTTCTTGATTTGCGTGGAAATTCCATCCATCGGGAAGTCCACCGATCTCTACGACTGACCATTCCAATTCGTCGCCGTCGGGATCATCGGCAAGGAAGGATATTACGTAATCACCTTCGCCCTCGTTTAACTCGAACCGGTTTTCTTCAGGTTGTGTTATGACCGGATTGCGGTTAACGTTATGCACAATAATTCCAACATCAACTTCTGCTTCTCGATTACCATATTCTTCGTTTACGAAGACGAACGTAACAGTATATTCTCCGGCATCGTCGAACGTCGGCGTCCAAGAGAACCAACTGCCGTCATGCGGGCCTTCCCAACTGTCCGGCAGGTCATCCGAATAATGGTAATCGACTAGAAGATAAGGACCCCAAGCATTCACATCGACTCCAAATTCGATTAGTTCGTTCTCATTTCCTTCAACAACTTCATTATAATCGGCCCAGGGTTCCTCGCAATCAACGGTGATGACTAATTCAACTTCGTCAAAACCACCGTTGCCGTCTTCAACCCGGAAGACCGGATTGTATTCGCCATTATACCAGCAGTCCACCCACCATCCTAATGTCGCCCTGCCATCGCCGTTATCGGTTAAATCACAATATTCGCTCAGCCTCAAACCTCCTCTATCAGAAATCGACCATGTCAGATTATGAAGAAAATGACCATGATCTTCATCTTCAGCTAAGAAATTAAATTCCCACCAAGGAGGAAAGTCAATATCATCCAGATGGATCTCCACCACTTCCTCTTCCGGTTGGACGATGACCGGGAGCCGGTTGACGTTGTATACAAAGATTCTAACAACGGTAACAGCTTCAGCTTCGCCATCAGTCAATGTGAATTCTACCCGATATTCGTCATATTCATCATAAGTAGCCCAGTATGATGGCACCCAGGAGAGAACGGCAGTGCCGTCGCCGTTGTCGGTAAACTCGTAATTACCCTCCAGCATGCAGTCATCAATGCTGATGGTCAGGTCGTCGTTGTCGAGATCGGAACCGCGTACGGTGACTTCGAGTAACTCGTTCTCATTCACCCCTACACTATCAGGAATGTCGTCCCAGACCGGCGGGTCATTGACCGGCAGCACGGTAACTTGGAACTCGTCAGCGATAGTCGCGTCACGCCTGGGTGATTGCTGCCTGGACGCTCCGCTTATGTTTCTGAGATTACGAACGCTACTTAGTCCATCGGCGCGTCTGCCGCCTCTTAAACCTGAGCTTACAGACATGACAACATGCATCGCTTCACGACCGTCGTCCGCCTGGATTACGACTTGCGATTCGCCGAAGTAGTTTTCAGTCGGTTCGAGAGTCAGGACGTTTGTTTCATTATTAATGTTGAGATTAAGTTCTTCGACACCCTCGACTATTTCAAAGGTCAGATCATCCTCATCCGGGTCTGCGAACACATCATCGAGGTCGGCAACTTCCAGCTCACCGGAATCCTCGTCGATTTCGATATCGTCTATCGGGTTAACTACTTCCGGCGGGCGGTTCTCATCCTCGATGATGATGGTCAGTTCAGTCTCTATCTCCAATTCACCGTCGGATACGGTGAAGACTGGGTAGTATTCACCGGCGTCCTCAAAGGTCGTCTGCCACGAGAAATTGCCCGTACCGTCCTCGTTGTCGGTGAAATCAGCCGCTTCAGGCAGCCCGCCACGATCGGTCATTTCGATGGTCAGATCGTCGTCGTTGGGATCGTGAGCCCGTACTTCAAATGTGACCTCTTCGTCTTCGTTTTCGATGACAGCTTCGTTGGGATCGGGTGCGTCCCACATCGGTGAAAGGTTGACGTTGCCGATGCCGATGGTGATCTGAACGTCGATGCTCAAATCGCCGTCTGAGACCGTAAAGATCGGTAAATATTCGCCTTGTGAGTCGAAATCCGTTTGCCAGATAAATTCTCCAGTTCCATTGTCGTTATCAATAAATTCAGCTTCCTCGGGAAGTCCGTCGCGGTCAGACAACTCAATTGTTACATCATCATCATCAGGATCGTGAACCATTACGTCAAACAGGATCTCATCCTCTTCATCACCGAAAATTGCTTCGTTGGGATCTGGTTCATCCCACACCGGCGCGCGGTTGACGTTGTTTATGGTGATCTCGACATCCGCTTCGGCGTCGTATTCGCCATCGGAGAGTGTGAAGACGGCACTGTAATTTCCGGCTTCTTCGTAACCGGCAGTCCAACTGAACGTACCGGAGCCGTCGCCGTTGTCGGTGAATTCGGCTTCCTCAGGAAGTCCATCGCGATCGGATATTTCGATGGTTACATCATCGCCGTCCGGATCGCTGCCGGTAAGGGTAAACTGCAGCAGTTCATTCTCGTCGCCGTCGACTTCATCCGGCACATCAACCCAAACAGGCGGCTGATTGACGTTGTTTATCGAAATCCGAATGCTCATCTGATCTGTTTCCTCGGCAGTGTCCTCGACCCTAAACACAGGATTGTAAACCCCTGCATCCTCATAGCCGGTCTGCCAGGTAAAGGACCCCGTTCCGTCGCCATTGTCGCTGAATTGAGATCCGCGGTTGTTTAACCCGTCATCGTCGGTTATTGTAAGAGTGAGATCGTCACCCTCGAACTGGAGGTCGATGTCGTCTGCGGTTACTATAAACTCAATCAAATCGGCTTCATCGGCTGCCTGATCTTGTGTTTCTTCCCAGAATGGAGTGTCGTTGACAGGATTTATCGTGAGGGTGAAATCAGTTTCTACGGCGTCATCACGCCTTGGTGAATTCTGCGAACCAACTGATTGTGCTATCGTTGGTATGTTTCTATGATTATCCCCTGAAACCGGTTGATGGATGGAACGCAGTTGCCTGGCTGAACCAGCGTCACGATTCACTGGTGTGAATGATAACTGTCTGATAAAACTTACCCTTGCTCCAAACTGTTCGTCATTGTCATCATCAGCGATAACCGTTATCAAAACTCCGTCTTCCAGATTATAATTGTCATCGGGAACGACGAACAAAACATTGTCTTCATCGATGTCCATATTGAGTTGATCCGGTGCATCCTGGAAGGAATATGCCAAATCGTCGTCATCGACATCTTCGAAGACCTCATCCAAGTCAGCAATATTAACCCTCCGTGGATCGACATCCTCGTCGAACACGACGTCATCGATAGCCTGCATAAACTCCGGCGGATCGTTTACAGCAGCGACGTTGAAATGAAGCGTCACCGATACTTCTTCGCTGGAACTGTCTAACGCCGTGATCTCGTAATCGAACTCGCCGTAATAATTCTCCTCAACGATAGTAGCGATTATATACTCTTCCTCATTGTCAAAAGACAACTCAATAGGTCCTTCAGGTTCCTCCCAGGTAACTTCAACCACGTCTTCCAGATCGGGATCGAAGAACATTTCCGCAAGCGAAGGTTCGACAGTTAACGGTTCCTGATCCTCTTCCATATAAATAATATAAGGATCGTCGACCATTAGCCTGGGTGCGTCGTTCACACCCTCTACTTCGATAGAGATTTCGATGACGGTAGCCTCGTCACGGCGCGGTGTGTTTTCCGAGCGGTGATCGATTAAGCTGATTTGCCAGCCGTCTGCGGATAAGCGTCTTGGGCTCTGCTGACCGACTCCATCTTCGATAGATAACAGGAATGACTCTTCACCGTACCAGTCATCATCAGTTGTGACGCTTAGAACCATATTTTCGTCAATATCAACGCCCAAGTGATCGCCGTCTTCCCATTCGAAGGTTATGTCATTATCCTCGATGTCAATGAAAACCGTATCCAGGTCGGCAATGACCATCCTTCCTTCATCTTCAACAGTCAGCACCAGATCCGGAAGCAGTCCGACCTGACGGGGGGGGTCATTGACGGGCAGAACATTCACCATAAAGGTATCGGAAACCTGTGAGCCATCCAGATCATCCGCCGTTACCGTTATCTTAACCTCACCATAAAAATCGGGCAGGACAGCTGATAACATAGCCACATTAGTCTCAGCATCTATGTCAAGTAAGACACCCTCCTCGTCGTATTCGATGAGGAAGTTAAGCATATCTTCATCGGGATCGTTGAAGACTGTATCCAGATCGACAAATTCAAACTCTTCGAAGTCTTCGTCAAGGGAGACGTTATTAATTGGTCGTGCAACCTCCACTAATTGATTTGCCGCATCAATATAAAGATGGAATTCAGCCGTGTCGCTGGCGCTGGAATCGTCGCAGACATAGAACTCGATCACGTGCTGACCGAGCATCTCTTCATCCGGTGTAAATGAAACCAAACCGTTCTCGCTGATATCGAACAAACCTGTGTTATCGCTGTAAGTTAGGTCATCGTCAGGGTCGGGATCGGTTGCGGTAATCAGCAGCTCAAACTCCAAGCCCACCGTGGCGGATGTATCGTCCGGCACATCCTCCCAGACCGGTGAGTCATTAATCGGAAATACCTGGACAGAGATGGTGTCGGTTCCGGAAAGCTCGTCAGGATCTGTCGCCTGCACGATAATTTGCAGATCGCCAGACCAATCCTCATCAGGCAGTAGATAAAGGAAACCTTCTTCGTCATCGATTGTGGCGTCTGCATTATCAGCGCCTTCAATAATCATAACCGAGAGGTTGAGCTCACCCCAAGAGTTATCTTCGTCGGTTATATAATCGTGCAAGTCAAGGGTAAGTTGCTCGTCCTCGTTGAAGCTGGTATCTGGTAATACCGTTTCGGGAGCGTCGTTGATCTGTGCAACGAATTCCCAGGCAATCTGACCCTGGTTCGGTGGCGTGGACCTGTCGTAGGTTTCAGCAACCACTTCGACGGTCTCACCATCACCGTATTCCTCTTCGCTGACATCCGCAACAACCCAGTAACCACTGTCGGTTGCTGTAACAGTTATACCAAATGGTTGACCACCGATCGTTAGTGCGAAGCTGTCCGGTTCAATACCGGAAATAAGGTCGTTAACAAGCACTCGAATCTCTTCAAGGGCTGTCGCCTCCACATTCTCACCGTTACCGGGGACAGCATCCGAGAACGCCGGCGGATCGGTATCCACGAACAGGGTCTCCGGGTCGGTATGCTCGCTTTCGGTACCTGCCGGGTTGACAGCCGTCAGGTCGATCATGGACGTATCTGTCAAGGATTCTGCTGTATATTCAAAGATATAGGAGGCGGAATCGGAGAGGGAAATTTCACCGATTTCCTCATCGTTCAAGTATACTTTTACGGTCGTGCCAACCTCACCCTCGCCGGCAAGGGAGACCTTGTTGATGCTGGTATAGGGTTCGAGTGTCAGCAGCGTCGGCGGATCTACCGGATCGAGATCGATATCGAATTCATAAAGGGAAGTATCCGCGTTGCCCGCAAGGTCGAAGACGATCAACTGTGCTGTGTATTCACCGTTCTCAAGAGCGTCCTCTTCCAGGACTTGGGCTGTCATCAAGCTGCTTTCTGCATTCCATTCTGTCGGTACGTCGATATCATCAATGTTCAACAGGATACTATCAGGATCTACACCACCACCAACGTCGGTCAATGTGGCTGAAAATTCGGGGATCCCGGTGGCGAGGTAGGGACCGTTTGTTGCAGCTAAGTCTTCAATTACAGGCGTGACCAGATCGAGGAAGAATTCCAGTGTATCGCTGTGCTCGGACTCGTTACCGCCGCCATCGACGATTATAACATAGATGGAGTTCCATCCCTCAACCAGGGCTATTCCCTGGATTTCGAAGTTCGAAGAATACTCGACGTCCTCTTCGACAGCGAGTGAATCGTTGCGGAACACCCTGGCGACCGGTTCATTATCGTAGCCCTCCTCGTACTCGGGTTCGTCGCTGCCTGTAGTTCCTGTAATGGATATTTCGGCACTGTTTACGTATTGGTTGTCAGGTTCGTCAAGGTCCGCAGGTTCGGGTTCGGTATTGTCGTAGTAGAATTCCCAGCCTTCATCGCCTTCGTTTTCCTCTTCGTCGGCGCCGAATACATTTACCTGGTTCAAACCTTCCTCCAGCCCCGGCATTTCATCCCGCCTTACGTTATCATCATGGTTGTTGTGGAGCGGCACTACGACCCTGCCACCAGGTCTCATCAGCATATCGTCACGTCCGATGTACGTGGTGTCGTCGTCATCCGGATCGTCAGGATCGTTGAAGGCGATGATCATCATCCAGATAGACTCATCATCGACGCCGGAGTCGTCATCGCCGATAACGACGGAGACCGTGTCGGCGTTAGATCCGCCACCTTCGCCCTCCATCACGCCTGCGCCGGCAACACCGCCTGGTGGAGGATAGAGGTTCTCGAAGAACGGTGGTTGTTCGTCTCTTATTCTGCGGTCCAATATGAATCCACCCCGAGCGCGGAAGCTGTTACCGGCACGATCCAGAACCTGTAGTTCAAGTGTATGCTCACCCTCATCGAGTGGATCGAGTTCTCTCTCGCGGGGATTCCATACGCCCAACGTGCAGAAGATCGACCCATCGACGCCATCCCATTCGAATTCGTACTCTTCACGATCGAAGAGGAGAACTATATCTCTTTCATTAATTCCACTGGAAGGACGCGGGTCGATAATTGGAATTGTTAGCTGCGGATTACGATTGCCGATGCGGGGGGGATCGTCATCGAGGAATCGATGTTCCGCAGAAGGTGACCTTGTATCGATGAAGAAGCGCATCTGTACCGGCTCTTCATGAACGTTACCAAGGCGGTCAACCGCGGTTATTCCAACAATATGTCCTCCATCGCGCAGTGGGCGATCCCTATCGGGAGTATAGGAAAGCCTTCCGTCCTCGAACTCGAAATCCTCGATTCTTTCGCCGTCGATCAGCAGTTCTATGCCTCCTTGACCGCGTCTTGCGCCACCGCCGGGATCGAGACCGACACCTGCATCCTGGATTATGGCGCCGATTACCGGAGTACCTGTACGTACCAACGGTTCAGGTGCGACAAATTCCACTTCGGGTGGTTGAATATCCAGATAGGTTTCGACTTCTGCACTCTGAGCGATGTTACCGTCACGATCGCCGCCCGTCAACGTGAACTGGTTAAGCTCCTCGACCAACGGTACATCTGCAAACCGGAAGTATCCCCTGGCGTCGGCAGCGGTTTGCATCAGACGTTCATCATCCCGCCATAATTCAATGTTCAGGAACGGCTCAGCAGTGCCGTAAATCGGTATACGCTCGCGCTGGGTATACTCCGGAAGCCGATACGGTACGATTCTTCCGGCGTCGCCATTGACGATGAAGTAAACGCCCTGAACGGCTACATTCCGGTAAGAATCAACAGCCCTGACGAGATAGCGGTGTTCGCCTTCATCGAGTGCGTCTTCCGGTTGCCATGTCATCTCACCGGTTTCTGCATCATACTCGACTTGGCAGCGGTGGTTGTCGAAAACCAGTTCAACAAATTCCACATTACTGCGTTGATCGATGATAGTTGCGCTAATAACAGGTTGGGTGTTGCGTACCCTTGCTGCGTTTTCGGGCGAAAGATCGGAAATCTCCGGTGGTTCTCTGTCTATCACAAGCGAAGTGAACGTAACACTGGCTTCATCGCGTGCACCTATCGGATCTGTAACGACGAATCTGACATTCGAATAAACGCCGCGCTCATCGTATCCAGGCGCCCAGAAGACGCTTCCTTCACCACTGCCATGATCGGTGAACACCGCACCGGGTGGCAGGTTAAAGACTGTAAGCAGGAGGTCCTCCTGGTGCCCGGGATCGGCGTCCTCGGCGGTTACCTGCAGCTCCAGTGTGTCTCCGACTGTCACAGTCTGGTTTTCGATATGCGCCAGCCGGGGAGGACGATTGCGATTCTGAATCGTAATATCGACAACCAGCGTATCCCTGTTTTCGCCGTCGAAGGCAACGAAGTACGGATGATATTCACCGGCTGACCTGACATCGGTTTGCCAGTCGAAGACGCCACGCCCCCAGCGGCGGTCGGTGAACCGGGCGCCTTCAGGCAGATTGCCAGCTGAAAGCCTAAGGTTGTTCTCCCTGTTTCTGAAATCACGGTCATCCAGGTCGCGGGCTGTCACTTCAAACAGAACACGCGCGCCCTCATCCGCGAATATCGGTTCAACTTCCTCCCATACAGGGGGACTGTTTTCGTCGTTAACGGTTATCGTTACAGTTTCAGTATCAGATAACGGCGGTTGACCAAAATCAGTAACCCTGAAAGTAACTTCATATTCACCGGACTGATCGGCATTCGGTGTCCAACGGAAGAGGTCTCCTTCAAGCGATGCTCCATACGGCAGATTCTCAGCGGTAAACCTTAATTCGTCGCCGTTCGGATCAACAGCTTCAAGAACCAGTGAGAATCGTTCGCGCTCATCTATCTCGATATTGCCGATTTCGGTTAGTATCGGCGGTTGGTTGGCGTTTATGATGGTTATAGTGACCAGAAGCTCGGTGTGATCCCATCCGTCGAAGGCATCGAATCGAGCGCCATAACGTCCTGCCTGATTGTAGCCGGGCGTCCAGACGAATTCTCCAGCACCGTTACCCCGATCGGTGAATTCAACTGTATTCGGGAGGTTGTCGCCTATCAATGAAAGGCTTAAGGGATCGTGGTCCGGATCGGATGCGAGGACAGCGAAAGTAAGCTCTTGACCTTCATGACCGGTTACATCTTCCAATGGTCTCCATGTCGGTGCTCTGTTCTCATCGCCAAACCTCAATTCGGCAGAACTTCGTGCATCCGACGTCCATCTCGATGGTCCCTCCTGCCAGTGACCACGTGCGATCTGTTCCTGTTCACGCTCGGCAAGCCAGACGCGGAAAAATATTGGTTCACCTGGCAGGAAGCCTTCGATGACATCCCTCGTATCGGGATTGTCGCCGTAAGCATCGAATTCCCAAGGTTCGTGACCTTCTACAACAATACCACCGGCTACCGTGCCGCGCGGTGTGATGACGGCAATTTCATCACCGTCTTGCAGGTCTGCAGCAACCGTCAGATGATGCGCCGCTTCAGTTTCAACCCACTTGAAGTGCCTGTCAGTGGTGGTCAGTATTACAGCAGAACGAGCGCCATCGTGCCAGTGGTCGGGTCCATTGAGGAATGTCGCATCGGCTTGATATTCCCGTTCAGCGTTGTTGTCCCACAACCTGAAGTTGAGCAGTTCGTTGTTACGAAAGCCGTCGATCGGTCCTGTTTCCGGGTTGTCTCCCCAAGCGGGAATGCTCCAGCGTTCGTTATCAGCAACGATGACCGCTCCGGCGCATAAACCGGCAGGTGTGAATATCCCGATTTCATTCCCGTTCTCAAGAGGATTTCCACCCAGCACAGCACGTACTACTTCGACGCGGTGGTTGGTTCTCGTGACTGTAAAATCAAAATAACCGGTCTGAATGCCGGTACCGCTGAGTGCAATCGTATCCGCAACAAATTCGTTGAACACCCTAAGGCTACCTTCGAATTCACCGTCGCTGCCTGGTGTGAAGGATACTGTAACAGTCCATTCCTCGCCCGGATCAAGATTAACAGGACCGTCATCATCGACGCTGAATCCTTCGCCGGTAACCTCAAGCTCCAGACCTTCCAACGTCGTCGAGCCGTTCGACGTAAAGGTAACCTGCCAATCAGCCTGTTCATTGACCTGTACTTCGCCGAAATCATGCGCGTCAGCGCTTGCATCGAGCTTCGGTCCAATGAACAGTTCGACGACCGAATAACCGTTCCAGCGCCAGGCTCTGTCACCGGAGGTTATAGTCGCCAGCACATCGTATTCCGTATCGGTTTCATTATCCCAGTAGAGGAATGTGAAATTTTCGCCATGTCGGAAGCCTTCAACGTTACCGGTGTTCGGATTGTCACCCCAGGCGATCATGGATCGACCCCGGCGTGGATCGAAATCATCACCGAACATCATACCACCGGCGACTACTCCTTCCCGTGTAAGTACGCCGATTTCGTCTGACTCAAATCCTTCAGCAGCCTCCTGCATCAGATCTTCACCGAAGCAAAAAATCTGCTGGAAGCGCAATGTGTGCGCCAGACCGGTTTCGATATAATGGAAGTGATCGGATCGAACGTCGATCAGGATCACTATGCTTGATTCGTTATCACCATCCGAAGCTGTAAATCTCACGGAATATTCACCGTATTGATCTCGTTCGGGCATCATGATAAACCTAAGGTCTCCATCTGCGGAAGAGAAATCTGTACGCGGATCGGCAGGCGGTTCTGCAGCGTATTCCCAATTGAGTTCAAGATCTGCACCCTCCGGATCTTCAGCTGTACAGTATAGAACGATCTCCTCATTTATGTAACCTATTACCTCACGATTTTCCGGATATTCAGTCCACTCGGGTGGTTCATTTGCCTCAAGCACGTTGATAACCAGTCCATACTCTACGTCGTGCGCGCCATCTGATAGTATGAACGTTGCGCGGTATTGCCCCGTTGCACCATAACGGGGATGCCAGCGCAGCATCCATGAATTCTCACCAACTTGTCCGAAACTCGCATCTCGCGGAAGATTGCCGGCATTGAAATAGAGACGTATCTCATCACCATCCGGATCGGAGCCGTTTAAGACTAATGATAGGGTTTCCTCTTCGTAGACATCGACTTCGCCATCATTGGGCCAATTGGTCAGCTCAGGCGGAAGGTTAACATCGACTATGCGGATTTCCACAACAGCGGTTACATCGTCCTCACCGTCACTTAGTGTGAACTGTGCCCTGTAATCCCCTGCATCTTCATACGCGGTTTCCCACTGAAAGGATGCAACACCTTCCCCGCGGTCGAGGAATTCTGCTGCGTCCGGTATATCCTCTGAGTAATATTCAATCGTCAGGTTCTCTAAATCATCCTCATCCCGGTCAACACCTCTCACATCAAAACGAACCCGGTCGCCTTCATCAGCTTCAGCTCTGGCGGGGACATTTTCCCATTCGGGAGCATTATTGTCGCTGATGAATTCGCCACCGACCCGGATGAGCAGATCACCGTCAAGACCATTCGATGTCCACCGGTTGTGCGCCGTTTCAAGGCGGGGAGCGACGAAGCTGCGTTGTTCGTCCATGCGTCCGTCAAATGTGTTCCACCAGCCATCGCCTTCTCGGGGGTTGCCATCCCATTCTCCACCGGGTGCTGGACCATAGATAACGCTGAACTGCGTTCCCGTTTCGAACCTGATCTCGTCCCCGATCTCGACGAGAACCCAGTTGGCGTTTAGATCTCTTTCATCCCACCGCTCCAATTGGTTGATCCTTGTCCCGAAGAGATAACGCTCATCGAGATTATGATCTCTGTCTTCTCTAAAAACATAGATGTAACATGGAGCCTCAAAGTTCGGGCCGGGATTGAAAGGCATGAAGCGGATACAACGCAAGGAAAAATCACTCTCAGCAGTGAAACTGACTCTTGAGAAGTAATTACGGGCGTCATCGAAGACACCGCGCACCTCTCCATCGTCATACGTGATCCAGTCGTCAGCTCCTGGATCACGACGCGGTGGGGGATTGCCGTCGTCATATCCCAGTTCAAAGGTATAACCCGCCGTGGTAGGGTTATCCTGCGCCGTAAGCGGAGAAGCTAAAATCATCAGTAAGAGCGCGAAGAGGAAAAAAACGCTCTGTTTCATATTAAACTCCTGAGAAATTTGTGCAAGGAAAACTCGACAGCAGTTGGTTAATAAAATGCGAGAAGTGAATGCCGTCGGATCTGTCATGTTTGCCACAAACGATATTCTCAAAATTAATAATCATCCGGATCTGTGTTGCATAAAGAAATTTCACATCAAATAAAGATAGTAAAACATACTTGCCAATATGTAATAAGAATCACCTGAATTAAGAGGAAAATTTGAAATTAACTAA
Organism: uncultured bacterium; assembly: GCA_964471745.1. Classification (GTDB taxonomy): domain Bacteria; phylum Electryoneota; class AABM5-125-24; order Hatepunaeales; family Hatepunaeaceae; genus CAYYHI01. Next base: position 5,142 of record CAYYHI010000019.1, on the reverse strand, counting down.
CTATGATGTTTTTAAGAAGCCACTTGTTCAAGGAATTAATATATTATAAAAAAGAATCTTTGACAAGTTATATAATCCTTAAAAACATACATTTAATCTTAATATTTCTACTATCTAAAACGTTATACGATGTGAAATTAGTGATTCTTTCAAATTGTGAAAAAATCATTGAAAAATATACCACAATATGGATATATACTGTAACATAGTGATGCGATGAATTAGTTATATTTCGGTTTTACAAAATGTTATGGAGGTTTAATAATGTACTTTTTGGGTTTTGTGAAGTGTAAAAAGTGTGAAAATCTTTCCTGTTTTAATATTCTATAGCATGGCTAATAAATAATTTCGTATCTTGGAAGATGTGGAGCGGGGACGCCCTCGTCCCCGCCTTTGATGACAGACTTTTCACAGCGGGACGAGGGCGTCCCGCTGTCACGAATACGAGAAGATTTATTAGCCGAGTTATAAACCAAGAAACATATTATTGATCTTTCGGACTACATTCTCAGTATCTGAGGTAAATCCCCGAACCATTGCAACATTGGTAACGCCGGCGCCTTTAAGTTGGTTTACATTATCCGGATTGATACCGCCGATAGCGACTACCGGTATGTGCATAATACTAACAACTTCACGAACTATATCCATCCCGATTGGTACATTACCCTGTTTGGTGGGTGTAGCGAATACCGGACCAATACCAATGTAATCCGCGCCGGCAGCTTCAGCCTCTTTCGCCTGGTCGATTGAATGGGTTGATATTCCTATGATAAGACCTTCGGGTGTGATGTTGCGAGCCTCACTAATCGGGATGTCATCCTGACCCAGATGTATGCCGTCTGCACTTACCAGCATGGCCACGTCAATGAAATCGTTTACGATAAGCATAACGTTGTGATCCGTGGTGATGTCCCGGAGTCTGCGGGCTGTTTCCAGCATCTGTTTCCGCGAAGCGGTTTTGTCCCGGTATTGAATGATGCGGGCGCCGGCGAGACATGCTTTTTTAGCTATAGAAACTGCGTCCCCGCTGGTAATCACATAGCTGCCCCATTCGCCAAACTGGTTGTTAAAACCCAAAAGCTCAGTCCTGTTTATTTTCTTAATCTGTCAATCAATGTATTGGCAACCTTTTCCCCGGACAGCAACATCCCGCCGAACACGGGACCCATTCGCGGCGCACCCAAAGCGGCATTGGCTGCCATGCCTGTTACAAATAGACCCGGGAATACCTCAATCGCATTATTGACGGTCAACGCTTCACCTTCGTCTGCCCACATAGACATCTCACCGACAACACCTCCGGTTGGTGTGTTAAGCTTAGCGTTAATCTTCCGGGTGATGATATTGCATATTTCAGCCGGGTGTCCTGTACCATCCACAACATATTTTGAGCGTACAGTAAGAGGATCCACGTGCAACCCTAATTTGAATACGGAGGACCACTGCAGCACAAGACCATTTATCCGTTCATTTCCGTTTTCCCTTCCGAACATGACATCTTCAACCTTGATCATGTTAAAAATCCGCGTACCTGCTTTGACACACTGTGAAATCAGACAACTGCAACTCTCAACACTGTCGGCAGTATGATAACCATCCCGGTATTTATAGGTTCGGATACCCATTGTCTCCATCAACGATAGGGCGCTGTCCTGTACAACAATCTCGTTGAACATCATACCACCGCCCCACATACCGCCTCCTGGTGATACATTGTCATCAAACACCACGGCTTTAACACCGGCTTTCCCGAGTAAAGTACCACACACCAAATTTGAAGGACCGGCACCCGCCAGGGCAACATCGACCTCCAGAATGTCGGTTAATTTTGAGAAGTACCGATCGATTATGGCTTTTGATATTACGATGTCATCCAGTTTCATTTTCCACCTTTTAAGTTTATTCGGTTATGTCAGCTACTTATTGTCATTCCAGCGAAAGCGGGAATCCAGAATACTGTTTTTATGAAACTTACATCATTAACATAGTATAAATGCGATAATTCAACATAAGTAACTATAAAACAACGAACTGGATTCCAGCTTTCGCGGGAATGACAACCATCAAGGAACACCACCGTTTATTCGATTGGGGGCGAAATGATCGTAGCCGAACCGTGTGAGTTTCTCTTTATCCAGAACGATATCGGTGCCGGCAGTGATCTCACCGACAACCGATCCAACGATCCGGTTATAATGATCTGGCGTTACTGTGTACACCAACTTGAAATCCTCTCCGCCAAACAGGGCATAATCATAAGGATCATCTCTCAGTAATACAGCAGTTTCACAGATTCCCTCACAAAGAGGGATGTTCTCTCTGGTAAGCCGCGCACCAACCCCACTTGCCATACAGATATTACGAACCTCTGAAGCCAGACCGTCGCTGACGTCCTCCATTGCCTTGGCAATTGGTACAATCCTGTCCAACTGATTCATGCTACAGCGGGGAGTTGTATGATAGCGTTTAACTTCAGTATAGCCTGCAATGCCTTCCTGTAACAATCGCAGTCCCGCCGCAGCTCCTCCCAACGGTCCACTCACCGCGATAAGATCGCCCGGTTCAGCCATTGAACGAAGCTTCAACCGGGAAGGCGAGGTTTTACCTACTAATGTAATACATACCACCATCCGTTCTGCATGGGTAGTGTCGCCTCCGATGATGTCGAATTCATATCGATCAGCAACTTCATACATTCCCCGATACAACTCGTCCAGAAAATCTATTGAAATATCGTCGGGAAAGGCGATAGAGATGAGTCCATACAATACCTGACCGCCCATGGCAGCGATATCGGATACGTTGCTTTCCATACATTTAACGCCGACATCGTACGGCGTGAAATATGCCCTGGAGAAATGATCGCCTTCAACAAGCATATCCACGGTGTAGAGGTGCAGGGTGTGTTCATCAATCCGAACCACGGCACAGTCATCACCGATGCCGGCTATCACTTCTGCGGATTTTGGTTTCCGAGCGATGCGCTGAATGAACGCAAATTCGCCGCCCAACTCGGTCAGATTCATTTATTCCCTATTTTCTGCAGCTTCAAAGCACAAAACTCACCGCACATTGAGCATTCCTCTTCATCCACATGAGTACTGAACTTCCGGTATTTTCGTGGTTTTCGTTTATCGATGGCGTTATTATACATACCCTCCCAGTCGAACTTGTACCGCATCTCTGAAAACCACTTGTCCCACTGCCATGCTTGTTCGTTTCCCTTGGCAAGGTCTGCGCTGTGAGCGGCGATTTTGGAGGCGATCACACCCTCGCGGACATCTTCCACTGTAGGCAGGCGTAAATGCTCCGCCGGGGTGATGTAACACAAAAAAGCCGCACCATAATAAGCTGCAAGAGTGCTTCCAATAGCGCCGACAATGTGATCGTACCCCGGTGCAATGTCAGTCGTCAGCGGTCCCAATAAGTAGAAGGGCGCTCCATCGCATACCTCCTGCTGCAGTTGGATGTTGTGTTTGATCTGATTCAGTGGAACGTGCCCCGGTCCTTCAACCATCACTTGGACCCCTGCCTGACGTGCCCGCCGGGTTAATTCACCCAACACTCTCAGTTCATGAAACTGTGCTTCATCGCTGGCATCGACAATCGCGCCGGGTCGCAGACCATCTCCCAAGCTCAAGGTAATGTCATATTTTCGTGCAATGTCCAGTATGTCGTCATAATGCTCGTACAGCGGGTTCTCCTTTTTATGAATCCGCATCCAACTGACAATGAAAGAACCACCCCTGGATACGATACCCATGGTTCGTTTCTTTAAGAGCGGCAATGCTCCCCGGGTAACGCCGCAGTGAACCGTGATAAAATCTACGCCCTGCCTGCCGTGTGTTTCGATTATCTCCAGAATAGTCCCGATATCAATCCGATTAATGTCACCTGAGTGTTCAACTATAATCTGGTAAATGGGTACGGTGCCGACCATCATCCTGGCATGTTCGATGATCGTTTCCCGAATCTTATTCAGTTCGCCGGCAACGCTAAGATCCATTACCGATTCACTGTTCAATTCATCCACTACTTTCAGTTTGGCAAGCTCATTATCTATCGAGCAGTTATCCGGTGAAGTTCCGATGTTGGCGTTGATTTTAACCCGGAGAGGTTCGCCGATGCCATAGGGGTATCGATTATGGTGGTTTTTATTGGCAGGAATGACCACTCGACCGTTGGCGACCCACTTAATAAGCTCTTCCGGCTCTATGCCTTCGTCTTGAGCCACGATTCGCATCTCTTCGGTGAGCTGTCCCTGTTTAGCTGCTTCCAACTGGGTCATTGATCTTCTTCCTTATTGAAACACGGGAGCAGCAGGGGGGGTGTGAAGTAGAACATCCCGTGCTACATCTCGGTTGTATCAGCGCTGCAGATAGACGCTTCTATAACCTGAATCAAAAAACCGCTTACCAGGGGTTGGGTAAACGGTCAGTCTGCAAAATTCATAAAACCACGATCCCTACGCTGGTATTACCCAGATCAGGTTCGAAGGGTTTGATCTCAGATCGCTTTTGCGACCACCCCTGTGTGTTTAACCGGTTAATACCGGATATGATGAGAACTACAGATAGTTATATAATAATACAATTATTTCTTTTTGTCAACTCTGTTTCTTAATTCCAGCTTTATCTGTGGAACATACTCGTCCAAAGCCGGGAAATCGTTGAGCTGTTTTGACAGGGCTGCCTGAAGATAGTCGTCAACCCATTTAAATATATCATTTTTTCGTACAATTTCCCTGAGTTGATGCATCCGGTAGCGTTTTTCTTCGAGGGGCATTGTATAGGCTTCATAAATGGCGTCTGCTACGCCCTCTATATCGTGCGGATTGACCAGTATGGCATGTTTCTGAAACTGCGAAGCCGCGCCCGCGAACTCGCTGAGTATCAACACACCCTCCTCGTCGATGTTGCAGGTGCAGAATTCCTTAGAAATAAGATTCATTCCATCTTTGAGCGGTGTTACCAGACCGATCCGGGCGGCGCGGTAGTAGGCAAGCAGCTCGGTGCGACTCAGGCTGCGGAAAAGATACTGAATAGGGATCCAACCATCCCGGGTATATTGACCGTTGATTTCGCTAACGAGCTGTTCCACCTCAGCTTTTAAAGCCTGGTATTCAGGCATGGAAGTCCG
>CAYYHI010000018.1:7933-29333 GCA_964471745.1 uncultured bacterium | reverse complement strand
TGGTCTGGGCTGAAGAGCCGGCTCCCGACATCAAACAGGACGCTGAGATTGAGACCGTCCTCACTGAAGAGGAAGCGCGCTACAGCGCCAACCGCTGCCTTGATTGTGGTGGGTGTTCAGAATGTAACCAGTGTGTGATTGCCTGCCCTGCCGATGCTATTTCTCTTAATATGCATGAAGAGATACAGACACAGGAAGTTGAATCTGTCATCATCTCCACAGGTTTCACACTGTTCGATGCTCACCTGAAACAGGAATACGGATACGGGCGGTTCCCCAATGTGATTACTGCGATGCAGATGGACCGTCTTCTCGCACCCACCAGACCTTTCAACCATGTGATCAGACCCTCCGACGGCAAGCGCCCCGACAACATCGCCTACGTGCTCTGCACCGGCTCCCGGGATCACACAGTTAACAATCCGCTGTGCTCCAGAGTATGCTGCATGTACTCGATCAAGCAGTCACAACTCATCATGGGATCGTTGCCTCTGGCTGATATCACCATCTACTACATAGATATCCGGGCATTCGGAAAGGGGTATGACGAGTTTTACGAGCAAGCGAGAGGGATGGGCGTTTACTTCGTTAAGGGGAAAGTGGCAAAGATCGAGGAAGCCGAGGATGGGAATCTCAAACTCTTCTATGAGAACATTGAAGGGGACGAGGGGACACAACAGGCGGAACACGATCTGGTGGTTCTCTCTGTTGGTCTTCTACCTAACATCGAAGCACTAACCATATTCAAAGAGGAACAGCTCGAAGCCGACCTGTACGGTTATGTCAAGGAGATTAATGAGAACACCAATCCGGGGAAAACGAGTATCGAGGGCGTCTTTGCCGCTGGATCGGTTACAGCAGCCCAGGATATTCCGGACAGCATTCTCCACGCGGATGCTGCAGCAGCCCAGGCAGCTGCATTCGTGGAAACGATGAGGAGGATGAATAAATGACCGACAGAAAAATCGGTGTTTTCATCTGCTATTGCGGTGGAAACATTTCGGACTATGTGGACGTAGAGAAGGTTCGGGATGTGGTGGAACACGAACCAGGCGTGGTTGTTGCCAAGACACACATGTTTTGCTGTGCAGATGCGGACCAGCAGGAGATGGTCGAGCACATCCAAAACGAAAAGCTCGATGGTCTGGTAGTTGCTTCCTGCTCACCTAAGCTTCACCTCTTTACCTTCAGAGCTATGGCGGAGCGCGCCGGTCTCAACCCATATCAATACGTGCAGGTGAATCTTAGGGAACAATGCTCCTGGGCGCACCGAGATAACATGGAGAACGCCACCGACAAGGCTATCCGGCTCGTCAGGGCGGGCATCGCCAAGACCAGCCTTACCGAACCGCTGACCACGCTGCGGATCAAGACAACACCGAAGGTACTGGTAATTGGAGCCGGTGTAGCCGGTTTAAGTGCTTCACTGACACTCGCTGATATGGGTCTTTCCGTGCATCTCATCGACAAAGCACCGGAGGTTGGCGGGTGGACAAGGAAGTATGGCAAGATGTTCATAAATGACAGGCATGGTAATAAGCTCATTGATACGCTGCTTGAACAGGTGAAGCAGAAAGAGGAAATCACCCTTTTTACTAATACTGAGTTGGTGGAAAAAAGCGGCAGCATGGGTGACTTCTCTGTGAAGATACAAGCTAACGGGAAGGATACGATTTCCCTGGAGGTCGGTGCAATTATTGTAACCACCGGCTTTGATACATACACCCCTACGGAGGGGGAATTCGGTTATGGTCAGGATGGTGTCGTCACTCTTCCTGAGTTCAAAGAACTGCTGGACGGATCGAACGGCTCCGTGAACTATAATGGACACCGAATAAAAAACATTGTTTACATTTATTGCGTCGGGAGCAGGCAAGTTGACGGTGAAAACAAGTACTGCTCCCGTTATTGTTGTTCCGCCGCCGTCCACTCGGCGCTTTGTGCCTGCGATATAGACACCGGAATAAATCAGTACCACCTCTATCGTGATATGCGCACCTACGGCAAACACGAGATCATTTACGAAGAGGCGAGCAAAAAGGGATCGGTACTGATCAGGTTTTCGGGTGAGGAACCTCCTGAAGTGGAAACTGTTGATGGCAAGCTTCTTGTAAAGGTAAACGATCAGCTTGCCGGCGGGGAAGAACTCGAAATTCCGGCAGATCTGGTTGTGCTGGTTACCGGTATGGTACCTAGGGAGAATCAGAAGCTGATAGAGGTTCTGAAACTGCCGATTGGTCTCGATGGTTTTTTCAACGAGATTCACCCCAAGCTAAGACCGGTAGAGACAGTGATTGATGGGGTGTTTATCGCCGGCACCGCCCAGGGACCAAAAACTTTAACTGAGAGTGTGACTTCCGCTTTGGCGGCTGTTTCCAAGGGTGCAGCACTAGTGAAAAAGGGGTATGTCGATCTTGAACCGTTTATAGCCAGGATCGATCCCCAACGCTGTCTTTGGTGCGAAATATGCCAGAAGGCGTGCCCTTACGATGCTATTGAGAAGGTATCTTTTGATGGAAAGGAGATCGCACAGGTCATCAAATCCCTGTGTAAGGGAGGAGGAGCATGCGTTCCGGTGTGTCCCGAGGAAGCTATATTTATCGAAGGGTACACTGACATACAGGTCAAAGCAATGATCGATGGACTTATTAAGGAGAATGCATGATGGAGAGCCAGATAACTCGTGACCTTACCGAAGTAATGCGAGATGAAATGGCGTTCAAGGACAAGATTGTCTCCCTGCTCCGGGAAAGTCCCAAAACAATTCCAGAGATTGCCAAATCACTGGGATACCCTACTCACGAGGTGGTGATATGGGTTATGGCGATGTGGAGATACGGCACCCTCGAAGAGACGGGTAAGCCAAACGACGAAGGATACTACCAATATCATCTTAAGTAGCCAAACTTCTAATGTCAGGTAATCTTATATAGTCAGCCTGAAACAACTACTAACCGTTAAAATAACAACAAATAAGGATAGAACTTGGAGGTAAATAATTGAGCACCCGCATTGACCCTGAATTGCATCGCGAGATTGCGAGGTTCGGAGGCGGCGACGTTGATGCGTGCATGAATTGTGGCAACTGTACCGCTATTTGTCCCCTATCAACCGAATCTGAGGCATTTCCCCGTAAGATCATGCACTATCTTCAAATAGGTAATAAGGAAAGGCTGATGCAATCCCCCGATCCCTGGCTCTGTTACTACTGCGGTGAATGTTCGGAGACCTGTCCGCGTGAAGCTCAGCCCGGCGAGACGATGATGGCAGCCCGGCGCTATCTAACCGGACAGTATGACTGGACTGGACTGGCAAAGCGACTATATACTTCCATTGCATGGGAGATCTCAGCGCTGATTGTGGTGGGGCTGACTGTCGTTGGGCTCTTCTACTTCCTGCACGGACCCATGGTCACGGATCGAGTGGAACTAAATACATTCGCACCTAATGTCTGGGTGGAGGTTGGCGATTGGACCATGGCGGCTCTCCTGTCTTTCTTTTTGTTGACAAATGCCTTCAGGATGTATCTATACATCATACGCTCCGACAAGGGACTAAGAATACCTCTGTGGCTCTATGCCCGGGAGTTAGTTACATTTATCGTGCACTTCTGGACGCAGAAGAGAGGACGGGATTGCAATCGGACGCACAAATGGGACTTCTGGTTGAAGCATTTACTGCTTGTAACGGCATATATGACGATGCTTACGCTGGTTGTAGTCTTCCTCCGCTGGTTCCAGACTGACGAAATTCATCCCGTATGGCATCCGCAACGTTGGTTGGGATACTATGCAACAGCAGTTCTTCTTTATGTAACGGTTGATCTTATGATCGGTCGTCTCAAGAAGAAAGATGAAATTCACAAGTATTCCGAGCCGTCTGATTGGATATTCCTGATCCTTCTGTTCTTTACCACCCTAACCGGCATTCTGGTTCACGGCTTTCGTCTGGCAGGCTTTCCTCTCCTGACGTACTATGTTTACGTTATCCACCTGGCTATTGCAGTGCCGATGCTGGTAGTGGAAGTGCCTTTCAGTAAATGGTCGCATTTACTATACAGACCACTTGCCGTATATCTGACAACGGTAAAGCAAAAGGCGAAGGAACTTCCTGTTCAAGCGGAGGTTGCAGTAGCCACAACCTGAATTTGAGATATATTGATGATTTGAATGAAGTCGACGCACCCTGAAGAGCCCTCCCAAGTCTTCACAAGAACAAACCTTGACAACACACACTAATGTGATTAAATTAATCCCGTTGATGTGGACCGACTATGGAACTGTCTGATGAGAACTAATCAGTGTGTCTAAGAACTGAGATTTTCATGAATCACGAGACAATTTAGTATTGCGTTACTGCCAAGTTTTAAGGGCGTTAGCCCCTAACCTGGCAGCCTTTCCCGCCAGGTTACGCTTCGCTTGAAACCCGGCGGGAACGTGCAAAATATTAATTGACTCCATCATTATCGGATTGAAACACCAGAGGCATAGCCATGCTGGGCGAAGTTTTTCAGCAGAGCTTAATGATAACGAGCTTCATCTTTGTGATGATGCTCCTGATCGAATATTTAAATATACTGACGAAGGGCAACTGGCAGTCTCGTCTTAGAGAGAATTACTGGGGGCAATATATCTTCGCTGCTCTCTTGGGTGTGATTCCCGGTTGTCTGGGCGCTTTCACTGTTGTGTCACTCTATTCGCACGGGATCGTCACCATAGGCGCATTGGTGACGACGATGATTGCCACCAGCGGCGACGAAGCCTTCGTTATGCTGGCAATGGTACCCCATAAGTTTTTAATAATTTCAGCAATCCTGTTGGTAGTCAGCTTGGCAGCGGGATGGTTGACGGATCGGATATTTAAGGGGAAAAGAACACGGAAGAATACAAGTTGCGATGGGTTTGAGCTGCACGATAAGGACAACTGTACGTGTTTCTCTCAGGATATGATTATTCCGCAATTGAAGGCTTGTTCGCTGGCACGCGGTACGCTTTGCACCCTATTGGTCGTTATAATACTGTTCATCATTCTTGGTCTCGTTGGTCCCCCTCAGTGGAACTGGATTCGGGTATCACTTCTGTTGGTTTCCACAATAGGTCTGTTTATTGTCACCACCGTACCTGAGCATTTCCTTGAAGAACATTTATGGAAACATGTAGCCAAACGCGGCGCGCCGAAGATATTTCTGTGGACATTTGGCGCACTGTTATTAATAAGCCTGTTATCCCGCTATCTCAACGTGGAAGCCTGGATTCAGGAAAGCCAATTATTGGTACTCCTTATAGCTTGTCTGATAGGCATTATCCCTGAATCCGGTCCACATTTAGTGTTTGTAACCATGTATGCTCAAGGTATTCTGCCGCTAAGCGTGCTACTGGCAAGCTCAGCCGTCCAGGATGGTCATGGTATGCTTCCCTTGTTGGCGTATTCCAGGCGCGATTTTATAGTTGTCAAGACGATTAATTTCATTGTAGGCTTAATCGTTGGATTATTCGGTTACTTGAGTGGATGGTAGGAAAGGATCTGAATTATGTACACTTATGGTCCTGTCCCATCGCGGCGTCTCGGACGGTCACTTGGAGTCAGTCCCATCCCCCCCAAGACATGTTCATATTCCTGTGTTTACTGCCAATTAGGAAGAACAGATCGACTCACACCTCAAAGGGCAAGTTTTTTCCCAAAGGAAGACATATTCTCTGAAATAAAAGATCAACTTGCTTCTTCAGAAGTGGACTTCATCACCTTTGTCGGTGACGGTGAGCCAACCCTATCGGCGGATCTCGGCTGGCTTATTCAGATGTGTAAAAAGCATTCATCAAAACCGATAGCCGTTATTACAAACGGGTCTCTTTTACACAGACAGGATGTCAGAAGCGATTTGCGGGAAGCTGATGTAGTACTCCCAACACTTGATGCAGGAAATGAAGAGATTTTTAAAAGAATTAACCGTCCACATGGAGAAATAAGTTTTGACACCATGCTTCAGGGGCAGGTGGATTTTCGTCGTGAGTTTAATGGACAAATCTGGTTGGAGGTCATGCTCGTTCACGGATTGAACGATACTGAGGAAGCTCTGAAGGATATCAGCAAGGCTGTTAAACAGATCAATCCGGACAGGATCTACATAACCACACCCATTCGACCACCGGCGGAAGCGTGGGTAAAACCACCCCGACCAGAGGGAATTATCAGGGCGCAGGAAATCCTGGGTAAAACCTTCACCATCGCTGAAAATGAATCGGGTGGGTTTGGTTTGGAATCGTTCACCAATGCTAAGGATGCAATTATAGAAATAGGCTCTCGTCATCCCTTGCGTCAGGAGCAGGCGCTTGAGATTGAGATCATATTTTCAGAACCAGGAACTTTGGAAAAACTACTTGAGGAGCAGGAATTAGTCAGAATACCATACAACGAAACCGAGTACCTGCTTCCGCGACATTTTATAAGGAGTGAGTAGAAGAATAGTGACTATAGGTTTACGTCCACAAGGAGCTATACTATAGCTAACCATCGCGAACTGGTAGCATAGCGTCACGCGCGCTTCTATTATCGCTGTGTATAACATAAGCGAGCAACAGATATATGAGCAGAACGCAGAGTATCACTAACGCTACCGCATCTGCCAATAGTGCAGTAATATTAACACTCTTAAGACCGCTGCGTTACAGCGGTCACACTAAGAATTAAAAAAGACGCATTCGGGAACATATCGAGGGCATTTCTTTCTGCACATGCGGGATGGATAACTGGCGAATAATATTGAAAAAATATCGAGAATATATTAGATTATTTTGTTTGTATAATTAGTGCCTGTTAAAAAAGTCTGCCAAGTGTCATACCTGCGGAAGCAGGTATCCAGAAAGGAATCTATAAATACTTGTAAATACTGGATTCCTGCCTTCCAGACTGTCTTATAATAAGAGAGTCAGCCGCTGTCACCTCTCCGCAGGTGACAGCAACACTATGACAGGATTATAATTAAGCTGTCACCTGCGGAGAGGTGACAGCGGCTTTGAATCATTCTCGGATAAACTGCTTCGCAGGAATGACAATGTGAGATATAATCTTAGAAATTGACTACCTTTTCAACAGAAACTAATTATATATTGAATCTGAGTGAAAACAACAAGATTTTTAGGGGAATTTATTGTGAAGTGGAACAACAACAGGATTTCACCTTTAGTTAAAAGCCCTTGTATAAAACTAAAGGAAAGCAGATGAAAAATTTATTGGAAAAAGGAACCAAGTGTCTTATAGTACAATCAGAATTTTCGGTATTCAGTTTCTGGAATTATGTTGATGTATGTAAAATAGTAGGAGCAAAATATCCAGCCGCACCCTTAGGTTTGATTACAGTGGCGGCGTTGTTGCCCCAGCAGTGGGAGTTCAAATTGATTGATGCCAACGCAGAACTTCTACTACTTGAGCATTTTGAGTGGGCAGATATTGTTTGTACCGGAGGTATGCTGCCTCAGCAACGAAGTATTATTTCCTTAATTGACAGAGCCCATCAACACGGATGTCCAGTTGTTGTTGGTGGTCCAGATCCATCTTCTCAACCGAATTTGTATCAGTCTGCAGATTACCTTGTACATGGTGAGGGTGAGGTTACCATTCCCATGTTCATACAAGATTTAGCGAAAGGTTGCAAGAGTGGTGAATACAAGTCAGATGAAAAGGCAGATATGACTAAAGCGGTGGTTCCAAGGTTTGATTTAATACGGTTCAAGGATTATATCCAGGTTGGGATACAATATTCTCGCGGTTGTCCCTTTAATTGCGAATTTTGTGACATTATTGAACTTTATGGACGAAAATCAAGAACAAAAACTCCCGAGCAAATAATTATAGAACTCCAGACTCTTTATAATCTTGGTTACCGGGGTCACATTGATTTTGTCGATGATAATTTCATTGGAAATACCAAGAATGTTAGAGAAGTCCTGCCTGACATCAAAGAGTGGTCTGAAGCACATAATTATCCCTTTTATTTTTCGACTGAATCTTCGATAAACCTTGCGAATGATGATGGTCTTATGCAAATGATGCAGGATGTGGATTTTAGATTTGTCTTTATCGGGATTGAAACGCCGGATGACGAGATATTGAAAATGACTAACAAGAAAATGAATGTGAATGTATCGATAACCAGCGCGATTAGAAAAATCTATTCTTACGGTATGATTGTCAATGCAGGTTTCATTATCGGTTTTGATAACGAAACTGATCGAACCGCCGAAAACATGATAAAATGTATTCAAGATTCGGGGATATGTATGGCTATGCTTGGAATGCTGTACGCATTACCTAAGACTCAATTAACCAGGCGCTTGAAAAGAGAAGGGCGGTTGTTTGAGGATGGTTCGACACTGCGAGATATCGACACTGAAATAGATCAAATGACCACTGGCTTGAACTTTATTACTTCAAGACCCAGGTTAGATGTTTTGAAGGATTATATCAATGTGATAAAATACATATATGATCCAAAGCGCTATTATGAAAGAATAGTCTATACTAACCTTAATTTAAAACCTGTCAATAAATATAGACCAAGTCTTGGCAGAATGTCGAAGTCTGTGAAGGCATTTTTAAAGCTTAGCGCAAATGTTGGATTTAACAAATCAACTGGATGGCTATATTGGAAAACGCTTTTAATAGTTATTTTCAAGAATCCAAGAGCAACTGAAGCGACCGTTAATCTGGCCGCTATGTTTACACATTTTCATAAGATGTCTAAATTCATTATTTATGTTACAAACAAAGAGATTGAAAATATCGAGAGCTGTGGAGAAGAGGAATATAATCAATTAATGCTTCAGAAAGACAGAAATTCTAATGCTCACAAAAAATCAGGTTTCTCTGCAGAAACTGTAAATTAGATTATTAACATTCAAACTAATCGAATTCCTGTAGATAGTTTTAAGATATTGGTCGAAGACCTTGCCATCCGGTAGCAGGAATTAGTCAGAATACCATACAACGAAACCGAGTATCTGCTTCCAGTACATTTTTATCCGGAGTATATAAAATTTGGAGAAAGCCATGCAAGAGATTTCAATCAACACAAATGAGATCGACTGGCAGGATGCTGATGGATACCCTGCCGGTGCAATGCAGAAAGTCCTTCACGAAGGTAGTGATTTAACTCCCCGAACCATCCTGTTGAAAATCCAGCCGGGGTGGTTGATGGAGGAACATTCACACTTATACACCGAATCACACTATGTTCTTGAAGGTGAGTACCGGAGCAAGGATAAAGTCTATTCGGAGGGATCTTTCCGGATGATTCCCAAACGCACCAAGCACGGTCCCTTCACCACGATAAAGGGAGCGTTGATTCTGGTGTCCTGGGTGAAAGAACCATAGGAAGCCGACTAAGTTGAAGATATGAATTATTGGAAAATTAGCTGCGCCTGAAGAAATTCCAAATATGTGCAGTTATTTATGTCGTTGTGTATAATATCCGGTCTGCTCCAGTCAAGTATCGTAATCGGCTTATAATTCAACCAACCACGGATGCTAAAAAGGATTATCGTTTTGAAAAAGGCGAGCAATAAATGAAGGATAAAAAGATTAAAGACATTATGTTGCCTCCGAGTGAGTACGTTGTGGTATCTGAAGATACAACTTTGGAGGGAGCAATAAAAGCACTTGACGAGGCTCATATAAACTTACCTCCCGGACATCAACATCACAGAGAGGTGCTGATCAGGAATAATAACGGTAAGATAACGGGTAAATTAGGGCATCATGGATTTCTCGCCGCGCTTGAACCTAAATATGGTATTCTGGGTAACATCGATAGGCTTTCCAGATCCGGCATAAGTACGGAATCTATGAGCAGTATGATGGATGATCTCGGTTTCTGGGAGGAAAAGCTGGAGATAGCCTGTAAGCGTGCTCGTCATATAAAGGTCAAAGATGTTATGATACCGATGGAGGAGAGTATCGACGAGAACAGTTCTTTGACTGAAGCCATTCATCGGATGATCATGTGGCAAATCCTGTCAATTATAGTTACGCGTGGCAATCAGGTGGTTGGCATCCTTCGGCTTTCGGATATATTCAGTGTAATAGCCGAATGTATCAAATCATCCGATTAAACCTTATGACCAGATTACACCATCAGAAACCGGATAATATGGATGTACAGGATAAACAGGATTATACAACCACACTTACACCATAATAAACACATTGCAACATCCTGACCATCCTGTATATCCCTGTTATTAGATTTCTTACCATCACACCGCCTCCTTCAACCTGTAAACCATTGCCAGCACTTCCGCGACCGCCTGGAACAGCTCGTACGGTATCTCCCAGCCGATCTCGCACGCCTTGTAGAGCGCTCTCGCCAGCGGCGGGTCTTCGACTATCGGGATGTCGTGCTCGCGGGCGATCGACTTGATGCGTTCGGCGAGTTTGCGTCTGCCCTTGGCAATCACCACCGGCGCCGACATCTTGTCCGAATCGTACTTCAGCGCCACCGCCACGTGCACCGGGTTCGACACAACCACGTCGGCTTCCGGAAGCTGCTTGACCATCCGGTTGAACGATATCCGGTACTGAACACGGCGGATGTGAGACTTAAGCCTCGGATCGCCTTCGGTCATCTTGCGCTCGTCGATCATCTCCTGTTTGGTCATCTTCAGGTCCTGCGTGTACTTCCACTTCTGGAACTTCCAGTCGAGTATGCCGAGTATCAGGATCGCCAGCGCCAGCCTTAGCGCGAGCTTCACCGCCACAGCCATGATGCCGCCCACGATGGCGACGACACTCTCGTCCATCATCGGTGTGAAACTCGGGATCTCCGCCTTAATCGTGAAATAAGCGATGACGCCGACAATGACGACCTTCATTATCCCCTTGACCAATTCGACGAAACCCTTGATGGAAAAGATCCGCTTCAGCCCCTTGATCGGATCGATCCGGTTCAGCTTCGGCTGAATCGCCTTGCCGGAAAACAGCCAGCCCGACATGAAAATGTGAATCGCCAAAGCCAATACGACGAGCGCAATAGAGAAAGGTGCGAGCAGTTTTATCAGGTAAAAGCTGCCAAGACGGAAATATCCGGGGAAGGTGTCCGGAGTCAGGTTGACGTTCAACAGGTCGCCGTAAATGGCATAAAAAGCCCATTTCATCTGGTCTGCCATCGCCGGACCGAGTGCGATCAACGCCATAATACCGGCTATCAGCACCACCGCTGAACCCAGGTCTATCGACTTCGGAACATTACCCTCCTCACGCGCCTTCTCGATCTTGCGCGGAGTCGGTTGAAAAACCTTTTCCTGTCCGGATTCAGGCATGGTCGGCTACTTTATTTCTATAATTATCATGTTCCGGTTATCAGCGCTATAATCCTCAACAGACCTTCAACAAAATAGTTGAACGACTTCGACAACACGTAGACAAACAGCGGCAGCGTCACCGCCAGCCCGATCAATCCGACGGCGATCTTCACCGGGAAACCGACCAGGAACACATTCATACGTGGCATCACACGCGCCATGAAGCCCAGACCGACCTGGATCATGAACAACATCGCAATCACCGGCGCGCCGAGCTTTACACCTATTACAAAGACTTCAGCGGTCAAGCGGGTATAGCTCATTGACATCTCAGCGGGAAACAGGGCTCCACCGAGCGGTATCACCTTGAATGAATATCCCAGAGCCTCGACGAACTGATGGTGTACATCCAACAGCAGGAATAGAATAAGCGCCAGGGTGTATTCCATCTTGCCCAACAGTGAAATCTGACCGGACTGCGGATCGGCGATCACCGCGAAACCGTATCCCATCTGAACGCCGACCACCGAACCCATAAGCTGTGCTCCTGCCAACAATAGCAGTCCCACCAGACCGAACACCATCCCAACCAAAATTTCGGAGAGAGCTGCGGCGGCGATTGGAACCACGCCCGGCGGTCCGACGGCGATATGCTGAGCCGCCGTCGGCGCAAGGACAACCGCCAGAACCAGCGCCAGCCCAGCCTTGACCTGCACCGGTACCGCTGCATACCCAAAAACCGGCAGCAGCGCTATCGCCGTGCCGGCTCTCAGAAATCCCAGCATCAAGCCTTCGATTATACTGTAGTCAAGACCGTACATTTGTTATTGCATGGCTAATAGGGGCTGTTGCCCAAAGCACGCCTTGGGATTTGTGGGGCGGGGTCGCCCTCGTCCCCGCCTTTAATAACAGACTTTTCACAGCGGGACGAGGGCGTCCCGCTACCACGAATGTGCGGTCAGACGGGGCATCTGACCGCACGCTTGATACGTTTGGGATGTCTCAAGCAAAAAACCAAAACCTAAAACATCCCCGAGGCAATGAAGCTGAACAGCTCCCGCGTAAACTTTTCCACCATCTTGACCATCCACGGCATCGCAAACATCATCACCACCGCCACGCCGATTATCTTGGGAATGAACGTCAGCGTCATCTCGTTTACGGACGTAACCGCCTGAAAGAGACTGATCGCCACCCCAATAATCAGTCCGGTAATCAACATCGGCGCTGCGACCATCAACGCCGTGTAAATGGACTGCTTCAGAAGCCATACTGCAAATTCAGGAGTCATCAGCGGATCCCTCGAACCAAAGAATCAACCACCAGATACCAGCCATCCACGAGGACGAACATCAAGACCTTGAACGGGAGAGAGATCATCACCGGAGGCAGCATCATCATCCCCATCGAAACCAGCACAGAAGCCACGACCAGATCAATTATCAGGAACGGCAGATATATCATAAAACCGATCTGGAACGCTATTCGCAACTCGCTGATGATAAACCCGGGCACAATAACCGTCAAAGGCAGGTCTGCCGGTGTAGCGGGCTGTCCAATGTCTGCCATCTTCACGAACAGCGCCAGGTCTTTCTCCCGGGTCTGGCGCAGCATAAATTCCCGCAGCGGCTCCTGAGAAACAGCAAACGCTTCCTGAATGGTACACTCCTGCTTTTCATAGGGAATCCAGGCGCGGTTGTATATCTCTATCGCCGGTTTCTGCATAATGAACATCGTCAGGAACAACGACAGACCGATAACCACCTGGGTCGGCGGCGTTCCCTGTGCGCCCAACGCCTGCTTGACAAAGTGCAGCACCACCACGATACGCGTAAAGGATGTCATCATCATCAGTATCGAAGGCGCCAGCGTCAGGATGGTCAGCAGAACCAGGATCTGTATCGTAACAGCCACGTCGCCGGGCGAGCCTGCTTTGCCAAAACCGAATGACACACTCGGCACAGGCGTCTGCGCCATCGCCGACCCCGGCAGCATCATAATCGCTGCTAAAATCAGCAGCGCCGAAAGAACGGCTTTCCTCCTACCCGGCATTCTGACCGTCCTTCTTTCGTACAATCCTTCTGAATAACGCGGCGAACGGCTCGTCTGAACGCGATGCATCTCCCTTTGTAATATTCTCGATCTCATCCGGGTTGTCAATGGTGTCCAGCAGGCTGATATGATGATCGGTTACGCCTATCAGGTAAAGCAATCGACCGATCCTGACGAATTGAATAGACCGCCGTGCGCCCAGCGAAATGCCGCCTGCCATCTGAACACGACCAGCTCCACCACGCATACCCATCGTCCTGCGCAGCAACGCCAGGCATATCCAAATCAGGGCTATCACGACCGCCAGAAGGAACATAACCTTCAGGAACTGCACCCAGGATGGATCGCTCCAAGCCATCAAACCCGAGCTGTCAGCAGGCGCTGAACACCAGCCGTTTCCCGCTGTCAATAGAAATACCGCAAACACGGAAGCTGATAATAAACTGAGGAAGGATCGGCAACTGAAGCTCATCTCAAAGCCTCAAGCCTCTCTTCGATCTTGATTAATTCTGTTATCCTGACGCCGAAGTTCTCCTCAATAACCACCACCTCACCCTTGGCGAACAACTTGTCGTTCACATACAGATCGACCGGTTCTCCCGAGAGCTTATCCAGTTCGATTATCGATCCGGGACCAAGTTCGAGCACGTCCTTTATCAACATCTGCGTTCTGCCGAGCTCAATGGTGATGGGAAGGCTTACATCCATCAGGATGTGGATATTTCGCGGATCTTTGGAAGGTTTCAACGTGGATACAGCGGGTTCACCGAAACTCTCGAAATCAGCTGTTTTTACAACCGGCTGTTCCACAGCGGATGGTTTCGGCGGCGGGGCTTTCATCGTCGGTTTATCTGCAGGAGATGGTTCATCGGTTGAGACCGGCGCTTCTGCCTCCTCGGATGCAGCTTCGGGAGAAGGCGGCGCCGGAGCAGCATCCTCAATCGGACTCGCGCCGAACATCACAGCAAAGGCAGGTTCCGGGATCATCAGGATGAATCCCTCGCGGGCTTTCTCAATTTCGAGATTCCAGCGCATTACGGGAGACTCACCCAACATATTCAGCGCCGGTGAGGATTCAACCGTAGACTCCGGCATATCAATCGTCAACTCGCCGCCGATGAGCGCATTCAATTCCATCTCGAGTGTGGCAACCACCTGCCCCCAGATCTCGGCTAATGTGCCGGGATGCAGCATCTCGTCAAACTCCGCCTCCCCCTCGCCCATCATCGCCAGATCGGACAGCGTTGCAGTCAGCGGTCGCGGAAACAGGAAATGCCACTTGCCGATCTCCTTTGCACTGAATCCTACCGAAACCGTGACCGGTCCTTCAGGCAGAACAGCCTCTATCTCTTCGGTGGTATATAGCCGCGGCAGTTCAAGTTCAAGCTTCACGGTGCGCTCAATCAGTGTGGTCAGACCATGTTGTAGCTCGTCCTTGACCTTATCCATCCATTGTCCCAACGGCTCGAACCACTCCGGCAGGTTCTCGCCGGCTACCGATTTATCTTTGGTCATAGATTAACTCCTCTTCAGATGTAATGGACCGGATCACCCTTATCGCCCTGTGTCGCCCCAACTTACCTGGTGAGCCGAAATACTTCAGCTTACCGCCCACCATTATCTCCAGGGGTTGTGTGGTACGCCTTTCAAGCTCTAATAAATCATCTATCTGTAAATTAAGGAAATCTCTGATCCTCATTGTCGTATCAGCTAAAATCGCCTGCACCGTCAACTGCGATGCCTTTACACGATCCTGAATAATCCCAACCTCACCCCGTTCAATACGTCTACCCGTCAAGGCTAACATGCTTTGAGCAGAGAGCTTGTTCATAATCGGTTCGAGTGTGAAATACGGAAATGTGAGATTCATGGTAAAGGTGGCGCCGCGGACCCGAATATCGAAAAAGATTATAGCCACTGTGTCCGATGAACGGGTAATCTGCACGAACTGAGGGTCTGCTTCAAAACCATCCAGCGTCAGGTTAAGCGGATAGATCTGCCGCCAGACCTCGTTTAACAGGTTGACTATGGCGTTTATAACACGCAATACCACGTTCTGTTCGATCTGGGATACTTCGCGTACTTCCACATCGGTGTCCCCCATCCCGCCCAGCAACCTATCTACGATGAACAGCAGGAACTGGGGACTTATCTCAAGTAACGCCTTACCTTCCAAACCTTCCATTTTTAACAGATAAAGGGCATTCGGCACCGACAGTGAGAGCGAATACTCACTGAATGTAACCTGGTCTATCGAGAGCAGATTCACATCGACCAGCGTCCTAAGGTTGGTGGATAAGTAAGTGGCAAACATTCTTGAGAAACCATCGTGAATAGTCCGCAGAGTTCGGATCTGCTCCTTGGAAATCCGTTCCGGGTGCTTGAAGTCATAAAGCTGTGCCTGCTGCGCTAAGTCAGCCTTTTCTTCCTTAACAGGCGGAGCTGACACAGTCGACAGCAGCGCATCGATCTCATCTTGTGAAAGGATTTTACCCATTCTTCCCGTATTCTATTGAAAAATCCATTTCTCGAAAAACACCCGCGTTACGGCACCCTCACCAAGCTGATAGTCCATAATCTTCTGAACGCGTGCGCGCAAAGCCCGTCGATACTTGATATTGGTCAGAATCTCCTGCGGTTGTGATGAGAAAAGCGTGATAAGATTATCCCTGAGCAAGGATTCACGCTTGCCCAATTCAGCGCTCACCTCGGCATCGAAGTACTCCAGACCGAGCGACACCATGAAGACCCTCCGTCCACCTGAAGGATTGATGATTATATCGCGGATGAAATACACATCACCGAATGGAGGCGGTTCATCCTGCGGCGTTTCATCCTTTTCGACCACCTCTTCCGCCGGACCGGGCTTAAGCAGGAACCACCAGGCAGCCGCTGCACCCAAAAGGAGAATCAGGAGAATTATCAGCGGTACTTTAAGCTTGCCGGATAATCCTTTACCGGTCTTTTTCACTTCACCGACCGTTAAGCCCTCTACTTCTTCGTCTGGAATATTATCCATTTCTCCTCACCTGCATTAATCCTCCCAACCACTTCCACCGTCATATTGGAGCGTTCTGATGATGTTATCCCCATCATGGGTTAGCTTAAGAAAAATCTCAACCCTCCGGTTGGGAGCCTTCTCCTCCCTTGAAGCTGTCTTTGGAATTTTGACACGAGGTCTGTATTCTCCATATCCCACCGCGACCAAGCGTTCCGGTGGGAAGCCCGAGGTTTGCAGAAATTTCAACACCCTGAGCGCTCTTGCCGCCGATAGCTCCCAGTTTGAAGGAAACTCCAGCGTGTTTATCGGCGTATCGTCTGTATGACCCTCAATCAGGATCTCACCGGTCTTTGCTTTCAGCGCCACGTCGACCAACTTGCGCATGATTGGGAATACTCCGGGTTTAAGATCATCCTTGCCTTCATCGAACAGTACAGGATCCGAAAACACGATGCGAACCCCGCCACTAACCTCGTAAACCTCCACTTGCTCCGCCAGTTCAGCTTCCTCAATCATCTCCTGCAATTCCTCGATGGCTTCAGCCCGATCCTGCATCGGTTCCATGATGTCAACCGTTATCGGTTCAATGACCGCCTTTCCGGCAATCTTGGGCTGCCAGGGCATGATCGCGCCCTGGAACGATCCCATCGCGGCTCTGAACCGGATGATTTCAACGGTTGAAAAGGATACTATCAGAACGAAAAAAACCATCAGCAATGTCATCATATCGCCATAAGTCACCATCCAAGCAGGAGCACCGGGTGATCTTGGTTCTTCTTTCTTCTTTCTCGTGCGTGGCATCAGGTTTCCTGTTTCTGAGCCGCTATTTCCGCTCGTTCGGCGGGCGACAGGAATGTCAACAGCTTTTCACGCACGAAACGCGGATTGTCACCGGACTGAATCGACAGAATTCCCTCTAAGATTAGTTCTTTCTGCAGCGCTTCCTCCTTGGAGCGATTACCCAGTTTCCCGGCAATCGGCAGAAGGAGCAGGTTTGCCGCCAAAGCACCGTATAATGTAGTTACAAGCGCGGTAGCCATACCCTCACCGATCTGGGACGGGTCATCCAGACCGCTGAGCATCTGAATTAAACCAATGAGCGTTCCGATCATACCCAGTGCAGGCGCATAGGTTCCCATCGCCAGAAAGATACTCTGACCGAGCTTGTGCCTTTCATCGAGACTCTGGAGTTCTGATTCCATAATTGCGCGAATGTACTCCGGTTCTGTTCCGTCGACAGCATACTGAATACCACTTTTAAGAAAATCATCATCGACAGTATCCAGTTCCACCTCGATGGCGAGGATACCTTCCCGTCTGGCTTTTTCAGCCAATGAAACCAGTTTATTGATAGTGCCAGCATAGGAGATCTCTGCCTGCGTGAACACCTTCGACATCACCTTCAACACGGAAAGCAGGTCTTTGAGCGGGAAGTTAATCAGGGTTGCGCCAAGTGTTCCACCAAAGACAATCATTACCGATGGAACGCTGACGAAGAACATCGCTCCTTGACCGGTAAGGATGGCAACGATTACCAGACCGAAACCGGAGATAATGCCTATGATTGTGGCAAGATCCATAAATCAGAAGACTTTAAGGTTTTACACCAATTCCGGCAGCGCTTCCGGATCAGCGTTCTTGGCGGTGTCCCATAACCATGGCAAGCCTAACGTACGCCGATAGATAACGAGCTTCCTGACCATCTCATCGACCGTCTCGCGAACCATTAACTTACGACCGCTCGTCATGCTTAATATGGTATCAGGAATAGCCTCGATGCGCTCTATCTGATCTCCGTTAATTACCAAGCGCCGTCCGTTCAAACGGGTAACTTCAACCATGCTTCTAAAAGCTCCTATAAATTTGTCAAATTTTGCTCCAATTGCAACAAAATTGTTAAATCGTTAACCTGAAATTTACTTGAATCTCTCGAAGTCCGGTTCTCAATCCCGGATTTATAATTCGAGTATTAACAAATTACTGATTCCAATGTGCCGTCATTCTGAACGAAGTGAAGAATCTCCAATAGATGGGGAATGAAAACGAGATTCTTCACTTCGTTCAGAATGACGAAATAAGAACTTTCACACGATATCAACAATCAGTTAAGACTCTCAAATGTAGAAACGTTCTACCTCTTCAGGTTGGTCACCTCCTGCAGCAGCGCATCCGAAGTCGTAATCACCCTGGCGTTCGCCTGAAAAGCCCGCTGTGCCTGAATCATTTCGGTAAACTCACTCGCCAGGTCGACGTTTGACATCTCGAGGTAACCGGAGTGTATCTTAGAACCGACTTGCTCAGCGTCAACGGTTTTAACTTCCCCTGAATTCAGCGACATGCCATAGAGGTTCTCACCCATCCGCTCGAGCCCTTGGGGATTGGTGAAGTTCGCCAGCAGCACTTGCGCCAGCAACTCGGTGACACCGTTGGAGTAGTTGCCGAAGATGACCCCGTTATCGTCAATGTTGACATTCTGCAACTCGCCCATGCCGTAACCGTTCTGAGCGATAGCCTGGGCGCTTGTGGAGGAAGCGGTTTGTGTCATGCCGTCCAACTCTCCGAAGGAACCCGGATTAAGAACCAGATTCATAATCTGTGCGCCGTTGCCGGGATCGATTGTCAGACCGGCTGCATCATTATCATAGGTGAAGCTTTCGAGCGATCCGTCGTCGCTGAAATGAATTTCACCGCTTGCGCCGTCGATGATCGACACCGCTTCCGGCAGTTCTGCTGACCAGCGCCAGACACCCGGATCCGCGGTGCGTATGAAATTTATCGTCAGGTTGTGTGTGTTTCCCAGTGAATCGTAGACAAAGATCGACGTCCCACGGCTCGTATCCTCGGTCTCAATCACTGCCGTACCCGCCGTTAGACCTTCGGGAGCGCGAACGGTTATCCCACTGCCACCAAGACCTGCCAGACCGGTAACCAGACCGGTACGCTCGACGGTTTCGAGCTCGAGCACGGTTTCAATTGCACCGTTTGAGTCGTTTGGTCTGAAAACATCCACCGCAACTAATGACGAAGTTTGTCCGTTATTAACATCGAACGTCGCGGCACCGAACAGGGTTGCCACGAGATCAGAACCTGCATCTCCATCATTCAGTTGCACATTATAGTCTGCACCATCGCCGTAATATGTCCTGGTGATGGTAATTGCTCCGTCCTCTGACAATTCAGCTTCCACACCGCTCAGTTGGGTGTTGATGGCTCTTATTAGCGCGGCAATTGTCGAGTTGGCACTCAGACCGGTCAGTTCGACCACACTGCCGTTATCTATTGTAACGGACAATCCTGTAACATCAGAAACACCGAGGTCGCTTAGTGTGTCAGTTAGTTGAAGTCCGCTTTGAGCGCTCGATGCACTGCTGCGCGTGGCGTTCTCGCCGGAAATGGTAATCGTATGAGCACCACCCACGCCATCGACAGCGGTTCCGGTAACGTGGGATATACCGGTATCACCAGCGTCAACGAGTTCAGCCCGCGAATCGGTCATGTTCATATCGAGGTTGCCGTACAGCGTAACTTCTGTCGTGGCGTTAGCCTGGCTGCGACGCCCAAGCGGTATCTGTATCCCGCTGGCGCTGGTGAGGTCGATCTCACCATCCGGTCCAGCCATGTTGCCCTTGACCTGGAAGCCGTTGCCGCTCATGACCATGTTTCCATCGGCGTCAACGTTGAAGGTTCCGGCGCGGGTATAGTATTCATTGATACCGTCAGTTACCATAAAAAAGCCGTTGCCCTGAATCGCCAGATCTGTGAACACACCGGTGCTCTCCAGTGATCCCTGGTTGAAATTGGTGTCGATCGCCAGGGTGGACATGCCGAGTCCGACCTGCATCGGGTTGATCCCGCCTCCGGCGTCGGTTGGCGCCATCGCTCCTCTCAGTTTCTGAGCCATGGTTTCAGCGAATGTGATACGCGAGCCCTTGAAAGCAACCGTGTTCACGTTAGCGATGTTGTTGCCGATAACGTCCATCTTGGTTTGGAAGTTTCGCAAGCCGCTGATGCCTGCGTAAAGTGACCTTAACATCCGAGTTTCCTCCTGTTTGCAGGCAGCGCCGCCACTTCGGTAGTTCCGCGGCGGAAGGTCTCCCCGGGTGAGGTCCAACCATTCGCTGTGCCTGCATGTTGTTTACTGTATGTATTTTGAATAGCTATTTTAACTATCATATTCATATTAACTTACATTGTTAATAAATGCGTAAACCAATATCTAAATCCCCCTGGATACCCCTTTAGATGGATATTTACTAAATAGTGCCTGTTGAAAAAATCGGTTCATCATCACGCAATAACTGCCGAGTCAATCGATGTGAATACGTTGTCCTTGAGTGCCTGTCCATCAACCACGGTTATGACCGTGCGCTTCCTGACGCCGACTATGAGTGCCAGATCGTCGAGCATCACCAGGGCTTTGTCCGCTCCCTTTTCAGCGGCTGAATCCACAGCTTTGTCGATTCGTACTAACTGGTCTGGCTGCAGGTCGATATCCCGACTGTCGACGCGGGTTTGAGCGTGCAGCGAGAAGTTCATCCGACAGCCGATATCTTCGCATTCCCGTTGTAGATGCTCTGCAAATGAAATCCTGCCTTCATCACCTGCATCCACCGGTTTCGGCTGCGGCTTCTGAGGAGGCAGCGGAGGCGGTCCGACCTGGTCCGGTCTCAATCGATCGACATCCAATGCCATTTTCACTGCCCCGATCTCAACAATTGCATGAACCAGCTCCCTTGATTATTCGAACCGTTTGCGTCGGTCTCCGAAATCTCCAGCACCGAACCGAACGGTATCTCGCGACCATCGACCACCAACACCGGATTCCCGTCCACGAAGCGAACCGAGCTTACATGCCCGACACACAGCGGTTGAACGGACACAGAGTTCCCTTCCGGTGAAACGGCTGACACCGTTACGCTATAGGTTCCGGCGGGAATGTTGTTGCCGTGTTGGTCGCATCCGTCCCACTGGACAGATATGTGAAGTGCTTAATTATGTTATTCTTTCAGGATGGTTTTTGTTTTTAAAAGTTTTATAGTATGATAAATATTGT
>CAYYHI010000018.1:0-7923 GCA_964471745.1 uncultured bacterium | reverse complement strand
GTTGTTGCCGTGTTGGTCGCATCCGTCCCACTGGACAGATCCGTCACCGGCTTCAAAACCGGAATCTTTCAGCATCCGCAGTGTCCTGCCGTTTTCGCTGACGATTTCGACCGTCACTGAGGCAGCCCGCCCCGACAGTTCAAAGCTGATATCTACGGGGTTTTCACCGTCGTAATGCACCTCATCACTCACCGCCCTGACCGATTTCCCCACGATGGTGGTGGCGAGCGTGTTATTTATCGATCTTGCCAGCAGCATATCGGTCTCCGTCGATGCATCGAGGCTGGCGGACATCTTCTGAAGCTGTTCCAGACTGCTGAACTGCGCCAGTTGAGCCGTAAAATCCGTACCTTCAATCGGATTCAACGGATCCTGGTAGCGCATCTGAGCCACCAGCAACTCCAGGAACATATCCTTATCGCTCTGACTTTGCTGACCTGTGACAGCGCCAACGCCCAACATTTGGTAAGACTGGATATTGTTTACTGAGTTCAAGGCTATACTCCGAATATAGCATGGCTAATAAATAATTTCGTATCTTGGAATTGTGGAGCGGGGACGCCCTCGTCCCCGCCTTTGATGACAGACTTTTCGCAGCGGGACGAGGGCGTCCCGCTGCCACGAATACGAGAAGACTTATTAGCCATGTTATAACATTATTGCCCGGTCTATCATCCGCTGAAGGATATGCAACATCAATGCCAGAGAGTACTGTATTGTATACCCGAACCCTTTGTTTAAGAATAACAAGAGTTATGCTCTAAATTTGTACTGTCAGAAGGTTGAAATTGGCGGTAAGGGGAAAAAAGTGCCGTGTTGGAGTTATTTCAAGCGGCTATATCAAAGCTGTTGTAACCGAAGAAACGGGGATGTGATGTGTGTTCCTGACGTTGGTGACTGCCGGATTCATCGTCGTCGCGTCCGTTATGCTGCCCGTTACGCTGCGAGCTGCCATTGGTCTGCGCGAATCGTCCCTGATGAGGGTCGGATGTCCGCACTTCAATGCTGGCTGTCTGAATGCCGGCGGCGTTAAGAGCCTCCCTGAGTTGGGGTGTCTCGGCTTCGATGATCTGCCTAGCTTCCTGATGTTCAACCTCGAATTCCAGCTTGAGTCCATTCTCCCCCTGACGCAGGATAATCAACGCCCGTCCCAGAACCTCCGGCTTAAGCTGCAGTACCATCTCGCCGCGTCCGTTGTTGGTAAGCGTCATCTTGATGCTGCTGACCAGTTCGCCGCGATCTACCGAAGGGGTCGACTGCGGTGTCGTCCTGGCGTAGGAAATAAAGCCGGTCTGCTTGGCTGACGGCGAAACAGGCTTCGTTGTCTCAACCGACCCTCCGGATTGCTGGGTATTGGCATTTTCGTCCGTCCCGGATTTCAGACTTCTATCCGGCAGTCTCGTATCAGCTTCTTGATGAGACTTGCTATTCTGATGATCCGTTTTTACGTTTGAGGGTGAATCACTCTTGGCAGGGGTTGCCGCAGGTTCGGAAGGCGAGCGGTGATGTTTCTTATCGACCACCCGGGTTCGCCAGTTATCGACAACAATCGGGGCTTTGAAACTGCGCGCAAACAGCTCCAAAGTAATCGACGGCTGGACTTCAGCACGCAGCGCTCGAGCCGGAGTTTCCGACTGCCGGGTATCCTGTTTAACTGGTATAAGCGGCGTTTCACCGGACATCCGTTCATCTGCCGGTTTCGAAGGTGGCTGTGATGTGCCTGACTGTTTAGGTGAAACCAGCGGTTGTTCGTCGGTTCTGCCTGGTGTTTCAACCACTGTGCTCGTCGTTTCGCCTTCATACGTCAGCGTCATTGGAGCTGTCGATACACCAACGCGCGCGGAGGGTGGTGATTTCATAAACACCAACGTCGGGTTCAAATAACTAATCGCCGTTGTTTCAACCTGCTGAACTTGAGGATTAACCGGTACACGCCGCCACCCATCATTTCGTTTAACGGGTGTATCATCGACTGTAATCACCGGTGAAGTCGATCGGTGTGTCCTGTCGGATGGCGGAGATGATTTGCCGGCATCGGAAGCGATTGTTTTACCAATAGGTGTGCGAGAAAGGCTGCCTCTCCCCTGATGCAGGAATTCCCGCTTCGTCTTTTCGACAGTCTGTCGATTGTGAACAGGAGTATCCCTGCCCTCATCTTTCGGTTCACGTACTTCGATTGGTTGAGACCGGGTGACGTTTTTTGTGACCGTTTTGTTCGGCTTAGGAGGGTTCGAGGACTGAACTGTAACCGAAGTAAACGCCGGTTTCCCTCTATTAATATTGGATACTTGCTTGATTTTACTTAAATTATCTGGATCGATTGCCAGAGGTTTATTTGCTGCATCACCATTTAATACACATCCGCTTGGTAATTCCGGCTTTAGGAAAATCATCACCAAATGTGAATCAGCATTCTTTACGGCTTTTCTAATGTGTGTTGAGTGTATCTCCGATTTCCGGTTCTGAGGCTTCAGAGTTGAGACAGGCTTTATATTTACACTATTTATCGTTTGACCGTCGGTTTTCGTCTTAATCAGTCCGGCGAAGGTGAGATGCTTTACGAGCTCTCCGGTTTTGCCCGGTTTTCCGGTTTTATCGGTTTTTTTAGATGAAAATCCGATCCGGGTTAACGGTTGCGCGAACTGTTTGCCGCGAGCCGCATGAGCTCTTGGCTTCAGCAGCTCAGGCAGTGAGTTTCCGGTATATTTGAACAGACTGGTCAGCATATCACTTTCTGACAATCGAAGTCGCCAATTGGGAACGCCTGTCTGGCGGGAAGTTCTCGAGCACCTTGGCGGCAGTGCGCGGCTTTAACCTGAAAAGCACATCCTTGATGTCCTGATCCTTTTTATCCTTCAACATCGTCGCTGCATACGCCGGTTTCATCACATCAACTATCTTGGCGAGCCTCTTGATCTCGACTGCACGCAGAGAATCAGTTCTGATCTTCGCCCTTTCGAGCTCCGCGCGCAACTGTTCTGTCATATCTTCAGACCTGCCCAAGCGTGTCCGCAGCTCATCCATGTCCTGCGCGAGGGAATCCATACGGGAAAAGATGCGCACAGTATCGACCACAGGAAAAAGCAGCGCCCTCAGCGAATCCGGAATGGTTTCAAGTTCTGCCGGATACGGAAACATCGCCCTCCGGCGAGCTTCTTCCTCTGTAACTATCGGTATCAGCAGGAATTCATCGTAAGCAGTCACGTCAAACGCATCCATTTCCTCGCGGGTAATCTCCGCATTGAGCAACTGGTGAAACAACCCTTCAGGCGGAAGTTCGAGCACGGTATCAATCAATACAGAATCGGTTGAAGCGGTCAGATCCTCCGTGGCGATATCTACTACTTCGTCAAAACTTTTCGGAGGTTGTTCTGCCATATCAAGCGGCTTTGATACCTCACCGCTGATTGTCGTATCCGCCATGCTGTCGATCAACACCGAACCTATCGCATCTTCCGCAACACGTCTGTCTTCCATGGGAGTCTTATCAACGACGGTTTCCGTCGCCGCTGTTATCGCTTCCTCACCGGGCGGCTTCTCCTTCATTTTGCTGCCTATCGACCAGACAATAAACACCAACAGCGCGGTAAACGCCACGATACCCGCAGGAACCACCCAGCGTGGAAGCCTCTTGCCGAGTGCAGCCTCCAACTCATCCAGGGTCAGTTCGGATGCCTCCTCCTCTGAAACTTCCCCAAACTCATCGGTTGGAGTTTCCGGTTCTGCATCACCCCACATTGCGGATTCTTCGTCTGGTGTCTCTTCAGATTCTGATTGTATTTCTTCCGGTTCTACAGGCATTCGATGCGATTTTTCCTTTAAAAATCAGTTTGTCACGAAATTGAGCTTTGTGTCTTGGTGCCTTAGTGGTTAATTTTCTTCTATTTGGTTCCGGTTCCTGCCTGAATCATGATGATGGCGGCGAGAGGCATCATCGTCGAGAATCATCTGGTCTTCGTGTTCCACTTCGGTCAGATAATCGTTCTGACGTCGCTCACGCAGTTTCTCAAGTACCTGGCGCTCGCGGCTCTTTTCCACTAAGTCATCCCTGCGTTGAGCGACATTTCTTTCAGTCTGATCAAGCTTTTCAGTCTTCTGTGCGGCATCACTCAGCAAAGCTTGAGCATAGCGAGCCTTCTCAAGCGCATCACCGGCTGTAAATCCCTTTTTCATCTGCATTCGGCGGCTCTTGTTGAGCTCTGACACCTCCTCTTGAGTGTGCTCCAGATCCTGCCTGGCTTTTCTGCGCGCAACCTGGGCTTCTGCCAACTTCTGCTGGGAAAACCGTTCGCGCCACCTGCGTAGTTCCATCACCTTCTGCAACCTGAATATGAATCGCTTCAATCTTCATCCCCGGTCATTAGAGTCAAGAGCCGCTTCCTCGTCTCCTCGAACTCAGCCCCTTCCTCCAGATCCTGCCGCAGGAATTGGCGCATCGGTCCTATCAGACGGATTACGTGGTCGATTTCGGGATTCGAGCCTTCTTCGTATGCACCGATATTGATCAGGTCTTCCGCCTCAGTGTAGGTTGACAGAAGCCGTTTGAATTCTTGCGCCGCTTCCCGATGTTCCCCGCTCACCACATCAACCATGACCCTACTGACACTGTTCAGAGGATCCACCGCCGGATACTGCCCCAGAGCTGCAAGCTTACGCGAGAGAACGATATGCCCGTCAAGGATCGATCGTACGGCATCCGCCACCGGTTCAGTCATATCATCACCCTCGACCAGCACGGTAAAAAGTCCGGTTATGCTGCCGTGAACGGAGGTTCCGGCGCGTTCCAACAATCTCGGCAGCGTGGCAAAGAGCGATGGCGTATAACCGCGGCTGGTTGGCGGTTCCCCGACAGCCAGCCCAACCTCTCGCTGCGCCATTGCGAACCGGGTTATGGAATCCATCATCAACATCACGTCCATACCCCGGTTGCGGAAATATTCGGCAATCGTCATAGCAGCGAAAGCGCCCTTGATCCTGATCAATGCAGGTTGTTCGGACGTGACCGCAACCACCACCGAACGCCTGAGCCCTTCTTCACCCAGGTCCTTCTCCAAGAACTCCCGCACTTCCCTGCCCCGCTCACCGATCAGGGCAATGACATTCACATCTGCGGCGGTATAACGGGCGATCATCCCCATCAGGACGCTTTTCCCGATGCCGCTGCCTGAGAAGATGCCAAACCTCTGACCCTTGCCGCACGTGAGGAGGGCGTCGATGGAACGGATGCCGGTCGCCATGTACCTGGTGATGCGGTTGCGCTTTAAGGGATCAGGTGGACTATTGGCAAGGGGGCGCCGCGTTTCGATCCCTTCGAGATCGCCTTTCCCGTCAATCGGTTGTCCGAGTCCTCCTATCACCCTTCCCAGCAGCCCCTGACCAACGCTCACCGTAAACGGTTCATCCGAAGCTGTCACCACACTTCCGGGTCCGACCCCCTCCATCTCACCCAGCGGCATCAGCAGGACACGGTTGCCACGGAAGCCGACAACCTCAGCCTGGATTTCACCGTTACGACGGCTCGAAATCGTGCATCTGTCGCCGACCGAAACCGACGGTCCGATAGATTCGATAACCAGACCAATAACCTGGTTCACCCTGCCTCGCAGTTGGATGGTCTGAAGTCTGTCCAGCCGCCGGGAGTAGTCGGTAAACCAACCTTTCACATCAGGCAGCTTAACCGATACGCCTGCCTCTGTCAACTTACTCACTTTCTTCAGATTTATTATGCTCGACTGAATTCTCCTCCGGTCGACTCCAACCGGGTTTCAGGGCTTTTTCAACTGCATCAAGCTGCTCGCCCAATCGTCCGTCGACCTGACCACCCTCCGTTTCAATCAGCACGCCTCCCCGTTCAACCGACGCCCGTTCCGCTATTTCAATCTCCTTTACACCCTCAGCCATCGACATCAGCTCAACCTTTGCCTTGCGCAGCACTTCAGCATCCCGGGGATTGACAAGGATTTTTATCCTGATCTGATCCCTCGTCATCGCCATACATCGGGCAACCAGTTCCCGCGCCAGGTTGTCGTACTGCTCCGCAACATTTCCGACAATCTTGCGCGCGATTGCCAGAGTTAACTCGACCGTTTCATCGCGGCATCCCTTCCAAATAGCATCCAGTCCTGATTGTATTTCACCGGCTAAAGCACGAATAATATCCGCTGCTTCCTGTACAGCAGCCCACCCTTCGTCGTAACCTTGCGTCCTGCCATTCTCAAAGCCCTGTTTATACGCGGCTTCAGCATGTTCATTGGCAACTTCGGCGCTTTTGGCATCTGCAGTCTGTTGGAATTCTTCCAGCGTCGTTTTCAACCTTATGATTTCATCCTGCAACGCCTCAATACTATGATCTGTAAAGACATGAATCGCTGTTTCTTGTCTGAGATCCGCCTTATATCGCCCCCGCTCGATTCGTGAAGATCTGACCGAAGTCTTCATCACACAAGTGTATCCTCTTCGGCACCGACGGAAATATAGATCTCGCCCTCCTCCTCAAGTCTGCGGATAACATCAACTACATGCTGCTGAACTGTTTCCACTTCACGCAATCTGACCGGTCCCATATATTCGATTTCCTCTTTGATCATTTCCGAAGCCCGCTTCGACATATTGCGTAGAATTTTCCCCTTCAACTCGTGGCTGCAGGCTTTCAACGCCATTGCCAACTCCTTGTTGTCAACCTCCTTAAGAACCTTCTGAATAGATCTGTCATCCAGCTTAACCATGTCCTCGAAAACAAACATCAGGTTCTTTATTTCACCGGCGAGTTCGGCATCTTCCTTGGATATTCCGGAAAGGATGTTTTTCTCGAAACGCTGTCCGACCATGTTGAGGATTTCAGCAGCAGATTTAACTCCACCGAATTTGGACGATGTCTGCGTAAAATCGATATGGCTCTCCAGCACCTTCTCAACCGCTCGGAGTGTTTCAGGTGTAACTCTTTCCATACGGGCTATCCGGTGCATAACATCAATCTGTACGTTGGGCGAAAGCTCAGCCAGCACGTTGGCAGCCTGAATCGGTGTGAGCTGGGACAATACAAGCGCTATCGTCTGAGGGTGCTCTTTCTGAAGAAATGCCAGAAGCTGGGTAACATCCACGTCCTCCAGAATGCTGAAGCCCTTAACCTCAAGTGTCATCTGAACCCGTCTGATAATATCGAGAGCCTTTTCTTCCCCGAGTGCTGAGATAAGAATATCCTGTGCGTAATTGAGACCACCTGCCGAGATATACTGCTGCGCCAGGATCAAATTATGGAAGTCTTCGTTTACCGAGCTAAGCTCACCTGCAGGCACGTTCTCCAACCTGGCGATCTCGCCCGACAGTTTTTCGATATTCTCTTCATTTAGGTACCTATATACCTTCGCTGCGGCTTCAGGACCGATCGAAATCATGAAAATCGCTGCTTTTCGTAATTCACTTAACCGTTCTTTAGCGGTAGTTTTCAGCATTTATCTATCCACTATTCATTTTTTTGTCCACCTTTCGACGGGTTGCTGTGTGTTCAGTATATATATCGTCGTTCGCCCCGATTTGCTTGCAAATCGGGTTTCAGTATGAGATGTGCAAAATTCCTCAATCAACCAACCACGATCTGATCAGATTCGCTGCATTCTCAGGATTTTCAGTGGCATATCTGGTAACTTGCTCCTGAAGCACTGCATCCTTGCGTGCTTCAGGCGACAGTTCTCTTCCCAGGTCTGGGGGTGACGGCAGAGCTCCCTTTTCAGCCTCCTCCAATCCCGGTGCGAGTTGCGCTCGCGGACCGGCTACCCGGATTCCTGCAGCTTCCTCGGCTTTACGAAGGAAGTTACGAACGAGCAGCAACAGTAGAAGAATCGCTATCAGCGTTATAATCTTCTGTCCATAACGGTAAAACAGTTGCCAACGGTCGAGGGTAACCATCTCCTTTTCAACCATCTC
>CAYYHI010000017.1:0-29796 GCA_964471745.1 uncultured bacterium | reverse complement strand
CCGTTGACGTCGCCTATGCAGCAGAAATCTGCCCCGAACGCAACAGTACTCGGCGCGCTGCCGCTTAGGTAACCGATCACCTCCGGCGGATCGAAGGCGGCTGCAGCGTATACTATTGTTAATACGCAGATTATTGATATAACTGTGGTTCTCATTATCCCCTCAAAACAGAAAAAGCCCTCACAAGCGCGCACAATACGCCTGCAGGGCAGTTGAAAACTGGAACGGATTGGAAAGGCTTGAAACTTGGTTTCGGACGATACAATTCATAACTATCTACCTATCAAATAAAGTCTTAACCTAACACAAAATTAGCCAATGCGCAGAATTCACACATATCACAGCGAGTGCACCGGGGTAATCGAAAAGAATTGCTATCTAAGAACGATTGGATTGAAATCTATATTGTGAAGTTGAACGAATTCGGGTTAAAGGAAAGTATTACAGATAAAACTAACATCAATATAAGCGGTGAAATCATAATTGTCAAATAATGCCTGAAACATGTGCTGAAAAAATAGTTCTAAGTTTGAGGTTTTCTTCACAAGGGCTCTACATATCTTGTTTTCATCTGTTATAAGACATACATTCAAATGATTGAGGATTGGGCTATCACGTCCTATATCTAAATAAGTGATCTAAATAACGGTACTTAAATAATAATTCATTGTGCCAAACTCCACAGTCATAGTATAAGCACTGATCCTCTTCGCTACACTGTGAATAACAGAGACTCAGGAGATCTTACATGAAGAGTTTATGTGAAATCATTCACATGAACGTGATTAAATTCATAATTACTGTTACGGTTTTACTAACAGCGCTTGTGCCTTGTGCTGACGCGCAAGAGGCAGTACAATCGGTCAGAATCGGCGTACTGGCTAAACGCGGCGCTGAGAGATGCCTTGAAAAATGGAATCCCACCGCAGAATACCTCTCGCATCAAATTCCGGATTACGATTTTAAGATTGTACATCTGGGATATGGGGAAATTTACCCGGCGATTGAGCGAAGGGAAGTTGATTTCATTCTGGCGAACTCTTCTTACTATGTGGGTATGGAGATGCAGCATGGTGCAAGCCGGATCGCAACATTGAAGAATGTGGTTGGTGGAGAGGTAAATACTTTCTTTGGTGGAGTAATCTTCTGCAGGACTGGTAGAGGAGATATCGCGAATATCAAAGACTTCAAGAACAAGACCTTCATGACCGTGCACCAGAATGCCCTGGGTGCCTGGCACTCCGTATGGTTGGAATTGAAAGTGGGGGGATTTGATCCCTTTAGAGATTTCGCCAATATGCAGTTTGCAGGCAGCACACACGACTCCGTGGTCTATGCTGTAAGAGATGATAAAGTCGATATCGGCGCGGTTCGAACCGGAACCCTGGAGCGAATGGATCGTGAGAATAAAATTGATCTTAATGAATTTCGGGTGTTTCACTTGTACGAGGATGAACATCCCAAACCGCACTATCTCCTTTCAACACGGCTCTATCCGGAATGGCCAATGGCTAAACTCAAAACCACTTCCCGGGAACTTGCCGAAAAAGTAACCGCAGCTCTATTGAAGATGTCTCCGGAAGATCCAGCCGCTGTGGCTGCGATGTGTGCAGGTTGGACGATACCACTTAATTATCAATCCGTGCACGAATGTCTCAAGACGCTTCATACCGGACCTTATGAAGACTTCGGTAAAGTAACATTCCGCGAGATGCTGGAGCAATACTGGTATTGGTTGTTGGGAGCGATCATTCTCGGAATAGCCATCTTTCTGTTTGCCGTTTATGTATCACGGTTAAATCGAAAGCTCAGGCAAGCGGTTGTTGCTGAGCGAGAAGCGGGAAGAAAGTGTAATGAAGCAATCAAATTGGCTGAGGAATCAGCGAGGTTAACATCCATCGGTGTCATGGCTGCCGGAATCACCCATGAAATAAATCAACCGCTGAACGCTATCCGTCTTAGCGCCGATGGTATCATTCTCTGGAGTAAAAAAAATCCGGGAAGCTTTCCGGAATTCCTTCTTAACCTTATAATGGAGATTTCAAGCGGTTCAAAAAGAATATCCAAAATTGTCGAGCATATGCGATCCTTCTGGGCAACTCCAACTCCAAAGACACCTGTTAAAGTCGATCTGAACGAGGCTTTACAGGACGCCCTCGAATTGATTACCCGTCAGATAAAGAATCACCAGATCGAGTTGGATTTGCAACTGTTTAAAGGATCTTTACCAGTGCTTGGTGACTCGGTGCAGATGCAGCAGATTATCAACAATCTCTTGATTAACGCCATACATGCTTTGGATGAAGTTGAGCGGAAAAATAAAAGAAT
Organism: uncultured bacterium; assembly: GCA_964471745.1. GTDB lineage: Bacteria > Electryoneota > AABM5-125-24 > Hatepunaeales > Hatepunaeaceae > CAYYHI01. The sequence continues at coordinate 27,468 of CAYYHI010000017.1, read as the reverse complement.
AAGAATAACCACGCGTCAAGATAGGGAACATATAACGCTTGAAGTCAGCGACAACGGACCGGGACTCCCAAACCAGTTGCCGGAACAGCTTTTCGGCCCATTCTATTCGACTCGCAATCCCGGAAAAGGGATGGGGTTGGGATTGGCAATTGTAAAGATGTTCGTTGATCGGTTTAACGGCAATATCGAGGCGTGCAACAACGATGATGGGGGAGCAACATTCACCATACGTTTTCCGGTTTTAAAGGATACAAAAGGGAGTTAAACAGTGCGTATACTTCACGTGGACGACGACGAGCAGAGCCGCAGGGTAGTCTCTCAAGTAATAGAAGGATTGCTCGGTCACCAGGTGACAGCGTGCGAAGATGCTCGTCAGGCGTTGGAGCTGTATCGACAGAATCCCTTTCCAATAATTATCACCGATATTCGGATGCCCGGCATGAGCGGGATGGATCTGTTGAGCGAAATAAAACACTCGCCAACAGGGTCAACAACAGACGTGATTCTCATAACAGGTTTCGCCGATCTTGACAGTACCATAGCCGCCTTGCGTGGAGGCGCCGCCGACTATCTTCGTAAGCCGGTTAAGGCTGCAGAGCTGCTCGATATTGTCAACCGCCTTGTGATGCAGAAGTCAATAGAAGAGTCCGGCGCTCAGTTGAATTCAGTAAGAAAGGATTCAGTTAAAAAGCATCCTGTGCATTTCCAAGAGCCACAAGAGTCCATCATTTCGTTTCCTGACGGTTCCCAAATCGGTCTGTTTTCTTCGGTAATGCGAGCGCAAGCCAAAATGGCGCTCCGCTTTCACGAAGACCGGTCCGTACCGGTGCTCATCGAAGGTGAGACAGGAACAGGCAAGGAGATGTTTGCGCGGCTGATCCATTACGGGCATGAAGGATGCGATCTGCCGTTCGTAATTGTCAATTGTGCTGCGATTACACCGACTCTTTTTGAAAGTGAGCTGTTTGGGTATATTGGAGGAGCCTTCACCGGAGCGAAGCGTTCGGGTTCGCCTGGTAAGTTCGAGGCTGCAAACGGAGGCACTATCTTTTTCGACGAGGTGGGAGAGATCCCACTGTCGATGCAACCCAAGCTACTCAGAGCACTTCAGGAACAAGCCATCTACCGGGTCGGCAGCACTCACAAGATATCACTTGATTTCCGGGTAATTACGGCAACAAATCGGGATCTCGAAGCAATGATCAAGGAAGGTTTATTTCGACAGGATCTTTACTACCGCCTGAATGTGGGACGCATCGAAGTAACATCTCTACGCAATCAACAGACCTCCATACTCCCGCTTGCTCAGATGTTCCTTGCAGCATACGCTCAGCAGAAAGATCGAGGTTTTCGCACGATTCATCACGATGCTTTCAGCGTGTTGGAATCTTACTCCTGGACGGGGAATATCAGAGAATTGGAAAATGTGATCAGGAATGCCGTTCTGCTTTACGATGGTCAGGAACTGCTTCCCGAACATCTCGGTATTCTTCACATAAAAGCTCGTCAAACAGAACACACCAGGGACTCTCTACGCTATCCTATCCCCATGCAACTCCCGGATGAAGGCTTTAGTCTGGAGGAGTTGAATACGGCAATTGTCCGCAAAGCATTAGAGATATTCGACGGAAACCAATCAAAGGCGGCGCAGTATTTGAGAATGTCTCGCTATGCTTTAAGATCGCGAATTAAAAAACTGGACTAACCCCCAAACTCAATCCATAACCGATACTCCCATTTTGGATTGAATCCAATAACTTAACCCTAATCCGGAAACATGCGTGCTGCCACGTGCCCTCACGTGGCAGTAGAGTGATGTTTCAAGCGTCAGATAGGGACACATGACGCCACGATGAATCCAACTATTCGTCATAACATACAATAGTATCGCTGGATTGTGGTAACTCACTACTAAAGTCCCACAATCTTCCCTTCTCATGGGCGGAATCGCCCTATTGTTGCATTTGACACGTGTGAAATCCTTCACTTGAGCGGGATTGCGTGTATTCCACCTCTGCGAGTGATATTCCTAATACTTTGTTAATATCGTTCTTGTAAAGAAATTAACAAGCGCATTCTATCTGGCACATAGCTTGTAATTATTCCCAATGAACGATTGATCCATAAGGCCAATATGGGCAAAATACCGTGTATTTATGAAACTTCTAATAATAGAAGATGACAAACCCTCATTGAAGGCATTAACCGCTACCCTGAAAATGTTGGGATTTGACAGCGAGGCTTTTAGTGATCCGGAGGAAGCCATTGCACGATTCCAATCCAAGAACGATTTCGATGTAGTCATCACCGATCTGAAAATGCCAAAGATAAGCGGGGTGGAAGTTCTGGATAAAATCCGTAGTCTTCACCCAATGATACCAATTGTTGTGATTACGGCATACAGAGATCATGTGCAATTATATGTGAATAGAATTTTCTACAAACCGATCGATATTCAGAGGCTGGTTGAATATCTAAACTTTCTTGAAAGCAAAGGAAAACGTTAAGTCTATCCCAAGTGGACTGTCACGCTAATTGTCTTACATTCAGAGATTGCTTCACCGACCGCTGGCGGTCCCCACGAACGAAGTGTAGCAATCTCGTCAGCGGTCGGTTAGCAATGACGATTAATTAGGTTGATAGTCTAATAAAATTGCGAAATACGAAATACGAAACAAACTCAAAATTCAAAATAAGAAACAAGTTTAAAATTCAGAAATTACACTGAATTATGCCAGATAGTAGACCAGTTCAAAGAAAACCGGGGAAACGTCATCAGGAGCTGTTGAAGAGGACTATTGTTCGTTTGTTACTGACCTACCTGGCTCCCTTCATTCTGCTCACGGTCTACTTTCACATTCAGTCCAGCAGATTGTTGAACGAAAGCCGTCGCATCCATTTAAGGTCAATTGCCGAACATCAGGCGAACACGCTGGATCTGTTTCTGCGGGAGAGGGTGGTAAATCTCGCCAACTTGATTGACAATCCGAAACTGGAGGTGCCACCATCCGCTGGGTCTATGCAAAGATATTTAATCGGTTTGAAAAAGAACTCTGACACCTTTGTCGATATCGGCTTTTTCGATTCATCAGGTGTTCAGGTAGGATACGCGGGACCTTTCCCATCATTGGAACTCCGTGATTACAGCGCGGAATCCTGGTACATCGAATTACGCAATAGACCGGATAATTTCATCATTACCGACATCTATCTGGGTTTCAGAAAGCAGCCTCATTTCACTATCGGGGTAAGTCGGATCATCGAGGGGCAATATATCGTTCTGCGGGCTACACTTGATCCAAATAAGATATATGAATACATCACCTCGCATGAAGGAACAGGTGAGGTTTATACGTCGATTGTCAATAAGGATGGTTACTATCAACTCGTGACTCAACATGTTGGTGCATTACTCGAGGAATCGTTCGTTGTCCCACCGTCCGAACCGAGGCTTGGCGTGGAGCGGGTAATGATTGGTCAGACCAGCCACGAGTATGGCTATTCCTGGCTGCGAACGGCAGATTTGGCTCTGACCGTGCAGTGGGCTGACGACAAGCGGTCCGGATTTTACCTGGGGCTCGATCTGAGAATTATCTCAGTGTCGCTGGCTGTTATTCTGATCATTTCTTTCATAATCATCTCTCGTGCGAAAAAGTGGGTTCAGCTTCAAGAGGAGAGTATACAAACCAAAACACAGTTGGAACATGCTGCAAAGCTGGCATCCGTCGGAGAACTGGCTGCCGGAATAGCTCACGAGATTAACAATCCATTGGCAATTATCAGTGAAGAATCCGGATTGATGAGGGACTTGATGGATCCTAAGTACGGGGAGGAGGTTACTCAGGATGAATTACATGAACATCTTTGTGAAATACACGATGCCGCTTTTCGCTGCCGCGACATAACGCGAAAGCTGCTTGGATTTGTACATCAGACCGATATCAAACTCGCTTCGTATGATGTTCATAAGCTTCTTAATGACGTGTTGGATGGTTTCATGAAACGGGAAATGGCAACATCAAATATAGAATTGGTTCGGGAGTATGGTGAGGGTCTCCCACTAATAACAACAAATGCGCTTCAGTTGGAACAAGTATTCCTGAACATCATTAACAATGCCATTGATGCAATTGGCGAAGGTCCGGGGCGTATAACGGTGACTACCTCTAATTGCGATGAGAAGGTTCATATCGCTGTTTCAGATACAGGAAGAGGGATATCTCCCGAAGAAATCGATAAAATCTTTCTTCCCTTCTTTACAACCAAGGAAGTCGGCAAAGGAACCGGACTGGGACTGTCCGTCAGTTACAGTATCGTAAAGAACCTGGGGGGAGAAATCCAGGTAGAGAGCGCACTCGGCAAGGGAAGCACTTTTACAATCATTCTTCCGCTTGCGTAATTGTATGATAAAACAATAGAGTATTCGAAGCGAGTAATATAATGCAGACATATTCAATTAAAAACCCTAATCCAGCGATAAGCGTGCTGCCACGTGCCCTCACGTGGCGGTAGAGTGATGTTTCAAGCGTCAGGTGGGGACACCTGACGCCACGATTAATCCAACTATTCGTCATAACACAGAATCTGGGTACCAATGAACTGTCAACTTACTTAATTGTCATTGCTTCACCGACCGCTGACGAGATTGTTTCACTTCGTTCTTAATGCCGCCAGCGGTCGGTGAAGCAATCTATTGGGAAACGGGATTACTAACATATTCCCTTACCAGACACAAATACTCCTTATGGAGCGACATAATGGGCAGTAAAATCAAACTTCTAATCGTTGATGATGAGGTCGCTTTTCTTAATTCGATCGCCAGGCGTCTTGAGTTGCGTGACTTTGATGTAACCAAAGCCACGAACGGCAAAGAAGCTTTGGAAGCCGCACAAAACGAGAAATTCGACCTGGCACTTGTCGATCTCAAGATGCCGGGTATAAACGGTCAGAATCTGCTGGAATTCCTCAAGCGCGACCATAAGTTTCTTGAGGTAATCATCCTGACCGGTCACGGTTCACTGGAGTCGGCAGTACAATGCACCAAACTTGGAGCTTACAGTTACCTGCCGAAGCCCTATGAACTTGACCGCTTGATTGAGTTGCTTAAGGATGCTTACCAAGTTCGTTTTGAGAAAAAGTTTGAAAAGAACCTGGAACGTATGGAGAAGATCCAGCAAATCGCTACAGGTGACAGCGCGCTTGGCATAATACGCCGGTTGAGGAAACTGGATAATGAAGAAAAGTAAATCTATTTCTTCATCGGAATCGAGAATGACGGTTGAGAGATTATTGTCCATATTAGACAGCATCTCTGATGGTGTTATGACAATAGACTTGGATATGAGAGTGACTTACTTCAACCGAACTGCAGAGATGATTACCGGGGTGATCAAAGATGACGCCATCGGTATTAAGTGTAACGATGTATTCAACATCCATGACAATGAGTGCGCTCTGTACCAGTTACTGAAGACAGGTAAACCGGTGAATAATCATTTCATCTCCTCAACCGATTCTAACGGTCATAGAGCTCCTATAAATGTTTGCACCGCACTGCTTAGGGACAATCAAGGTAAAATCATTGGAGGAGTACAGACTTTCCGGGACCTCAATCATGTAGAGGTTTTACGCAAGAAACTGTCGAGCTCTTACACATTTACAGATATGATCGGTCGCAGTCAGCAGATGCAGGAGGTCTTTGAGACGCTGCCAAAAATCGCGAAAAGTGATTCGACGGTTTTAATTGAAGGGGAGACCGGAACCGGCAAGGAGTTGGTCGCTCAAGCCATCCATCAATACAGCCATCGACGAAATAAACCTATGATATGCGTTAATTCCAATGCTATACCGGATTCACTGTGTGAGTCGGAGCTTTTCGGGTACAAGGCGGGTGCATTTACCGATGCAAAGAAAGATAAAAAGGGACGTTTTACAATGGCAGAAGGGGGTACGCTGTTTTTAGATGAGATAGGTCATATTTCACTGATGTTGCAAGTTAAACTCCTTCGAGTGTTACAGGATCATGTGTACGAACCTTTGGGCAGTACTAAATCAGTTGAAGCTGATGTTAGGATAATCGCCGCTACTAACCGAAACCTGGATAAGCTTATGGAATCCGGTGATTTTCGTCAGGATTTATATTACCGTTTAAATGTAATCCGCATCAAGGTGCCTCCTTTGCGCGAGCGGCTTGAGGACGTACCCCTGATAATCGATCACTTTATCAGTAGATTCAACCATTTGAAATACAAGGATATATCCGGTATAAACCTGGCTGCTCTGAATATCCTGATAAGTTATCACTTCCCTGGTAATGTTAGGGAGCTGGAGAACATTATTGAACACGCATTTGCACTTTGTGCCGGTGGTGAGATCGAAATCGAACACCTTCCAAAATACCTTCAGGAAAAGCGACCTGAGCCTGTTGTGGGAATAACAGGCAGTATGAAGGAAATGGAAACCCTATTCTTCAACACAGCCCTGAAGCGGAACAATTGGAGTCACCAGGATACGGCTCGCGAACTGAGAATCAGTCTGTCAACACTTTACCGGAAAATTAAGAAGCTGGGTCTCTCACCACCACCATCCGGGAGGACGATCCGGTAGAGATACTGTTTGATTGCGAAAGATTACGATTGCGTAGATTATAAATCGTTCATATTTGAACGATTGGATGATTGAATCATTCAGGTATGAAATTTATCTTCTGACATAAATAATCTGTATATTTTGTATTAATAATATGTTATATTACTATTATGTGATGTAAAATTCTGGCATACATCTTGCCTATGGTAATAACAATATAGACCTGTAATGTGAATTATTTCACATAGTAACATATTTTAATCAACCTGTCAGGGTGATAATCAACCTGACCAATGAAGATACTGGAGTATACATGGCAAAAAAGCCTCTTGTTGAACCCATTAAAAAGCGTGAAGCCGAGCTGAGAGCCGCCTTCTGGGAACAGGTTAAAAGCATACCTCGCGGTGAGAAAATCCAGAACTGCATCCAGTGCGGTACCTGCACCGGCTCCTGTCCGGTATCGTATATGATGGATATCACTCCGCGCGAGATAGTGGCTTTATTTCGCGCTGGTCACCTCGAGGATATTCTTCACAGCCGTACCATCTGGATTTGTGCATCTTGCTACCAGTGTCGTGTTCGATGTCCATCGGGAATCTTGGTTACGGACATGATGTATGCTCTGAAACGGTTGGCTATGAATATGAAGATTTATCCACCTAAATTTCCGGTTCACGCACTTTCCGAAGCATTCATTTCGAACATCTACAAGTATGGTCGCAACTTCGAGATGGGATTGGGTATAAAGTATCTGCTTAAAACTGATCCTAAAAAGCTTGTCGCAAATGCGTCGTGGGGGCTTGCCATGATACGAAGAGGACGGCTTTCAGTGCGACCGCAATCCATCAAAAAGGTCAATGAGATACGTGCCATTATTGACAAGGCAAAACAACTTGAAATAGAGGGTGCATGATGGAATTTGCTTATTATCCGGGATGTAGCTTGGAGAATACCGGAAAACCCTATGATATGTCTATACGGGAGGTATTCGGAAGGCTTGGTGTGGGATTGCGCGAGATTGAAGACTGGAACTGCTGTGGTGCGACGATGTGCATGTCGGTTGATAAGGTGGTCGGTTTTGCCGTGAGTGCACGTAATCTCGCGCTTACCCAGAACATGGGCTGTGACATCTGCGCTCCGTGCAGCGCATGTTATACAACCCTCCGCAAGACTAACCGGCACATGGCTTGGAACGTTCACTCAAGAAAAATAATCAATGAATCTCTAAAGGCGGCAAACCTCTCCTATGATAAAATGGTCGATGTTCGCCATCCGTTGGATATACTTGTTAATGATGTGAAAATAGAGAATATCCAGGAGGCAAGCGTATTCGACCTGGATGGACTACGTATTGCCCCATATTATGGCTGTATGATTGTCCGTCCAGTCTATCATTTTGACGATATGGATGATCCGCAGTCCCTTGATATTCTATTCAGGGCATTGGGAGCTGAGGTGGTGAATTTTCCCGATAAGGTCCGCTGTTGCGGAGGGATGCTTATGACCACTTACGAGGATGTTGCTCTCAGTTTGAATAATCATATTCTAACCTGCTCGGAGGTTAATAAAGCGGATGTTCTCGTCACAACCTGTCCATTGTGTCAGATGAACCTTGAATCCTACCAGCCACGAATCAACGAGCGTTACAAACTCAATCACCACGTGCCGGTTTTATATTTCAGCCAGCTCGTGGGTCTCGTTCTTGGCATCGACCCTGTGAAATTAGGGATGGATACCATGTTGATTGAGGCCAAGGACATTAAACTTAAACCCAAACCTGCGAGGAAAGCCGTATGAGCGACAGCAATGGAAACGGTAATGGCAAAGCGTCTTGCAAAGTCGGCGTGTATATTTGCCACTGTGGCACGAATATTTCTAAAATGGTCGATGTTGCGCAGATTGCAGAAGAGATGAAGGTTTATCCTAATGTAACAGTGTCTACACATTACAGATTCATGTGTTCGGAACCGGGTCAGGAACTCATCATCAATGACATCAAGGAACAGAATCTTAATCGGGTCGTGGTCGCAGCCTGCAGCCCATTGATGCATGAACTGACTTTTCGCAAGGCTGTCGAACGGGGCGGATTAAATCGATACTTCTTCGAGATGGTTAACATCCGCGAGCAGGTGAGCTGGGTGACCTTCGATCACAAATCTGCAACTCAAAAGGCGCATGCCCTTATTCGGGGTGGAGTAGCACGCGTAGTGTTTCATGAACCATTGGAAATGCGCCAAGTTCCAATTGGCAAGCGGGTGATGATTATCGGCGGTGGCATTGCCGGTATCGAAGCGGTTCTTCAGATTGCCGACGCGGGTTATGATGTCGTATTAGTGGAAAAGGAGGAATCGATCGGCGGTCATATGGCAAAATTCGACAAGACGTTTCCTACGCTGGATTGCGCCGCCTGTATCCTGACTCCCAAGATGGTCGCTGTGAGGCAACATCCTCGAATCAGGCTTCTAACTTATGCCGAAATCGAAGAGGTTCAAGGCTACATAGGCAACTTCAAAATTAAGGTTAGGAAGAAGGCGCGATATGTGAATCCCGAGTTGTGCAACAGTTGTGGTTCCTGCTACGAAGCCTGTCCCAGCCAGCCGTTCCCAATAGACCGGAAGTTGATACTTGGCGATAAAGTATTCAAGGAGGGGAGATCGTCAAATGTACGCCGACCAAAATCGATAGGACCCGAACACGACCTGACGATACTCACGGGTGCGCAACCCATGCCTGAACAAGTCAGCAAACCCAGGGAAGGAGCCATGGTATTATGAGCAATCCAGCCGTCACCCAATATGACCTTGATCGGGCAATCTCCACCATCATCGACAACTATGGCGCTAAAGCCCCGGCTTTGATAATGGCATTACAGGATATCCAGAAGCATTATAATTATCTGCCGATCGAAGGCTTGAAGCTTGTCGCCAGGGAAATGAACCTTCCTTTGGCTCAGATTTACAGTGTGGCGACTTTCTACAGAGCCTTCAGCCTGACTCCCAAAGGGAAGAACCATATTTGCGTCTGTACTGGTACTGCCTGCCATGTTCGCCAGGCGCCGGTGATTGTTGAGAACCTGAGCCGGGCGTTGGGTATTAAACCCGGTGAAACCACACCGGATGGATTGATCAGCTACGAAACGGTCAATTGCATGGGAGCTTGTGCGCTCGGTCCGATCCTTACTTTGAACGGTGAATACCACGGCAAGATGACTGTTTCCAAAATGAATAGACTTCTGGATAAAGTTCGCGGGATTGCCGGAGACGAACAAGAGGAGGAAGAAAAGGTGGAGGATGAAGAATGAAGCCTTATAAGCTTCCGTCCCCAAAAGAACTCAACCAACTGAGTGATCAGCTTCTCAAACAGAGGCAGGAGAACAAGACAATTATAACCATCTGCGCTGGAACAGGCTGCCTGGCTTGCGGTTGCGAAGCCGTTACTGAGGCATTCAAAGAAGCCCTCAAGGAGAGTAAGCTGGAAAAGGAGGTTGAGATCAGGACAACCGGATGTCACGGTTTTTGCGAGCGGGGACCTCTGGTGGTGCTGCAACCGGAAGGAACCTTCTATCAGCGAATGAAACCTTCTAATGCGAAATTGGTCGTGAACCAAACTATCAAAGGTGGACAACTTGTCAAGAAACTTATGTACCGAGATCCTCAAACCAAAGAGTACATACAGCACGAAAAAGACATTCCATTCTATAATAAACAGATGCGGCTGGTCTTCGGCAAGAACGGACACATGGATCCAACCTCTATCCATGATTACATAGTTCTTGGTGGATACCAAGCGGTCGCCAAAGCCCTGTATAAAATGCTTCCTGAAGAGATAATAGAGGAAATCAGGAAGTCAGGATTGCGGGGCAGGGGGGGTGGAGGTTTCCCTGCCGGGAAGAAATGGGCTTCCTGCCGGAAGGTAAAAGGTGAGCCGAAATATGTGATATGCAACGCTGACGAAGGTGATCCGGGAGCGTTCATGGATCGCTCGTTGCTCGAAGGCAATCCTCATTCAGTGATTGAAGGGATGATTATCGGGGCGTTCGCCATCGGCAGTAGTGAAGGGTATGTTTATGTGCGCAACGAATATCCTCTTGCGGTAAAGAACCTCGGCGTTGCTATAAAAGCCGCTCGTGAATATGGGCTCTTGGGCAAGAATATTCTTGGCAGCGGCTTCGATTTCGACCTGGAAATATCGCGTGGAGGTGGAGCATTCGTATGTGGCGAGTCGACGGCACTGATGGCTTCACTCGAAGGTAAGATCGGTGAACCCCGTGCCAAGTACATTCATACTGTAGAAGCCGGTTTGTGGGATAAACCGTCCAACCTTAACAACGTGGAAACCTGGGCTAATGTGCCGCTCATTATTGAGAAGGGTGCGGATTGGTATGCCGGCATCGGAACTGAAGGTTCCAAGGGAACCAAGGTGTTTGCTCTGACTGGCAAGGTGAATAATACCGGGCTGGTGGAGGTTCCCATGGGCATCACCCTTCGCCAGATTCTTCACGACATTGGCGGAGGAGTGCCAAAGGGTAAAAGGTTTAAGGCGGTTCAGACCGGTGGTCCTTCTGGAGGCACTCTTGTGGTTGAGACTCGCGAAAAGGCAGTCCACGACAGCCTCGTTGCCAACGGATCTATCAGGGATGATGAGGAAGCCGTCAGTCTTCTCGATCTGCCTGTTGATTTCGATGAACTCACCAAGGTTGGATCGATGATGGGATCAGGCGGGATGATAGTCATGGATCAGGATTCCTGCATGGTCGATGTCGCCAAATACTTTCTCAACTTTCTGCAGGAGGAGAGTTGCGGCAAGTGTTTCCCATGCCGTGAAGGTCTGCGCATCATGCTTGGTATCCTGGATAAAATAAGTGAGGGCAGGGGCGAGCTTAAGGACATCGATACGCTTGAGGAGCTTTCGCAGGTAATGATAGATACCAGCCTCTGCCAGTTGGGCGGCAGCGCGCCCAATCCCGTTCTCTCAACCATCAGATATTTCCGTCAGGAGTATATGGCTCATATTACGGAGAAGTATTGTCCGGCGGGTGTTTGTAAGGCATTGGTGTCACACGCCATCGATGAAACCTGCACCGGATGCTATCTCTGTCATGACTCTTGTCCTACAAACGCGATAGTCGGAGAGCGAAAGAAACTTCACTACATAGATCAGGATAAGTGTATTCAGTGCGGCGCATGTTACCAGATATGCAACATTGGAAGCGTAAAAAGGGTAAAGCGGGGCGAGGGGGAAGCGATTCAACTCCACGCCAAAGAATTATGGAGACCGCCGATGAAAAAACAAAGTGCAGCAGTAGCTTAGGAGAACAATAGATGGCAAAGTTAAACATAACCATCGATGGTCAACCCATCGAAGTTGAAGAGGGATTGTATGTGCTGCAAGCTGCGGAAGAGCTGGGGATAAAAATCCCGACTTTGTGTTATTACCGGTACATGACCCCCTATGCTGCGTGTCGTATCTGCGCGGTGGAGGCTCGCGACGGCAAGGGATGGTCCAAAATCGTAACTGCCTGCAATTACCCGGTGTGGGAGGGGCTTGAGATATACACAAATACTCCACGGGTTATGAATACCCGGAGGGTTAACCTCGAGATGCTTCTGAGCCGATGCGCACCGGTACCGGCTTTACAGCAGCTTATGGATGAGCTTGGTATTACTGAACCACGCTGGGGAGTCGGAACGGATACCTGCATTAAATGCGGTCTTTGCGTGCGAATTTGCGACGAGGTTGTCGGTGCGCATGCCTTGGCTTTCAGCGACCGTGGTATAAATCGTGAGATCTCCACTCCGTTCCATGAGGTGAGTGAGGATTGCATTCTCTGCGGAGCCTGTGCTCGATATTGTCCCACAGGACATATAAGAATAACGGACATTGAAGGACGCATCCTTCATTCGGAACTCACACTCGGACCAAATTCTGCAATCTCGATTCCCTTCCGACAGGCGATTCCAAATGTACCGCGAATTCACCCGGAACACTGCATCCACATGAAGACCGGCGGATGTATGATCTGCTCAGAGGTTTGCCCCAAGGACTGTATCAACTATGATGATAAGGATGAGATTGAGGAGATTGAAGTCGGGGCGGTGATTGTGGCAACCGGATTCCAGGATTTCGATCCAACACCCATGAGGCAGTTTGGATACGGTAAATATCCGAATGTCCTCAGCGCCATAGAGTTCGAGCAGATGAATAACGCTGCCAGCCCCACCGGCGGAAGGATCGTGATGGAAGACGGAGAAGAACCGCGCTCTATCGCAATACTGCACTGCATCGGCAGCCGCGACGAGAATTACCATAAGTATTGCAGCCGGGTATGCTGTATGTACGCATTGAAGTTCGCCCACCTGGTGAAGGAAAAAACCGATGCAGAAATATATCAACTTTACATTGATATGCGATCTTTCGGCAAGGGTTATGAAGAGTTCTATCAGCGAATACTCGATGAAGGCGTTAACGTTATTCGCGGTAAAGGCGCCGAAGTGGTTCCTGCAAGACCGGTGGATAGAGTCGAAGGTAATCTCTTAGTACGCTGTGAAGACACATTAATCAGCAAATTCCGCGAAATTCCGGTGGACATGATCATACTTTGCACAGCGCTTGAAGCCAACAGGGACGCCCCGGATCTGGCGCGTAAATTGAACATCTCAACAGGTGCGGATGGCTGGTTTATCGAGGCTCATCCGAAGCTTGCGCCGGTGTCGACAACAACCGATGGTGTTTACCTTGCAGGAGCTTGTCAGGGTCCCAAGGACATACCTGACGCAGTTGCACAGGGCAACGCCGCGGCTGGTCAGGTGGTTAAGATATTGAATCAAGGCGAGCTGTTCCTGGATGCAGCGTATGCGGTTATTCAGGAGGATTATTGCAGCGGCTGTAAGATGTGCAACGGTCTATGTCCATATAACGCCATCACCTTTGACGAAGAAAAGAAGGTCAGCGTCGTCAATTCAGCATTGTGCAAGGCGTGTGGCACTTGCGTGGCAGCTTGTCCAAGTGGCGCTATTGTCGCTCGTCACTTCACAGATGAACAAATATACGCTCAAATTGAAGGGATACTGGCATGAGCTTTGAACCGAAAATCCTTGGTTTTCTATGCAATTGGTGCAGCTATACGGGAGCTGATCTTGCGGGGACTGCTCGCATGAAATACCCGGCAAACCTGACGAGTGTTCGGGTAATGTGCAGCGGGCGGGTCGATCCCGGTTTCATTCTCGATGCGTTTCGTGCCGGAGCGGATGGAGTGTTGATCTGTGGTTGTCACCCGGGTGACTGCCATTACGTGGAAGGCAACTACAAGTGCATGCGCCGCATCCCGTTGACCGGCATATTGCTGAGGGATATGGGGATCGATCCCCAGCGGTTAAGGCTGGAATGGGTATCGGCGTCAGAGGGTGAACGATTTAGGGAAATAGTCACCGAATTCACAGAGCAGATTCGATCGTTGGGTCCTTTGCAGTTAAAGGAATGGAGTTTTGATCCGGATAAATTCGATGAACTTTGTGGTGAAGGGGTCCAGGCGCAGGAACTGGAAGATCAATCGTCGATGGCTGGTTAGGAGAAGTTATGGCAAAACCCAAACTCGCAGTTTACTGGGCTGCTTCATGCGGCGGTTGTGATATCGCCATCCTCGATATTGAAGACAAGATTCTCGATGTAGCTGATTTCTTCGATATCGTCTTCTGGCCCTGTGCTGCAGACATCAAATATAAAGACGTCGAGGCGATGCCGGATAAATCCATCACCCTCACACTTTTCAACGGAGCAATTCGCAACAGCGAAAACTATGAGATCACCCGCTTGCTTCGTGAAAAATCAGTAGTTTTATGCGCCTTTGGGAGCTGCGCTGCAGATGGTGGAATACCGGGATTGGCAAATTTTTACGACAAAAAGAGCATCTGCGAATACGCATATCTTCAGTCCCCTTCAACTGACAATCCCAACGGTATTATCCCACAACCCAAAACGGTCGTCTCGGAGGGTGAATTGACCATTCCGGTAATGTGGAACACCGTACGCTCGCTAACTCAGGTGACAGACGTAGATTATATCATTCCCGGTTGCCCACCACAGTCGGATCAGATTGCCAGCGTAGTTATGACAGTGATTGACATCTTGAAAAACGACAAACCTTTGCCTCCCAAGGGAACGGTGCTGGGAGCAACCGAGAAGACCTGCTGTGATGAATGTGAGCGCGCACGCGACGTCAAGAAAATTAAAAAGTTTGTGCGTCCCTTCGAGATAATTATAGACCCGGACATCTGCTTGATGGAGCAGGGCATCGTATGCTGCGGACCAGCCACCAGATCGGGATGCGGCGCCAAGTGTGTATCGGCAGGGGTTCCCTGTCGCGGCTGCTATGGCAAGCCTGTTAACATTCGCGATCAGGGAGCGAAAATGGCGTCTGCCATCGCGAGCGTCATAGACTCTACCGATCCAGAGGAGATTAAGAGAATTGTTGACACTATTCCCGATCCGGTTGGAACATTCTACCGTTTCAGCCTGCCGGACTCAATGTTGAGGAGGGCACAAATATGAAGACCATCGTAATTGACCCCATCACCAGACTGGAAGGACACGGCAAGATTCACCTTTTCGTGAACGACGACGGTTCGCTTGCCAACTGCTATTTCCAGATTCCCGAGTTGCGCGGTTTTGAGAAATTCTGTCAGGGACGCCCGGTCGAAGAGATGTGCCGCATT
Organism: uncultured bacterium; assembly: GCA_964471745.1. GTDB lineage: Bacteria > Electryoneota > AABM5-125-24 > Hatepunaeales > Hatepunaeaceae > CAYYHI01. The sequence continues at coordinate 12,169 of CAYYHI010000017.1, read as the reverse complement.
ACAACGCGTATCTGCGGCGTCTGTCCGGACGCTCATCACATGGCTTCCGCCAAAGCCACCGACGCAGTTTACGGTGTTACACCTCCCCCCGCTGCAATCAAGTTGCGCAATCTCGAATACAATGGATTCTATGCCAGTGATCACACCGTTCATTTCTATGCTCTGGCGGGTCCCGATTTTATCTGCGGACCTGATGCGCCTCCTGCCGAGCGCAACATTCTCGGTGTAATAGCCAAGGTCGGGCTGGACGCTGGCAGGGCGGTCATCGCACAGCGCGCCCGAGGGCAGAGGGTTATCGAGATTATTGGCGGGAAGAAGGTTCATCCGGTGACAACCCTGCCCGGCGGCATGGCAAAACGCATCTCCAATGAAGAACGCGACGAGATGATAAAGATCGGCGAGGATATGGTGGAGTTTGCCAAATTCAGCATCAAAATTATTGACGACATCATCCTCGCCAATAAAGAGTATGTGGATTTAATCCTCTCGGATACCTATTCACATAAAACTTACAATATGGGATTGGTGGATGATGCCGGGAAAGTAAACTTCTATGATGGCAATGTTCGCGTAACCGGACCGGACGGCAAACTGCACGCCGAATACAAACCTACTGAATACCTGGATTATGTGGCAGAACACGTGGAACCTTACACTTATCTCAAGTATCCATACTTGAAAAAGATCGGCTGGAAGGGCTTTGAAGATGGCGTGGAATCCGGTGTGTTCAAAGCCACTCCACTGTCGCGTCTTAACGTTTCCGACGGTATGGCAACACCGCTGGCTCAAGCCGAATACGAGCGGTTCTATGAAACCCTCACCGGCGACAGCAGCGGTAAGACTCCGGTTCACGCCACGCTGGCAACCCACTGGGCGCGAGTAGTCGAGTTGGTTTACTCATGTGAAGCCACCCTCGAACTTGCTCATGACGAAGAAATCACATCGGATCATATCCACAATCCGCCGGAAGGTATCATTGGCGAAGGGATCGGTATCGTGGAAGCGCCGCGTGGAACGTTGACGCATCATTATAAAACCGATCAGAACGGCTTCATAACCGAGGCAAACCTGATTGTCGGCACAACCAACAACAACGCCCCCATCACGATGTCCATCAAGCGGGCGGCAGAGGGTTTAATCCATAAGGGTGTCGAGATCACAGAGGGCGTCCTTAACCGCATCGAAATGGCGTTCCGTGCTTATGATCCCTGCTTCGGTTGCGCTACACATTCTCTGGCTGGTGAAATGCCATTGGAGGTTATAGTGCATGATGCCGAAACCGGAAAGGTTGTTCAGAAGGTGACCAGGAACTGCTGATAACCGGCAGTTGCATTATAATTAGCGCCTATTGAAAAAGCATTTGACAAGTTAGAACCGTTTTATTCTCCCCCCCGCTCTGCGGGGAGAGAGGGGGAATAAAAGCAGAGCGTGTTATCTACTTGCAGATTCTGGAATCAATTAAACATATTTGGAGTCAACCGATGAGACGTATTCCAATTGTCATACTAATTGTGGTTATGACGTTGACCGTCTTACCGCAATCAGGCTTGGCTTGTTTTGATACATACCTCTTCATGCAAAGGGGAAGTATGGTTTATCCTCTTAAAATGGTGGCATTGGATGGTAACTGCGAATATACCATCAACGAAATGCGCGTCGGTGAGCCTGACCTTTTTACAGGGAACCTGAACGTCTATTATGGCTTGATTGAAGGAATTTCGCTTCAAGCGAGTCTGGCGTCGAGCGAAAAAGAGCGCAGCCAATTCGGTTTCGATGAATACGGCTTCCGAGTGGTCTATAGTATATTGAGTCAGAATCGCGGAGTGTATAATCTCGATATGATTCTCGAATGCCATACCGCTGCCGATAACAGCACAAGCCTGCTTGAAATGTCTATGCCGAGCATCTGGCATTTCAATAGACTTACTTTCGTTGCGCACCCGGTGGGGGCGTTTGAAAGGGAGCTAAAATTCGGACTGCGCGGGCACGGAGGAGCTTTCTACAGAATGCCCACTGGAGCGCTGGTTGGTCTGGGAGTAGAATATGAGAGCGCTCAGAGCAGTTCAAACCTCGGCAAGCGACTGGTAAAGGGAGAGGCAGGTACAAGCCTCTTTTTCGGATCCATGTTGGGGCCGAATCTCTTTCTTCAGAACGAACTGATCAAAGGGTGGGGCATTGGTTCGAGCAAGGGAGACGTCGGTTTCGCTGTTACTTTGAAAGTGCTGTTACAGAAGGGTCTCAATAAGTAACAGCGTATTTATTCTTTCACGGTTTTCTCGCCGCTGAACATTGCAGTGATTGACTGAATATTAATAGGAAAATCCTATGATGGAAAATTTAAATCCTCAGGTCAACCAACCGAAACCGCTGCTTGTTCTATGCCTTGGCAACGAGATCATCAGTGATGACGGATTCGGTCCTGAGATAGCGCGACAACTGGCACAACACTGCGATTTAAAAGAACAGACGGACATCATATTCGCTCCTGTCGCCGGATTCCATCTTATTGATCTTCTGGCGGATCGCGAAAAAGTACTGATTATTGATACGATCCGCACCGGCAAAGTGGCGCCAGGAATGCTGCACAGTTTTCCTGCCGGTCAGTTAACTCCCTCCAATAACCTGACTATAAGCCATCAGATCAGCCTGCCAGTAGCGTTGGAACTGGGAAGAAACTTCGGAGCGAAAATGCCCTATGTTTTGGATTTAATCGCGGTAGAAGCTGAAGATTTGGAAACCATAAAAGAAGAACTTACGCCGCCTGTTCGCGCAGCGGTCAGTGATGCTATCGAACTTGTCAAAGATTGGGTTTCCCGAAATGCGATGGAGGACGCCAAACAATGAAGAATGAGAAAAAAAAGCCTAAATCCTTTCCCGCGGATGTGCCAAAAACTTGCCCTGAGTGCAATGGTCGGGGCTGGGTCGATAACCGCTGCATAACACCCGATCACGCGCATCGGTGCGCCTATTGCGACGGAAAGGGATTCAATGCAAGCGGCAAGGAATGTTACGCTTGTAGGGGCACCGGGCTTATCGAAGTGAGGCAGGTGGACAAGAATCCATGCCCAATATGTTCCGGCGCTGGAGTATATCCTGTTCCCCCGTCCATGACCGCCTGGGATTTCGCATACAAACCGGGTTCCAGCAAGTAAATCAGATCATATAATATGACCGCGGAATTCCCGATCCTCATACATCCTGAAGCCTCAATCGGACCGCATAGACTTGCATCTGATTCATGCCTCGTTCAACAGGATGGAGTCAAGTGGGGAGAATCCGATAACTGCTTAATAATTCAGCACTTATTAATCCACTTGTCAGGCATGGTACAGGGTGTTGGATTCCGTCCTTTCATTTACAACCTTGCCCGGCAATTCGATCTTGTAGGTTCGGTTCAGAATAACAGCCAGGGAGTTAATATCCATGCCCAAGGGAAAGGTTATCTTCTCAGAACATTTGTCAAATCACTGCAAGAGACTGCGCCGAAAGCTGCGTGTATAGATACAATCAACCTGTCGTACCTCCCTCTATCTAATTATGGTGATTTTCGGATTTTACCCAGTGAACGGCTGGCTCACGCCTTCACGAGTATTCCTCCCGATCTGGCGCTCTGTTCTGAATGCAGGCATGAATTGTTGAACGAGACAAACCGACGGTTTTCATACCCATTTATCAACTGTGTGAATTGCGGACCGCGTTTTACGATCATTCGGGACCTTCCTTACGATCGACCACTGACTACAATGAGTTCATTCGACATGTGTCCCGAATGCCATGTTGAATATACCGATCCTGCTGATCGTCGTTTTCACGCTCAGCCGGTTGCATGCAGCAGATGTGGACCGGAATTGACTTTCCTTGAAGCAGACTCGAACGGGTGGAACAGTCGCGGTGTTACCGAATCGAGCATCTCTTTTATGGCAGAAGCATTACGAAATCGAAAGATTGCCCTTATTCATGGCATTGGAGGGTTTCACCTTGCCTGCGATGCGCGGGATGAGGCTTTAGTGCGTGAACTGAGAGAACGGAAACATCGGGATGAAAAGCCATTTGCTCTGATGTTCCCATCGTTGGAGTATCTTGACGATTGGTGTGAAGTCTCCGGCTTGGAGCAGGCTGTTCTGACTTCACCGCAATCCCCTATCGTGCTGCTTAAAAAGCGCGCTGATTGTCCCGTGGCTCCTGCAGTAGCGCCTTTGAATCCATTCCTCGGAGTAATGCTGCCCTATTCTCCGCTTCATCTGTTAATTATGAGTGAATTCGGTCATCCACTGGTGATGACAAGCGCCAATATCGCTGATGAACCTGTTGTTTATCGCTTGGAGGAAGCGCTTGACAGACTGCGGAGTTTGGCAGATGTTGCCCTTGTTCATAATCGTGAGATACATGTATTCGCGGACGATTCCGTCACTCGCGTCGTGTCAGGATCCCCTCGAATTATAAGGCGTTCGCGTGGTTACGTTCCTGATGGCGTTCATGTGCCGGTTCCATTTCCCTGTGACACTCTTGCTTTCGGACCCCAGCTTAAAAATACATTCTGTCTTGGTAAAAAGGAATTCGCGTTTCTATCGCAGCATATCGGTGATATGGACACAGAGCAGGCTTTCACAGCTTATAACGATACGCTGGAACATTTCCTTCATCTGTTCGATGCTAATATAGGGCTTTGCGCATGTGACCTGCATCCGGATTACACGACAACCAGATTTGCGGAAGAGTGGTGCGATGCCCGCGATGTGCCCCTCGTGCGTGTGCAGCATCATCACGCACACTTGGTTGCTTGCCTGGCGGAGAACGGTGAAACGGCTCCCGCCATCGGTCTTTGCCTCGATGGAACCGGCTATGGCTCCGATGGAACCATCTGGGGAGGTGAAGTGCTGGTTGGTGATGCAAACGGATTCGAGCGCGCCGGACATCTGCAGCAGGTTGCTATGCCGGGCGGTGAGCAAGCGGTTAAGGAACCATGGCGAATGGCATTGGCGTGGCTCCACGAGACATTTGGCGACTCTATGTTTAATCTTCAACTGAAGTTTTTGAATACCTTGCGATCAGTGGTCGGTGAGAAGGCTATGGAAACTCTCTTAAATCGCAATTTGATCGCGGATATATTCCCGACTACCTCCAGCTTGGGCAGGTTATTCGACGCTGTTGCCGCCATTCTTTTTTTCGGTACGCATCGTCAGTACGAGGGTCAGGCGGCTATGCAGCTTGAATGGAAACTGTCGCCTCTTCCGGAAACACCTTATCCGTTTGACCTTTTACCTACCACTCTCCCCACCCGCTCCGCGGGGGGGGAATCAAAGGGGGGGGATATTGTTCTTTCACCGATTCCTATGTTTCACGCACTGACGACCGACGTAGAGTCCGGAGTATCACCGGAAATAATTTCACGACGGTTTCACGAGGGAATTGTAGACGGCTTTGCGCGGATGTGCGAGATTATCAGAGAGACATCCGGACTCGGTACCGTTGCACTCAGCGGCGGGTGTTTTCAAAATGCATTCCTGCATACACACCTCGAAGAACGATTGACTGCGCGTGGTTTTCGTGTCCTTACTCATCATAAGGTTCCGGCAAACGACGGCGGCGTGGCGCTCGGTCAGGCGGTCATAGCAAATGCAGTGAAAGGTTAAATTATGTGCCTTGCCATTCCCATGAGACTTCTGGAGCATGACGGGCAAAGCGGGATCGTGGAGATCGGCGGTGCGCGCAGGGAGGTTATGCTCACGCTGACACCTGACGCCAGGATCAACGATTATCTGATTGTTCATGCTGGTTACGCGCTTGAAATCCTCGACGAAGACGAAGCTGAACGAACCCTCGCTCTTCTACGGGAAATCGAGAAGTACGGATCATGAAGGCTCTTTCACGCTTTCGCGATGCTGATACTGTGCATCATATCGCTACTGAAATCCGGCGGTTGGCACTTGACAGACCAGTGCGGTTTATGGAGGTATGCGGCGGGCACACAGCAGTCATCTATCGCTCTGCGTTAACCGATTTGCTGCCTGAAGAGGTTCAACTGTTGTCAGGTCCCGGCTGCCCAGTGTGCGTAACAGGCAACGATTTCATCGATCAGGCTGTTGCTTTGGCTGAGTTGCCGGAGATAACAATCGCTACTTTCGGTGATCTCGTCCGTGTACCCGGTTCAACGCGCTCCCTTACAGATGTCCGCGCCTGTGGTTGTGATATTCAGGTGTTCTATTCCCCTATGGATGCTCTCACGTGGGCGCTTAAGCATCCTGACCGAACAGTGGTGTTTCTTGGATTGGGTTTTGAAACGACTGCCTGCACACTGGCTGCTACTCTTGCAGAATGTGTTCGCAGCGAAATACACAACTTCCGTTTTCTTTCCTCCCTCAAGACCATGCCTCCGGCTCTTCGCGCTCTACTCTCTTCACAGAAAGTGGCTATTGATGGCTTTATTCTGCCCGGTCATGTTATAACTGTAACTGGTCTTGAGGTTTTCCAGTTTATTGCTCGCGAGTTCTCTATTCCATCTGTTGTGTCGGGATTTGAACCGTCCGATCTCATGGAGGCACTGCTCATGCTCTGCCGACAAATTAAGCAGGGTCATGCAGAAGTGGAGAATCAATACCGCAGAATAGTGCGCTATACAGGCAATCCCCAAGCCCAGGCTCTCATTGAGAAGATGTTTGAACCATGTGACATGCAGTGGCGAGGATTCGGTGCTATACCTTTAAGTGGTTTGAAGCTCCGCCCGCAGTTCTCCTGCTGGGATGCTGAAAATATACCTGTCGAAGTCGAGCCGACACGCGAGCACCCCGGTTGTCGCTGCGGGGAGGTTCTGTGTGGTATCATACATCCTTCAGAATGCACTCTGTTTGGAAGCGTTTGTACACCCGAAACTCCGCTTGGCGCATGTATGGTATCCGCTGAGGGAGCGTGTGCGGCGGTCTACCATTTTGCTCCGTTAAGTGAAAAAGTGTGAAAGTGTATAAGTGTGAAAGATGAGATAGTTACTCTGAGCCACGGAGCAGGCGGGGAAGCTATGCAGCGCTTTATTCGACGCCTCTTCGTTGATCGTTTTGCAAATCCGATTCTCTCAACTCTTGAGGATGCTGCGCTTGTGAGCCTTGATGGTGATCATCTGGCTTTCACTACCGATTCCTATGTTATAAAGCCCCTGGAATTCCCCGGTGGCGACATCGGTAAGCTTAGTGTATGTGGCACGGTAAATGATCTGGTGGTGATGGGAGCGCGTCCGCTTTATTTGTCGGTTGGGTTCATTTTAGAAGAGGGACTTAAACTCGATCTCTTGGAACGAATAGTGACCTCTACGGCTGAGACGGCTATTATTGCCGGTGTGCAAATCGTAACCGGCGACACAAAGGTGGTTCCCCGCGGCGAATGTGATGGTGTTTTTATCAACACTTCCGGAATCGGTGTGATTCCCCTTGGGAAAGGTCTTTCTGATAGTCCTATCGCTTCCGGTGACGCTATCCTAATTTCAGGAACAGTTGGCGACCACGGCATCGCTGTACTCAACGCCCGGGAAGGATTGCAGTTCCAGACTAACGTTGACAGCGACTGCGTACCTCTGAATGACCTTATATTTTCCGTTCTAAGTGTATCATCCGCAGTCAAATGGATGCGCGATCCCACTCGGGGAGGTGTAGCTGCAGTTCTGTCCGAGATGGTGGAATCGAAACCCTATGGAGCGATTATTTACGAAGCGGATATTCCAGTGCGAGATGATGTAAGCGCAGTATGTGAACTGCTGGGATTTGATCCTCTCCATCTGGCTAACGAGGGCAAGGTAGTAATGGTTGTTGAAGCAGACGAAGTGAATCATGTGTTGCAGCTTCTACGAAATCATCCTCTCGGTCGAGCGGCGGCGATTATCGGATACATCACAGGTGAAGGTGCTGGACATGTGCACGTGCAAACGGCGGTGGGCGGCGTCAGACGCCTGCAACGTCCCTCCGGTGAACTCCTGCCGCGTATTTGTTAATCGGTGTATCACTCAAACCAGTCATGCATGAATTATACATAGCAGAATGTATTCTGAAATCGGTCAACGAAGCCTTGCCTGCTGAAGTATTATCTGCCTCTGTAAAGCAGGTGCAAGTGGAGGTCGGATTACTCGATGCGGTTGTTCCTGATAATCTGACTTTCTTGTTTGATGCTATTAAGGGTTCACACGGGATGCCGCAAGCAGAACTGTTAATCGAGCAGATTGATATATTATGCCGTTGCTGTGACTGCACTAATGAATTCTCTATTGATATACCCTTGTTCATTTGCCCTTTCTGTGGCAGTGGTCAAGTGGAACTGTTACGTGGACGAGGAATAATTCTGCAACATATTACAACTGAAGATTCATAAGGAGATAATCATGGAAATACCCGTCATCCGTGATGTACTGGAGGAATCGAACGCCAGAGCCCAGGAAAACCGAGCGATTTTCGACCGGCATAACGTATTTGTGATCAATATGATGAGTTCGCCGGGAGCAGGCAAGACTACGATCCTTCAGAAGACCATCCCTATTATAAAGGATCGCGGTATCAACTGTGCTGTGATCGAGGGGGATATCACTTCCACCATTGACAGCTATCTGTTGAAACCGCTTGGTATTCCTATTGTTCAAGCCAACACTGAACCATTCGGCGGTGATTGTCACGTGGGTTCCCACCTTGTGCAAGCGGCTCTGAATCATATTGATCTTTCAGATATCCGGATACTTTTTATCGAGAACATCGGCAATCTCGTATGTCCTGCCGAATTCTACCTGGGTGAAGATCACAAGGTAGTAGTGCTTTCACTGCCCGAGGGTGAAGACAAACCACTCAAGTATCCGCTTATGTTTCGCGAATGTCACCTGTGCCTGTTGAGCAAGATGGATCTTAAGCCCCATCTTGACATAGACCTCTATCTTATAAAATCCAATATTCGCAAGATAAACGGCGGACTGGATATTATTCCTGTTTCAGCTAAGACCGGTGAAGGACTTTCTGAATGGATTGATTGGCTGGTTAACCGAATCTCACCGCTTTAATAAATAACCCCGTTCAATTAAGTATTCAAAGATTTCATCGGCAAGTTTATCCGGTGAGACTTGTTCGGTTTTCAGGGTCAATTCCGGTTTCAGTGGCGATTCATACGGATCATCCACCCCGGTGAACCCCTTTATCTCTCCCTTTCTTGCTTTTTGGTACAATCCTTTCGGATCGCGCTCTTCGCAAATCGCCACTGGCGTATCAATGAAAACCTCAATGAAGGTTAAATTGCTTGTTTCGTGTAGCTTCCGTGCTGCATTGCGATCTGCACGGTAGGGTGAAATAAAACTTGTAATACTGATAACACCGGCATCGGCAAATAACTTCGTTACTTCACTGATTCGCCTGATATTCTCTGCCCGGTCTTCAGCAGAGAAGCCCAGGTTTTTATTCAATCCATGACGAACATTGTCCCCATCCAGCACATAAGACAGATACCCGAGCCGCACTAATTTATGTTCCAGTGTAAAGGCAGTTGTGCTTTTCCCCGATGATGGGAGACCAGTCAGCCAGATAGTACAGCCCTTTTGTTTAAGTAGGTTTTCTCTCATTTCACGTTCGACATGACTGCTATGCCATGTGACGTTGGTGGCTTTGTTAGAGATCATTACATCCTCTGTTAATCTATTTCTATCTCTCGTTATGACAGGTATTTATAATTCCTTAAAAAAAGGATTTTATAATTACGTGCTTCTAATTGGGACGCTTGACGATCTGCTTCCCAGGTAAATTAAACAACACCAGTCTATCTGATCCTCAAACCAGCAATTTTAACAGCCCCTCGATGATAACCATCAGGGAATAGTTTCTCAAGGTCCTCAATATCAATATTAAAAGCTTCGCAGGTTTCATAAACAGTAGGGATGATACCATTCTTCCGGTGGCTTTCGCGAAGGAATCTTATTATCTGCCAGTGCTTATCGGTCAATTTCTCCGCTATCTTCATTTCAGTGGCTTTATTAGCACAATATAGTTCATCCCATTCTTCAGAATCAATAAGGAATCCCTGAATATCAACCCTGTAAATCTTATCTTGGGGCGGAGGTGTAAAAGCTTCAGGTAAATTTCCTAACCAGGTCATAGTAGTTCCATCATCTCTGCGGGGTATGCCGGCAAGCTTACATGCTCCTCTTCGATAGCCGGTTGGGAATAGAGCTTTTAAATCTTTCATTCTAAGTCCATTCATCCGACAGGTCTGATACACCACCGGGCATTTACCGAATTCCTTGAAGGTATTTCTGATATAATTGATGATATCCCAATGTTTCGACGTTAAGCCGCCGACAATCTGTACTTTTTCAGCCATCCCCTCCGCGAAGTTCTCGTCCCATTGCTCGATTTCCTGCAGGAATCCAGTATTATCTAACTGATAAGTTTTGTTCTTGAATTTGAATGTATCCATTTGCCTCCAGCTCCTGCAATGTTTTAGAAAGGGTGGTGATTTCACTCACCGTGTCGTTATTGTTGGTTCAATTCTGAACGTATAACCTTCGCATTAACTCGGATGTCGGTGTCACCACCAGCTTCTGATTAACTTATTGAGTTCAGCTTCAAGAGGTAAAAAATCATCCGGTGTTAGTCGGCTTTCTTAGCTTAATCACAAATGTTCCATTATTTAGCAAGAGTTATGCCAATTTCAATATTGGAGATTTATAGCAACCTTATTTATTGTTATTTTGCGAATTATGATTGAAGTAAGAACGATTACTGGTTCTATTGGAAATTGTGGATGAGCATATCTGAATGATTGAATCGTTCAGATATGATCGATTTTAGCTTTGGGTTATTGTACAAGATCTGGCACAATATTAGCCCTTTTTTCAACAGTTGAGACCTGTCGTTGTATTTATTGGTGAACAAACTGTAATAGAAATTTAGAATTTAGAATTTTAAGTTTTGAATTTGTTTTGTATTTCGAATTCTTAATGGACTGTCAACTTAATTAGTTCCTGTTGAAAAAGTTCAAATTACCCGCTGGCAGACGCCCTCGTCTGCCAGCGGGTTGGTGTCGATTTTAATGAGTTTTTCAACAGGCACTAATTAATTGTTATCGCGAACCGACCGCTGATGAGATTGCTTCACTTCGTTCGTAAAGTCTCCAGCGGTCGGTGAAGCAATCTCTGAATGTAAGACAATAAGCGTGACAGTCCACCAGGTTTTACAACGAGGTAGGCGGTATGGAATACCATAGCTAATGAAAGCTGTCCGCCAGAACTGCATTGACTGCATGTGTGGATCGGCTCATGAAGTCCGACATTGCCAATTAACGAAATGTGCCTTGTTCCCTTACCGCTTTGGATGTAATCCAGACGAAGAGGACTTGATGGTCAGCGTGTTCGATGACCAAGGGAAGCTTGTTGGATAGCGCCCCTTGAATGAAGTCATTACAGAAGCAGCTTAAGGTTAGACCGATACCTATGATCGGGCTCTTTTCTTTTATTTACAAGCGGAGAGGGTGGGATTCGAACCCACGGTAGGTTTGACCCTACACACGCTTAGCAGGCGTGAGCCTTCAGCCGCTCGGCCACCTCTCCAAAATTATGAGAAAATACTAATATTCAAATAGTTAAAAGTGAATATTACTTCTATAAATACGTCTTAGATTATTCTATTAAGATAATATTTCGATATTCAATACTCTTTAATTGATCATATTTGATATAATATAAACTTCATCCTTAACCTTTACAACAAACCAGCAGGTTATATTTAAGACAGGATTATTATGTGGTTGATTTTCTTGATGGATATTATTGAACAATGTGATTTTCAGTAAGTATCTCCAAGTCAGGAGGTTTGAACACATACAATTCACTGCTAACCATAAACGCGGCAATTTCCCTTTCAGATACACTCCATCAATGTCTGCCTATACATTCTCACCCTAATTCTGTGTTAATAAAAAGAACCTGTAAGCGACCTTGTATAAACGGTTAATATATGGTAAATTAACCAAAAATAATCTTATCATGAGGTCACCCAACAGGTGAAAACAAGATATAAAATCATCAAGCGTCAAGCAATCCCTCTATGAATTACGAATGAAAAGCTAACAATGATATACAGGATTAACAGGAAAAACATCATGTGCATCCTGTTTATCCTTGTAAATTGCCAACTCCAAAGTTCCCGAACGCACCACCATC